>JASLXP010000599.1 GCA_030740295.1 Planctomycetota bacterium
CCGTTCAGCTCTGGAACTTCGACCAGGGAGAGGGTCGTACGGCCTCTGATTCCGTTCAGAAGGTGACGGCCGACATTGACAACTGCGAATGGGGTCCCGGGCGATTCGGGAAGGCCCTTGTATTTGACGGCAAGAAAGCTCGCCTGGCGATCCGACTCAGAGTTCCTCTGTCTTTCGCAGGTGACGGCAGCTTTACCATTGAGTGCTGGATTCGGACTTCCCGTGTGGGACAGACACAACAGATCTTTGCGTCCCCCAATTGCGAGTTGGAGGTGCGCAAAGAAAACGGACAGATCTCGTTTAACCTCCGCGGCCAACGCGGCACCTCCACCCGTTGCACGGGCAACACGAGCGTAGTCGATGGCAAGTGGCATCACGTCACCGCTGTTCGGGATGCTGAAGCGAAGGTTCTCAAGCTTTATGTAGACCATCGCTTCGATGTCGAAGTTGAAGACAGAACAGCGGGACAGACCATCGTGGTGGGTCACCCGGTCTTTGGTGGAAAGCCGAACGGAAGGGAGATGTTCAAGGGCTCCCTCGATGAAGTCAGAATCTCCAACATTACGCGCACGGTGGCTCCACCGACGGCGGGTGAGAATGAAGTTAAGCCGTATGTTCTTGAGAACGATCGAGTTCGAATGGTCTTCGCCGTGGGCGAAAGGCAGGTCTTCCTCGCAAGCCTGTTCGACAAACGATCCGGGACTGAATTCATCGAGAAGCGACTTTCCGCGACACGGACAGGGAACCTGTGGAGTGTGATCCTCCGCTCACCTGACGGGCTGAGTTCGCTCGACGGGGAACAGGGACGGTTGACCGTAAAGACGCGCGAGCGGACGGCAGGCGATGAACTTGTCCTGCGGTGGGAGAATCTTCGAATTCCTCAATCGGGTGGGCAGGTATCAGTCGAGGCCACCGTTCTGCTGCCGACAGGTTCTGCATTCTCCGAATGGCGGTTCCGGATTAAGAACTCAACCCAGACCTATGGCGTGTGGACGGCAATCTTCCCTCGCTTAAGGAACCTCCGGAAACTTGGTGAAGACGGGAACGATTTCCTCGCCATTCCCGGTGGAAACGGTGGCGGCGCCGGTGAGGGGCAACTCTACTCTGACCCTTTCAAGACACTGCATCCCAGAGTTCGCACGTATCCCTGCTACCACCAGTCCATGCAGTTTAATGCGTACTATGGATCTGAAGGCGGCCTCTACTTCTCGACACCGGACGGTGAGATGAATCTCAAAGGCTTCCACTTCCGCGCGTCGAACGGCAAGCCGCCCGCGCTTCTTTACGAGGTCCATCACTTTCCTGCCAACGCCGGGGTGCCTGCTACCGGTCTGGAAGTCTCCTATCCGTCGGTAATCGGCCCATTCAGTGGGGACTGGTATGACGCGGCACAGCTCTACCGTTCGTGGGCATTGAAACAGAAGTGGGCAAGGCTGGGACCTCTGCATGGGCGGAAAGACATCTCGCCCTGGATTCGTGACGGCGCCTATTGGATGTTGCTGCCCCTGGACTTTATGCCATCGAAACGCAAACACCTGAGACGGCTGGCTCGGTCTCTGCCAGAAAAGGAGGTCCGACGTCTCGCCCGCAATATCGATGTCGATTCGACGCTCGCCATGGTGCGTGAGGCCCGGGATTACTTCGGCTTCCCCATGACACTCTGGTGCAGCGACTGGTATGAAGGTGGAGGCGACATGTCTCCACCACGGTACCTGCCCATGAATGGCCTGAAAACGTTTCTCGAACGTATGCACGCCGAGTTTCCAAAGGTCCATTTCAGCGCCTATGTCGCACCCAAAAGGTACAGCGTGCAGATCCGTGAGTATGGTGACGAAGTGCAGACGAATCTTGAGAATCGCCCCGACGGCTCGCCGTCCATGGGGCCAGTGATGCCAACCGAGACAAACGATCAGCATGCGTATCCCTGCTGGTTTACTCCTTTCTGGCAGGCTCACTGGAAGAAGAAGGCGTCTGATCGAGCGTCGCTTGGGATCGATGGATTTCACGTGGACGAACTCGCATCGGGCACATCATTTCACGACCAGTGTTTCAGTCCGAATCATGGCCATCCGGTGGGCGGGGGGACGTTGTACGCAAACACACGCAGGCGCATGACATCACTGCTCCGCGATAGCGCTCGACGTGCTCGAAAGGACTTCGCCATCCATCACGAAGCCCTCAACGAAATCTATATCGACGTGGCGGACGCCGCTGAGGTCTGCACCTCGCCTTCGAACAACAACATCCCGCTCTACGAAGCCGTCTACCACGACTACAACTTCATCATGGGCAGGCGCATCCTCGAATGGACAGATCGCAACCTCTTCCGAAAAGGCCGGGAAGACGGGGACAAGCACATTGACGAATTCGTATCCTCGTTCGCACAAACGTTTGTGTGGGGCAACCAGCCCGGTTGGACCCGCATGGACATCGTCTCATATGCCCCGCGAGTGGCCGGCACCATCCGCCGTTTCATGAACGCCCGATACCGGGCCATGAAGTTCCTCAACGTCGGGCAGATGATGCGACCATTGACGCTCACGAAGCCGCTGGCAAAGGTCAAGAGGATCTGGCGTCGCTGCGATACTCCCGAACACATCCTCCCGGTGGTTTACAACTCAGTCTGGAAAGCTGCCGATGGAACGATCGGGATTGTCCTCGCAAACATCACAGACGTCCCCCAGATCATCCACTACAGGTACGACTTGAAAGACAGTGGCCTGAACCGAACGCCTCTGCAGATTCAGCGGATAGATACAGCTTCTCCTGGCGATGCCGAGAAGGTTCAAGAGACGGTAATGGAGCGATCGGATTCCATTGAGGGTTACTCTGTGAAGATTCTTGAGATCAAGCCCTTCAATCAAGAGTAAGCGGTCCCAGCGTTACCGTTCCGTCGCAGACCGAGAGAAACAAAGTCTTGTGCTTGCGGCCATCAGGCCACGTTACTCGTGAGGGATCGATGTCACAATCACTTTCGGCCTCTTTCCTGACGGACGACGTATCCGAGGTCCAGCGGCAGCATGAGCTGCAGTTTGAGCGTCTCTGCCGGGGCGACCAGCCGGCACATGTACCGACATTCGCAAGCGATGTCCTGGGCCTGCCGCGGGACGAGTCCCGCGATGTCGACGCATGGCTGGGCGAGAAGCTTCTCCATCTCAGGGAGAATATTGAGAGGTACAAGGACCCGGTGACCTGGCGGCCCTTTGCCTTGTCTCTGGGCCGGTATGACCTCCATTTTGCCAGCGCGGTGATGGGCTGCCCGGTCTTTCGCAATGGCGATGGTCCCGTCTGGTGGACGTCCCTCTCGAAGCTCGGAATGCGCATGGAGGACTTCCGCTCTCCAGACCTGGACGAGAACGCGATCTTCCAGGAGATGCTGGGGATATTGAAGTTCGTTGTCGAGGCAACCGAGGGCACGGTTCCAGTCGAGATACCATATGTCTCTGAACCGCTCGTCGCTGCCGTCGATATGTTCAGCGAGGATTTTCTGGCCTGCCTGGCTCAGGAGCCGGAGTTGGCCGGCCAAGTGCTCGACCGCATATCAGCCACAATACTGGAGATGCGTCACCGGTTCTTCGAAGCGGTGCCAGGCGCGCCGGTCTACGCGCACGGCTTTTTCAGCCGGATGATGCCCCGCGGATACACGCTCCTTTACGGCTGCACCACGCAACTGATTTCCGGAGATATGTACGGACAACATATTCGTTGCCGGGACGTGGACCTTTTCACTTGCCATGCCCGCGGCGGATGCATTCACCTCTGTGGCCGACACACCCAGCACATTGACGCGTGGCGGGATATGCCTGAAGTGAAGTCGCTGCAACTGAACGACGCCGCGAACGACGATCTGGAGGAGTATTGGAGCAATCTCCGGCCCGACCAGTTTGTCATCCTTGTCCCCTCAGAACGCATGACCGCTGAAAATGCCCTCGAGGTCACCGGAGGGCGACAGCTCGTGATCAACATGACGACGGAGAAGAGGATTCCGGTCCAGTGAGATAGCGGCTGGAACGCGGACGGATCATGAAAAAAACGCTCAGAGAATCAGCACAGTCAAGTCAGGTTATGCAGTTTGATTCATCCGATTAAGGGCTGCATATTTGATGCTCCGTCCCTGTAACCGTCTTGAGCAGGAGAGCCGAACTCAAGTTGAAACATCGACTCAGCCAATTCCTGAATCTGGAGCCAGGCGAAGAGAAACTGGTCGGTTGCGCGCTGCTACAGTCAGTATTCATCGGTCTGCCGCGGCTCTTTACACTTACGGTAGCAAGCGCCCTCTTCCTTGAGAGGTTTTCCGCCTCCAATCTGCCTTATGTCTACATCGCCGGCTCAGTGATTGTTCCCTTAGTGGGATTCCTTCATCTGAACATTGGTAAGAGACTATCGTTCCAGCAGCACCAGACGGGCACTTTTCTCGCGCTTGCCGTCTTCTCTCTAGCCTTCCTCGCAATACTCCTGCTTTCTGATGCCAGTTGGCCGATCTTCCTTCTGCTGGTCTGGTATGACGTGGAATGGTCGATGCTTAACCTTGCCTTCTGGGGCACGGCTAACCGGGTCTTTACTGTGCGGCAAGGGAAGAGACTTTTCGGCCTGATCGGAAATGGTGAAGTTCTGGCTCAGGTTGCCGGTGGCCTCCTCACTCCCGTTCTCGTAGGGCTGGTGGGCACGCGTTCGCTTTTGGGCATTTCCTTCATTGGGCATTGCTTCGCCGTCGGAATCTTCATCTACATCACTCGCGCCTTCAAAGAAGAGTTCAAAGAAGAAATCGATACTGCATCGGAGAATCAGCAGGCATCTCAAGGCTTCTTTGACTTGTTTAAGAGCCGCTATGCCTTGCTGATCATGGCGTCTTACTTTTTCTGCGCATATATCTCGTATTACTTTGTCGACAACATTTTTCTTTCACAGACCAAAGAGAACTTTCCAAGACCCGAAGACCTGGACCGGATGACCAGCTTCCTCGGCCAGTTCTGGGCCGTCGTAGGTATTACCAGTCTTCTCTTCAGAACTTTTGCTTCCGGAAGGTGGGTGGCTCATTTCGGATTCCTTGGCTCGCTGCTGACGCTCCCTTTCTTTGTGGGCGTGGGAGCTCTTGCCATCGTTTCATCGGGGCTTCTGGGTGCCGGGACCAAAGTGCTTTTCTGGATCGTTGTCGGTTTCAAATTCTTGGAGAGGGTCTTTCTCGCGGTCTACTACCCCGCTCACTATACCCTCTATCAGCCGCTGTCCCCCGAGCGCAGAGACCAGATTCAGACAATGGGAGAGACAGTGGTCGCGCCCATAGTCGGCGGCTTGACCGGTCTGTTACTCCTGGGTCTCAGCAATGGTCTTGGCTTTGCGCCAGTCGGGCTGGCCGGCACGCTGATCTTAATTCTGGGTGTCTGGGTCGCGTTCTCCTTCGTGACGAATCTCGAATACCGCCGGATGCTCAATAACGCACTCGAGCGGAGAGGGTTGACCGGTCAGGACCTCAAGCTTGATGACCCGATGAGTCTTCAGATCCTGCAAAAGGGCCTGGCGAGCCCGCGCCCGGAGGAGGCCCTCTACTGCCTGAAACTCATCGAAGAGGCGGATCCGCCCGGCCTGCCGGATATCCTTCTGCGACTGCTGGAACATCCTGATTCGGACCTTCGAGTCGGCGCGTGCCAGGGCATCGAGCGGCTGAGTATCGAGGAACACCTCGAGCTGCTCTGCGCGCGGCTGAAACGCGAGGAAGATCCAGCAGTTCAGGGGGCCTTGCTTCGGGCCATTTCCTCAACGGCACCAACGGAAGCATTCGACCTGCTCAAGTCTCATCTCGATTCGGAGGAGGAGTCTGTCTGTCGAGGCGCGCTCGTCGGGCTCATTCGTTACTGCGGTCTGGAAGGCGCGGTCGAGGCCGGAGCACGCCTCGTAGGGCTCGAGAAGTCAGAGTCGGGGAAGGAGCGCAGGCTGGCGGCCAATCTTCTGGGGGACATCGGCGTCACCAATTTCTACAGGGGAGTCGAGTCGCTGCTGCGAGACAAGGATCCATCTGTTCAAGAGGCCGCGCTCAGAGCGGCGGAGCGTCTGAACAACTCCCGCCTCTGGCCGCTGGTCATCGAATGTCTGGCGCAATCGTCACTACGCGAAACAGCAATCAAGACGATTGTCTCCTGCGGTGATTCCGCGCTCCCGTCGTTGGAGGAAGCGTATGAAAAAGCTGACGATTCTCCGCAGGGCAGACGACGGATAGTGCAGGCAGTAGGGCGTATCCGAACGCCCGCAGCTATCCAATTCCTCGTGCACCGTCTTCACGAGGCCGATCGCAACTTCCTCCAGGAAATACTCTGGGCGATACATTTCAGTGGCTATCAGTCCCGGAGTGACGAAAGGGCCCGCATAGATCGTCTCCTGCAGGAAGAAGCGGATTTTGGCAGGAAGATCCTGGAAGCCCGCGCGGCATTGATTGGGCGTGCGGGGCCTTCGATGTTGAGGTCCGCAATCGAATACGAACTGGAAAAAGTTCAGATCCGAATCTTCCTCCTCTTCTCGGTGACTTATCCTTCGGCTTCAATCATGCTCATATGGAGCAATTTCAAGGAAGGATCGAATGAGAAGAAAGACATCGCTCTTGAACTGCTCGACAACACCCTGAAAAGTGATCACAAAGAACTGGCCCTGCCGATTCTGGCACCCCCATCGATCACATCAGCTGATACAGAGGAAATAGTTATCGAAACCATCCTGACGCAGCCGGATACCTGGGCGAATCCCTGGCTGCTGGCATGCACGATTCACTCGGCGCAATTCCTGTCCATGGACGGGAAGGAGGAATTGATTCAGCCGTATCTCGATCATCCGGATCGCGCTGTCAGCGAGGCCGCGGGGGCCGCATGCTTGAGGGATGGCCACTCAGATCGCGACGCAGTTGGGGAAGAAGCATCGTTAACCATAATTGAAAAAGTCCAACTGCTGCAGAAGGCCAGCATTTTTACCTCTATCCCTGATGAGATTCTTGCAGACATCGCGCAAGCGCTGAAAGAGATTGATATCGCTGCGGGGAAGACCCTTTTTGAAAAGGGTGTAATTGGCACCACGATGTACATCACAGCATCCGGTAAGATGCGCGTCCATGACGGAGAGGTCACTTTCGCTGAACTCCCTGCCGGCAGCATCTTCGGAGAACTCGCGGCACTTGATCCGGAGCCGCGATCCGCATCCATCACGCCCATCGAAGACAGCAAGCTATTCGAGATATCGCAGGAGGCTCTGTTCGAACTGATGAGGGCCAGGGCGGAACTGGCCGAAGGCATCCTCCAAGTGCTCTGCACCCGCCTGCGAGAGTTACTTGCTAAAGGGCAATCCCCACCGCCGAAGGAAGAGAGTGGCCAAGGCCAGGAGGAGGCGCTCACGGTGAAGGCCACCGAAGATGATCAACTCAGTATCATCGAACGCGTCATCATCCTCAGCACTTGCTCGATTTTTACAGAAACGTCTGATGCCATTCTCTCTCGGATTGCGGAGCTCTCCAGAGAACGCCGGCTGAAGAGGAATGAAACGCTGTTCCACAAGGGGGATCTTGGAACAACGATGTACATGGTCGTGGACGGCAAGATAAAAGTTCACGACGGGGACACTTTGATCGTCGAACTCGGAGAGAGAGCCATCGTCGGTGAAATGGCGGCTCTTTCCTCAGAGCCCCGCACCGCATCTGTGACCGCTGTCGAGGACACTGTGCTGCTTTCCCTTGACCAGAAGTCCCTGCAGGAGATCATGCGCGACCAGTTGGATGTCATGCTGGGCATCATCAGAGTGCTGATCCGTCGGCTTAGAAGCATGATGTAACATTGAGGATGAGGGCCAATGAAAACGTGGCTGGTTATCGCCGTTTGCCCCGGCAGTGCTGGCACCTCGGTCTGGAAGCCCCGGCTTGGCGGGACGCTGCCGGCTCTCATCAAGTCTGGCGACTTCGGCTACTCATAGCCCGGGTCAGGTCTTGACGCATTCGACTATCTTTCCACATTTGCTGATGTTGTGGATAGTGGCCGACAGGCCCGCCTCGCCGGCCGTTTTGAAGTAGTATTCATCAGTGAATGCTGTGGCCAGGATGGTGCCGCTCCCGACGCGGTAAATCACGTCGTTCCCGCGAACGTCCTCGACGGGGAACCCGAGTTTTCGATAGTACGCAAGGCGTTCCTCAACCACATCGGACCCGTATCGGTAAACAGATAGATAGATCCGGCCGTCGACCAGTTGGCTGATGTTGCTGAGAATCTCTGCGTGATGATTCGGGTCCATGTTCCCAAAAGTGTTCCATGTAAGAATCGCAACATCGAACCGATCAGTGACTCTTAACGGCAAGACTTCGGCCGCGCATTCCATGGCAGTGACGTGGTCCCACTCCTCTGTTTTTTCTTTTGCCAGCTCCACCATCTTCGTGGATATGTCGATCCCCAGGATCTTGTCAGTCTTTGGGGCCAGCTTTTCCAGGTAATGCCCCGGTCCGCATCCGACCTCCAATACGGAAGCTGCCAGTGCGATTCGGTCAGGTATGAATTCGTTCTCACATTTGAGAAACTGTCGGATTCCAGGGGTGAAGAACTGTGGATCGAACAGAATCAGGCTTTGGTCATCCTCGTAAGCCTCTTTGCTTACAGACATCGGCTCTCCTCAATTTTTGACAACACGGTAGACCCAGATTCGATACAGAATGTCCGGTTCGGCTCTGGGAAGGCCCTGAAAGCTCTCGCTGACTTTTTCCAGAATCCACCGACCAGCCCTGGTGTGCGAATCCAACACTTGTCGAATATCGCTTTCCTTGTAGTGCTGCAACTGGATTGAGAAGACCAGCACCCCGTTCGGCCGAGTCAACCGAATCAGTTCACCGAATCCACTTGATGGCGCTTGCCGCGGGCCAAATACGCCGGCCGCAACGATCGCGTCAAAGGATTGGGTTTCGAGTTCAATCCTTTCGCCAAGCGTACCCTCGTAAAGTTCCCGGTAGATGCCTTTCTTTTCTGCTTCATCCAGCATCCCGCGAGACATGTCAAGAGCGTAAAGACTCCTAAACCCGGCCCGGTTCAGGAGCACGCCGGCAAGCCCCGTCCCCGCGCCGACATCCAGGATCTTATCGTTCAGCCTGAGGTACT
This sequence comes from Planctomycetota bacterium, assembly GCA_030740295.1. Next base: position 9,111 of record JASLXP010000599.1, read on the forward strand.
CTGATGCGATTTCAACGGTCACATCCGGAACCACATAGCCGAACACCTGCTGGATGTCACGTTCGTAGTCTCGTGCCCACTCGCTGTAACGACCGGCCAGATCTTCCGATCCTTCGGCCTGGTAGACCCACTGAACTCTTTCCTCAGGCTTCATCAGGCCGAGTCTCCGTCTGTATCGCTAACCTCAGGCATTTCGTGCGGGCGAGCCATGCCAGGAATCGCAGACGCCACTGTGTCCGCTAGGTCCATCGAGCAAGAACAGACCGATTTCTAGCAGACTGGCCCATCACGGCCAAGTCAGGGATTTCGCGTATCGCGACTTCTCCACCAGCCATGGCCAAGAGAGCCGAATGGAAGTTGACAAGGAGTTCGAGAAAGATATCTGCTTCTCGTGCAGTAATCTGTTGCTGTTCGTTTTTCACAGCGTAAGGATGCAGAATGCTGCCACTGAAGCATCGTGAAAAGCGACATGAGCAGTGAATGGAACCACGACGAAGCGAGGAAGCGTCGGACGCGGATGGCGGATGCTGTACAGCAAGTGCGCATGCCTGACCATCAACGGCAGGCTGGCATGCTCTGGGATGGGTCTCTGGCAATCGGCCCCCAGTGCACGCGAATGGAAACCGCGGTAATGCGCACTGGCATATTCCTGATTTCGATCATCCAGATACTGTCATCGCCGGTTTGGTCAGCCTCAGCCCGTGTGCAGCCGACCGAGGCTTACGGCGTGGACCTGCTGGTTATCGAAAATGATTTTCTCGTTGTTACCATCAACCCGCAGAAGGGCGGGCGGGTCGCAGATATCCTGGACAAGCGTACGGACAAACATCTCACGGGCGGCAAGGATGTCTACTTTGGCTGCTGCAAGGAACTGGTTCATGACGACCAACTGCCTGGCGAGCTGATGCAGGCGGCTCATCGTGGACGGATCGTGGAGCGGGGCCCCAAAGTCGCCAGTGTGGTGACCGAATACCTGGGCCGGACGGTTCGCACTAACGGCGTTGAATTGGTCAAGACGTTTCGCCTGGTCGAAAGCGAGCCGTTCCTGCGACTAAGGTATCGTCTGCGCACTCGGTACGTGGGTGCGGACAATATGGCACTCAGGATCCACAATGTGTTTTCTCCCGGCGGCAAGTTCGAGCCGGAAAGCGCTCGCGCTTTTATTCCCATCCCGGCAGGGCCGCGCGCGGCTGTCTGGAACAAATTCTATCGGCAATACACCGGCGGGTGGTCAGCCGTTGTGCGGGAGGAGACCAGCGAGGGTGTGGTCTGTCTCTTCGACTGGAACAAGATGTATCAGGGCTTCAACTGGAACGTTCCCTCCATCGAATGGTACTACCGC
>JASLXP010000600.1 GCA_030740295.1 Planctomycetota bacterium
CGCCGGAGGAAGAGGATTTTCAACGGCTATTGAGTTGGGTCGAGATGGAGATCGCGGCCCATCCGGAGCCTCCCCGGCCAGTCGAACATCGGGGAGAGATTTTCTTCCGCGATAACGTGATGCCCGTGCTCGTGAAGAAGAATTGTCTCGGTGCCAATTGCCACGGCACCCAGGCTTTCAGCGACCTGCGCTTCGATACCGGAGTAAATTTTGGCGTTGAGGAATACGGGCCCATCATCAAAGGCGTTTCCTACCAGACAGACAGTGAAGATCCCGGCCTTGATCGTCAGAGCTCCATCCGACACCTGATGAATCTGACTCCGGCGGAGCCCACTGAGGCGACTGGCAGCAACCCCGTCCTGGAGCGGTTCACCGACGAGATGTTGAGATCCAATCGCATCAGAGCCATGGGGGCGATCATGGGAAAGGCGACCGGCTTTGTAACACTGGGGGACGTCGAGCAGAGCAAGTTTCTGCTGAAGAATCTGCCGCTTTCAGAAGGAGGGATATTTCACAAAGGTGGTAACAACTTTTTTGTCAGCCGCCGGGACCCGGACTTTCAAACGCTCGTTGACTGGCTGCGAATCGAGAAGAAAGAGGCTGAAGAATCTCTCCGATCTGAAGGAAAGCCGCTCGAGAAGAGCATTGGTGAGGTCCGGGGAATCCTGTTCGTCCGAACGAGGCCGGAAAACAAGCGCCGCTTCTTCGATGTCGATACTTTTCTGCCCGGAGCACGGCTCTTCGTGCTGCCTGTTCAGCCTGGCGAAACTCTGAGGGAAGCACGGGGGCCGCGGCCGATCTGAGCTCCCAACTGGGCCTGACTGGTGAAGAGGACATCCGATCCCCCGCGCTTCGCTACGACGCCAGGCGCGTCCTGTTCTCAATGCGCCGCAACGAAGAGGACAACTTCAACATTTACGAGTTCGCGCTCGACGAAAACCTTAACTACCAGAATGGAAGCCTGCGCAGGCTTACGTACGGCCCCAGGGAGGCAAACGGCATTCGTGTGCACTTTGTCTATCCCGAGTACATGCCCGGGCTCGACAGCCGCGAGAGGTTCGACCTGTCAAAAGTCTTGATCATTTTCTCCTCAAACCTGACAGGACATATCACGGCAAGCGAGAGGAGAGGAATCCTCTCCGAAGCTGACGGTGGCACAACGGAAACCATTCTGGATTACCACAGGACCGAAGCCAATAACACTCTGTCGGGGCGACGCATCTATGTCGTCAGCGGGACGAATAAAGGCCGTTGGAGCAGAATCGTCAGCCACACGAATCAGATCGCTTCCAACAGGCCGACCGTGATTCGCGTGAAGCCGCCTTTTCCGAAACCCATCGACGAGACCAGCGTTTACATCATCGAACCAAACCCACGGCGCCTGCCCGGGTTTCTTCCAGCGTACAGTGTCTATCGGATGCGCTATGCCGAGGCCGGCAAAGAGGAAGAGGTCTTCAGAAAAACATTGAACAGGATAACCTTCAACTCCGAACAGAACCTCAATCCGGCAATGCGCAGCGCGGGCGAAGTTTTCTTCACCAGCCTGCGTAACCTCCAGTACCGTGCCGGCAAACCGGTCTATAACGCAGGCGTCTTCCGGGTCCATTACAACGGATGCGATTTCCACCCCCACAATATGAACCGGTCGGCCTACCCGATTGTGACTGACAACCGGGAGCTGCCGTCCGGGATCGAAATCCGAGTCGGCATGGATCCCAG
>JASLXP010000601.1 GCA_030740295.1 Planctomycetota bacterium
GGAGCTGACATTTCCCGAAGTCATTCCCCTCGATGCGTCACGCGAAACCGGCACCCTGGTGGTCACTGGTTCTGAATACCTTGATGTGAAGGTGAAGAGCCGTACCGGCCTGAGCCAGATAGCGTTGGAAGATCTGCCGGCAAACATGCGGCCCAAGGATGCATTCTTCGCGGGCACGTATGTCAGCCATCCTTTCAACCTCGTGCTGACGGCCACCCGGATCGTGCCGAAAGTCACAGCCTCCGTGGCCAGCGTGGTGACGATTCTGAAAGAGAACCTCCAGCTCAAGAGCGCCATTCAGTATCGCATTCGCAAAGCCGGAATCTTCAAGGTCAGTTTCAAGATTCCTGCCTCACTCGATATCCGGGAAGTCGGCAGCGACCAGACTGTCGATGACTACTCGGTGGTGGAAGAGAATGAGCAGAAGACCGTCACCGTGAATCTGGCGAGCCGGGCTTTTGGCGAGTTCACACTGCCTGTGCTTTGCGAGGAATTGCGTGAAGCAGAGACCGGCCAACTCTCGCTCCCCGTGCTGGAAGTGGTCGATGTTTCTCGTCAGACGGGAGCCATCGCGGTAGCGGTCCATGAAACACTGGAGGCCAAGGTTGAGGATTCTGAGAACGCGACGCCTCTAGGCATTCAGGAGCTTCAGAACGCGAGACTGCGAGCCGATACCAAGAGCGGGGCGCGCACAGTGTTCGGCTTCCACTACGTCAAGCAGCCTGTCTCTGTTGACCTGAGTGTGGAAAAGCGGAAACCCCACGTCACGGCCCGTGTGGACACGCTGGTTCAGATCGCTGAGGACGCGGTTAAGCTCAGGACCTGGCTGGTTTATGCCGTCAATTATGCCGGCATCACCGACCTCTCCTTTTCCGTTCCCGGCGGCCTGGGTGATGACCTGCGCATCTCCGGCGCCAACATCAAGGAGAAGGTTCGGACTACGGAGGAAGCCGAAGAAGGCGCACCCAAACGGGACCGATGGCGAGTGAGCCTTCAGAGCGAAACCATTGGCGAATACCAACTGCTGTTGGAGTACGAAACCAAGCTCGAAGGCATCAGAAAAGAATCGGGCGCGGACTTTGCCGTTCCGGAGATCATCGTTCACGACGTGGCCCGTGAAAACGGCTTCGTTGCCGTCACGAAAGGCCCTAACGTCGAGGTCGTGGAAGACATCAAAGGTCTCGACCCCATCGATTCGAGAGAACTGCCGGACTCTCGCCTCGCGACTCCGGGCACTTTCCTCTCCTTCAAGTACCTCTACCACCCTTACACGCTCAAGCTCAAGGCGACGCTCCATGATTACGTCAGCGTGCTTCAGAGCCTGGTGAATGAAGCTTACCTCGAGTCGGTTATCTCAAAGGACGGAGTCATCATGACCGAGGCGCGCTACCTGGTGCAGACAAATCAGCTCCAACTGCTGCCGTTGACACTGCCGGAGAACTCCGAGGTCCGTTCGCTCTTCGTGAACGGCCAGGCAGAGCGGCCAAGAAAGGGAGAAAGTGGCGAGCTCCTCGTCCCGGTGGCGAAGGTGACCCCTGGGCAATCTTTCATGGTCAGCATTGTTTATGAATCACAAGAAGACGGCGGTGAGATGGGTTGGCTCGGCCAGTTGAATACTTCCGCGCCCGGATCCCTCAGCTCAGAGACATCGAGACGACCACCGCAGCCGAGACCAAGACCATTCGTCTTACGTTCCACAAGCCGGTAACCGACAAAGTAAAGATCCGATTTGCAGCGGAGACCGGCCACGACGGCGCGGATGGCGGAAACGTTATCTTTCCTCAGGTCAGTTTTCTGAACGCGCTGAATCAGAAAGGCCAGGCTGAAGTCCATGTCCATCATTCCCTGTTTGCTCGAATAGTGGCTGTAGAGCAGGTGAGGCGTGTGTTCGAAGACCCATCGAAATCATCGGCGCAGATCGAACAAGCCAGGCGAGCCTGGCGCACCTATGCGATTTGGCGACCGGACTACCGAATAGTTGTCGACGCGAAACCTGTGCCTCTCGATACTTACGCAAAGGTCCTTTCGGCCTTCGAGGTGCGGGAACAGCAGATGTTCCTGACTTCGAGAATCTTGTTTCAGGTTAACAAAGGAGAGCGACACCGGGTTCGCTTCGAGCTGCCTTCGGACTGGGAGATTCTCAACGTCAGACACGCAGAGGAGGAAGTGGACTGGGCTGAATCCGTGGCAGCGAAAAAGCGAATCATCGAAGTGGAATTGGCCTCGCGTCTCGGCCGCGGAGACACCTACGTCTGCGAAGTCAGGTGCCGCCGAAGCCCGGACGATTGGCTTGCCAGAGATTGGGTCACACGAACTGTTTCGATGCCAAAGGTATGGGTTCAGGATGCCACCACACAGGACGGCATTCTGGCTGTCGCGTCGGACGATTCGTTCGAGCTGAACGATCTGGACCTGACCGCTCTGAAATCCATGGACACGCGAAAGCTCAGTGAAATGGGCTATGCCTCCGCCGGGCTGAGGCTGGGGTATTCCTATCAGCGCGAATACGGCGGCTCACTTGAAGTCATCAGACGCAGTCCGCGCATCGGCGCGGTGGTCACTCAATATGTCAGGATGGAGCGCGACGTTTACCGGGTGCACGCGCTGGTCGATTTCGATATCAAGCATGCCGCTACGGACGCGCTGTGGATTGAGTTGCCCAAGGGCATCGGGAAAGAAGTGGAGATTCGCGGGCCGCAAATCAAAGAGCGAGGCCTGGTCGAACGTGAAGGCGCAACCGGCGACGTATGGAAAATCGGCCTCTACCGAAAATGGGTCGGCGCCTATCGCATGACCGTCTCGTATGAAAGATCCATAGCCAGTGGAAAGAACCGGGTTCAATTCGGGAACATCAAAGCCCTCGACATCCATCGCCAGTCCGGGTTCATCGCGGTCGAAGCCAGCTCCGATATCGAAATCCATCCCCAGACCAGGAATCTCATCGAGGTGGATGTCTCGCAGATCCCGAACCATCCGTCCTACCGGTCTGCCAGCCGGATCATCTACGCGTATAAATGGCTGACGCCTTCCTACGAATTGCTCCTCGACATCATTCGGCATCAGGAAGTGAACGTGCTGTCCACCGCAGTTTCGCAGGCGAATTACACAACGGTTGTCTCCACGGACGGGACGGCCCGCACCCAGGTGACCCTGACCTTGCGAAACGCATCGATGAGCAGTCTTCCGATCAAACTGCCGCCCGGGAGCCGCCTGTGGAGCGCTTTCTCAGACGGGAAACCAGTCAAGCCGGCCCGCACGGGCGAGCTTCTCGCCATCCCCATCCCCATCGCCGAACAGCAGGAAAAAGTCTTCCCCGTGATTCTCACCTACGAATCAGAACTGGGAGGGCTCTCCGCTTTCGGCAGCCTGTCTCTCGCAGGAGTCAGAGTGGCAGGCGTGCCGGTAATCTCGACGCACTGGTCTCTTTACCTCCCGCCGGGCTTTCAATACCTGGGCTACGGTGGGAACATGGAATACCGAAGTGTTCCGCCAGTGATATCGTGTCTGAACAACCTCAGAAGCCTCGGGGAGCTGGTTGCCGGGCTGGGTCGGGATTACCGGATTCCACGGGGCGGCGGGGACGCACAACGGGCATCATCTAAAGAGTTATCTGGGCAAGCGGAGGGCGGGGGTGAGGTTTCATCCGATTTTGCCATGGATGCCATCGATGGACGAGTCGACCCCATTCGCGCCGAACGGTTCGGAGAGCCTCCGGCAAAGGAAGATCCCGATAATGAGGACATCACCCTGAGCACCACGAATGGGTCCGTTTCTGGCAGGGACGAAAATCTGACGACTGGTGACGGAAATATAAACCTGTCCTCGACTACTGGCCTTGGCGCTCCGCCATCTCCCGGCTTATCCCCGCCCGCTGAGGCCGAGCGCGATCCTGCAGCCCCACAGATAAAAGCCGAAGGCAGAGGATTCCAATCCCTCGCGGGCATAGGAACCTCCTATGCTGCTCGGCAACCTGTCCCACGGAGGAAGAAGCAACGCCTCGATGAGTTGAAGCTGCTTTCCATGGAAATCGAGATACCGGCTTCGGGCACGGTCCATTCATTCAAACGTCTCGGCGGAAATCCGGACGTGCGGGTTACGTTTGTCTCACGCAACGCTGCTGAGTGGGCGGGCATCATTCTCACGATTAGCTTCGTTGCTCTGTCCGTGTGGCTCTGCACGGCAAAGCAAATGCATGCGCTCTTCCTGCTCATTATCTCTGCAGTTGTCTTTGTTGGTCTGCTCATGGCCATTTCAGAAGTACTGAGGCCTTACTGTGATGCCGCGCTGTTCGGCGTGGCAATCTTTGCCGTCTACCGGTTCTGCCGGTGGGTGGGCGCCAAGTGCATGGGTCTTTCAGATCCAGCGTCTGTCGATGGGCCATCAAAACCGAGAGCTTTACTTAGAGACCGCTCAAAAATAACTTCACATTTTCGAAAAATGGCCATGTGCCACGGTTTGCTTGCCAAACCGTGCAGATCACGTTGTTCGCACGGATTGGCAAGCAATCCGTGGCACATGTTCAGTTATACAAAATGGGAAGTTACTTCTGCGTGGCCCCTTGTGCTGGCTCTGCTGTTGTTGCCCGCCCTCTTCGGTCCGCCCTCTCTGTTCGCGGAAGAGACGAAGCAAAAGCGGAATGAATCGAAATGGATGCCCGAAAGAACGATTTACGTGCCCTATAACCCGAAAGACAAGGAACTGCCAAAGAAGCTGGAGAAGGTCTATCTGCCCTACGAAGACTTCATGGAGCTGTGGGAACGGGCCAATCCCGGGGCCGTGAAGAAAGGCAAAAAACCGGTCGTGCCTTACACCATCAGCAACGCCGTGTACAAGGGCCGCCTCGAAGGCCTGCAAGCCGTCTTCGATGCCCGCTTTGAAATCCGGACCTTCAGCGATGAATGGACAAAGGTTCAACTCCGACTCACTGGCGCCATTCGCCAGGCAAAGCTTGGAGAGAGAGAGGCCACTTTGTCGCCAGGCAGGAGAGGGTATTCCCTCGGGTTGGACAAGAAGGGCCGCCACGTCCTGACGGTCACCTTTGCTGTTCCCGCTCAGAACGAATCGGGCACGGGCAAGTTTTCATTTGCCGTTCCCAGGACCCCGACCACCGTATTGAGTTTCGTATTGCCGTCTGCAGATCTCGATGTAGTGCTCGACCCCGCCCACGGGGGACAGAGGATCACTCAGGTGAACGGACAGCCGGTACTGGAAGGGAAGCTTGGGAGCGTTAACTCCGTCACCCTCCGCTGGTCACCCAAAGCCGGCCGGAGCGCCAACGGAATTGCAGCACACGTCGAGGTCAGAAACCAGAGCGTCGTGACTCTCCGTGAAGCCTACGTGGAAACACGAAGTCTCTTGACCCTGAACGTAACCAGAAAGGCCATCAACACGCTTCTCCTTCAGGTGGGCAAGCCTCTCACGGTTTACGGAGTCGAAGGCGAGAAGGTCAAAGGCTGGGCCATCGACGCTGACGACCCCGACAGAATCCGGGTCTCTTTCCTGGAATCTGTCAGTGACAAAACCACCCTTCAGATTGATGCAGGCGCAAAAACTGACGGAGAGCAGAAACCGTTCGGCGTGCCACTTATCTCCGCAGTCGGCGTGGCCAGAGAGTCGGGCACTGTAGTTCTGGCAAGCCAGCCGAATCTGAAATGCGAGGTCCTCGAAACCACAGGCATGCGGAGAATCAATCTGACCCGCGGGCTCGGCTCCGCCGATGTCGCACAAGGCTTCGCGCCGCTTTGCGCCTTTGCATATTCTAGCGGCCCTGTTTCGCTCAGAGCCAAAGTCGAACCGGCCGCCTCCGAATTCGCCGCATCCGTGGATTCACTCTTCTCCATTGATGCTGACGAAATTGCACTCCAGAGCCGGCTCACACTCACTCTGAAGAGCGGCCCCATTTTCGGGGCCGAAGTGGACCTGCCACTCTCGTGGAAGGTCAAGAATATCAAGGGGGCGCCCGTAAAGGAGTGGTGGCTGACGAGCCATCCCGGTGTTCAACGTGTGAATATCAGTTTCAAAAGTCCCATCAGAACGAAAGCCATCCTGAGTCTGGAAGCAACTTCGCCCGTCACCGGGACGGATGACATTCTGTTCGTGAACCCGAGGGTGAGGGGCACCATCGAGCAGCCGGGAACAATGGTCCTCGCTGCGTTCCGTGATTACACCTTGCGCACGCTGAAGGCCGAGGGCCTCCGCCCTCTCGACATTCGTAATGTTGCCGCAGAGCACCAGGTCAGTGAAGGGTTCACGCCGGTCATGGCATATTCATACATTGCCCCGGAACATCGGCTGAGCGTTGCCCGAAGCGAAGTCACACCCATGGTCACAGCCACCAGCGTGACCCACGTTACCGTTGAATCGGGCACCATGCGATGTGCGATAACGCTGCGGTACAACGTCCGCCGCGCGGCAATCGACACTTGTGAGTTCTCACTGCCCGAGTCCGTGGGCAATCAGATCGACGTGAAATCTCCGCTCGTTCGACAGGTACGGTCATCGGTCGCCGGCGAAGGCATGGACGCGAGGCGAGTCTGGACCCTGAAACTTCACGCTCCCAAAACTGGGTTGATCGATCATTCGTTCACTCTCGAGCTGCCCCTCCCGGACAAGGCCGATATTCAGATCCCCCGGCCGGACATCATCGGAGTGGACCGCGCTCGCGCCTACGTCGTACTGACCAATCAGTCAGAGTACATTGTGAAAGAGAAGGTCCGGAAGAACATCCGGGAAGTGCCGCTGAAAGAGCTTCCCTTCTTCCCCGTGGGAGGCCAGGTCAACCGCGCGGCCACCGCATACAGTGCACGGAGCGACGACTGGAAACTCGAATTCGCCAAGGAACTGACCACGATGCAGGAGCTGACGGAAGCATCTGTCGATTGGGCCGAGATAAAGATATCGATCAGCGAGGAAGGCAAGATGCTCTCCAAGGTCACTTATCACATGCAGAACCGAACCGAACAGTACCTGGAGCTCGAGATGCCTGACGGATCCGAGATCTGGAGCGTCTTTGTGGCCGATAAACCCGTCCGCCCGGCGGTCATCGAGAGAGAGAACCGCACCAACACTCTCATACCACTCGTAAAGACCAGCTCCGCCGATCTCGCCTTTGATGTAGAAATCGTCTACGAACACAGGTTACCCGAGGGCTTCGGCACCAGTGGACGGGAAGAACTGCTCGGCCCAAAAGTCATCAAGGTACCGGTCATCAAGACTCTCTTGACAGTCCACCTGCCGGAAAACCACCGCTTCTTCCTGTTCGGCGGCAACGTCGATGAGATCATCAGCGAAGTATCCCTCGTCGAGAAAGTGGAATCCCTGGTGCGAGAGCAGGTGCAGCTCCTCAGGTCCTATGAATCCAGCCAGAAAATCAGCTTCAGCAGGAAGAAAGCGCAGAGCAATCTTAAGAAGCTTGACAAGAAGATTGAGGAATCCCTCGCAGAGGTAGAGCGCCGAAATGCCATACGGCTCCGGCAATCGAAGCGAAAAGAGCTTGGCCGTTACCAGCAAGAGAAGTTCGAGGACCAAATCGCGAAGAACCATGACGACGGGGTCTCGCTCCTTCAACTGTGGTCTGACAACAAATTCCAGCAGGAGGTCCTCGACAAACAGTTCAGTCAGCAGCAGGAAGACCAGGAGCAGTCGCTCACGATTCAAGGATCGCAATCCGCGGCACTGGCGAATATCGACCTGCAACGGCCCGATGCTCCTCTCCTTCAATGCCAGGCAGTTTTCGAGGCCGGGAACAAACAGTCAGCGTGGGCGCAACTTGGCCCCTACAGGCAACTTTTGAAAACTCATCATCGAAACCTCTCGCCGGAGTTTCGAGCATTCGTGGTCACCAAACTTATCGAGTCACGTGAGGCAGGACTCGCCATCACCATCTGCCGGCAAACCTTGATTTCGCAGGGGAAGGGAGGCACTTCCCGTCAGCATCGGGCAACGTTCCAGAATCTCCTCGGTGACTGCTACATGGCCAACGAACGCTACGATATTGCCAGAGACGAATACACCACCACTATGAAGCATTACCCCAAAAGCCGGGAAGCCACGGTTGCGCGGCTCAAGATCGCCGAGACGCTGCTGGCTCAGAAGATCTTCGCCAAGGCAAACGAGATACTGGATGAATTCAGTCATGAGACGGACTTAAAACTCAAGGCAAAAGCGGCGGCCATGAATGCTATGGTGTTCCAGGCCCAGGGAGACGTACGGAAAGCTCAGAAGTTCTATTCAGAAGCGATCAATCTTGGCCAGATGGTCACCGGTAAGAACCGAGAGGGAGTTCAGAAGGACCTCGGAGATCTTTTGACAGAGTCAGATGTGCACGCCGGCAAATACAAAGAAGCCCTGGATACTCTCCGTCTGATTGGAGCCTTTTCCGGCGAAGTGCAAAAAACAGTCGAGCCAGGCAAGAATCTGCGAATCCGGCTCTCGGATCGGAACCTGACGACAGTCCGCGGAATGGACAGGGTGCCGATCATCGTTACGACGACGTCCGGAGACAGGGTGCATACCATCCTTAAGAAGTCACAGGCCGGTCGGGGATTATTCGTAGCCGAGATAGAAACGAAAAGAGGGCCAGTAAACCGACGGGACAGGGCCCTGCAGGTGAAGGGCGGCGACGAAATCACCTATCGAATCACCGGCAAAGAGGCTGAACTGATGAAGGACACGAAAAAGTCTGTCCCAGAAGTAAAGATCAAAGTTGTAGAGGCAACAGGGACGGGCTTTCCATCGATTGGTGAGGGTGGAGGAGGGGGTGGAGGTGGAGATTTCTTTGGCCGTGAAGCCCGAGACGAAGAGAGAAGAGAGGGAACTGCTATCACCGCGGATGACGACGTGCTGCTGAGCTCTAGGCGTGGCCAGGTCGATGCGCCGGCACTTGTGGCCAAGACTCCCGAACCGATCAGAAAGACAGGTCTGTTATCCATCCGGGTGGACATCCCGCAAACATCAAACGTCTATCATTTCAAGAAGCTCCGAGGCGGAGCAAAGCTGAGCTTCCGCCACCTCTCCAAAGAGTCCACCGGAAAGCTCGGGAACGGAACAGTGATGCTGTTGCTTCTCGCCCTCGCATTCGGCGCTCGAACAGTCCTCCGTAGAATGATGCGTAATGAGTAATGAGTAATGAGTAATGCGTAATACGTAATACGTAATTCGGATCGCAGCCCTTGGCCGAAGTACTTGTAACTTAAAGCGACCTTACAGCCGCAACCTTGAGCATCTCGGCCTACGGCCTTCGATGCTTTGGCGGGCGGGACGCCCACCCCACAAAGATCTCCGCCCCACGCGGAGAAGTGATAGCCTTATACTTTAATTCGCTTGCCCCTAACTAAAGCGACCTTACAGCCGCAACCAAAAGTATGTGGGGCGGGCGTCTCGCCCACCAGCGCCGAAGGCGCTCCTGCTTCTGAGCATCTCGGCCTACGGCCTTGGATGCTTTGGCGGGCGGGACGCCCACCCCACAAAGATCTCCGCCCCACGCGGAGAAGTGATAACCTAGCTTTATTACGTATTACGTATTACGTATTACGCATTACGCATTACGCATTACGCATTACGTATTACTCATTACTCATTACTCATTACTCATCACCCATGCGCATTGATTCCCACGTTCACCTCTGGACGGACGGTAAGCCGCCTTACCCTTTCAATGACCAGAAAACTACATCGAGACCGGACAGGTCCTGCTTTGTCGAAAAGCTCATCGAGTTCATGGACGAACATCACTTCGATCGGACCGTTCTCATCCAGACCTTCTGGCACGGCTTTGACAACAGCTACATGTGCCATTGCCTTGACCGCTTTCCCGATCGTCTTCATGGGGTCGCCCTGATCGATCCGCATAAACCGGATGCCGCGGCCATATTCGAACGGCTCAACCAGGAACACGGGGTCCAGGCCATGCGGCTCTATCCGATCACCAGCGAAGATGCTTCATGGCTGTGCGCGGACGATCAGTTGCCGCTGTGGGAGACGGCGCGCCGGCTCGGGCTTTCATTTACCTGGTTCGGACGCTGCGCGCAGCTCCCCCACCTCGAACCGATGCTCGAGCGATTTCCTGAGGTCAACGTGGTGGTGGATCACGTCGGCGAACCGATACTCGATGAAGGCATCGACGGGAGCTTCCAGAGCCTGTTGAAAGCGGCGCGGTATCCCAACCTGTTCGTGAAAGCAACGAGAATGGATGGCATATCTAACCAGGAGTGGCCGTTCGAGGACGTGCGACCATTCGTAAAGGCCGTCTATGAAAACTACGGTGCGGATCGGATGATCGGCTGGAGCGGTTTTCCACTGAATCCCCCCGGCGAAGACATGCTCGGCTTCAAGATCATTGAAGAGACCTACGACTTCCTCACTCAAGAAGATCGGAGCTGGCTCTGGGGCAAGACGTCAGCCAGGATCTATGTGAACGAATCCTAGCTTGTGGCCTGTAGCTACAGGCTGCCAGATTCGCTCGTAAAAAGTCGACATCAGCCGATTTCCGGCCTGAAAGGCCACAAACATATCAGCCCAGGGCAACGCCCTGGGAACAGATAGAAAAGACTGTGCTAGCCCTGTAAGGGCGACACAACACATGCCTCAGCGATTTGTGCCGCCCTTTCAGGGCTCAGGGGTGACCGATCCCAATAACCCAGGGCGTTGCCCTGGTCTGATATGTTTGTGCCCCTTCGGGGCGTGATCGACTTCTTACGAACGAATCTCTCAGCCGATGACCACGCGGCTCATTTCTCACGCCTTAAATACTCTTCAAATTCCGGCGCATCGTATTCGTCCTGCCAGCTCGCGCGGGTCGGATGGCGCATCTGGCCGCTCTCATTCCGCTCGCGCAGATAATCCCGTTGTGAATTGTTCAAGTCAGGATCACGCTCGATCGCGGTCATGAGATAGAACATATCGTTCAGCCAGAACAACGAGCCGGGGACACTGCCGACCAGAAACGAGGTGTCACCCGTCCAGTGCTCCGGGTTATTCGACACGGACTGGAAGTAGTAACGCCAGACGCCCTGGCCAAGATACTGCTGGAGTGAAGTTCTATAGGGGGCCGGGTCATCTGCGTGTTTGGAGGCGAAGGCGAGCGATTTCCGCAGTAGTCCGGGCTTGGTTTTTCGTCTGATCGCCTCGTCCGCCATGCGAATGATCGCGTCTCGCAGTTCTCTGTCTTCGGTCAGGTAATAGTACTCAAGGAGCGTGTGCATCGCGCCAAAGCAATTGAAGAACATTCCGCCGCTGTTGATGTTTTCCGGCTTGTCATAAGTGGCAGCCATCGGGAACTCGACCGAAGGCGATTCCGCAATCCCCTCAGGCACAATGAAGCAATGGACGTAACGTCTGAGCATTTCCCCGAGTTTCTTATCGCCGGTCATTTCCCAGCGGGTGAGCAGTCCATACAGCCGGCCGCTGTGGGCGGCATGGATTCTGATCTTGCCTTTGGTGTAGATGCGGTCAGTCAGTTTTTGGGCGACGTCACGGCTGCGCAGGTCGCCTGTCAGGTAATGGATGAATCGGAATTCCGAGTGAATGGTCTGGCGTTCTTCGTGATTACCGTCGCTCCAGTGCTGAACCCCATGCCGTGTGCCGCGACCAAACCACATCCCATCGTGCCGAATATCTACGTCCCGTACATGGCGGGCCATTGCCTCGGCTGCAAAGAATATGTCCCTGCGTCCCGTGCGCATATATTGGAGCTGCAGCAGCAGTCCGGGCAGCCCCTCGGAGTTCGTCCAGCCCCATCGGCCGTTATCATGAGCCCAGTCGTGGTAAGTGCTGTAATCAAGGATGCGGCGTTTCGTCCTCGAAAACGCGTATCGCTTGTCCGCCGGTTGCTTGAGGATTTCCGCGAGGTCCTTTCTGGAATACACCCACCCGTAACCGTTGCGGAACATGTGCTGGAAGTCACCGTAGTCCCACATCCCATACCACCCGTGCAGCCGCTGATGAAAGAGCCAGAAGTCGATTACTTTTTCAAGCGCCGTATCGGCCTGCGAAAGATTCCTGTGCGGTGAAGTGAAAGGAAAGGTTACGCCGACATCGCTATACCAGCTTGCACCCGCGTAGATCAGAGGTGGGCTCTGAAAATCCGCTGCTAACGAATCAATGGCCGCGGGCTCAGGCGGTTCTCCGTGAAAGACAAGAAGCATCTCGTGCGTCTTGGAGACGCCGACAAACGGGTCATTGGGGTAATAGGATCTCTCAACCCAATCGTTGCGGTCAGAGACAGATTCGCCCTGCGAGCGGTGCGGGTAATTTGAATAACGCCGCACATCCATCAGAGGCACGCTGTCCGGCCAAAGCCCGATGGTGATCGAAGGATCGTCTGAATTTGCGCGCAATTCCTTTGGGAACTCTTGCCACATGTTCCGGAGCATGGCGGTGACTCCGCGCTTGCCATCAGACAAAGTGAGCCAGCCTCTCGAGCGCCCGCCTGCGTGCAGCGTATCCTCAGGCGTCTCTGTCTTCTGCCAGGCGCGATAATGGTGTTGGCTGGTTTGAAGCAAGCCGACTTCTCTGCCGTTGGCAGCCTCACTCGGTCCGGCTTCCGTTCCGGCAGACACCTGGCAATTCTCAGGGTCCAGTTGGAGAGGCAGGCGAAGTCCCATGTTCCTGACGAATGCACGGCGCGGATCTTTATAAAGAAACTCGACGGTATGAAACAGTCGAATGAACGGCTTTCCTCCGTAGAGCTCGACGCGCAGGATGACTCGTTGTGGTTCGATGTTTCTCGTCATGCCTTCCAGTCGCACGATGGCTCGCAGCGGACCTTTTTCTTCGACTTGAATGGATTGGATTTCGAGCGGGCCATCGTCCCGCTTGCCAGAAGGGTGACTCCTGTTCGTAACGTAGCCTGATTCCGGACGCAGCATGTCGATGAACGACAGCCGTCCGTCTTTTTGCGAACCATGTATTGGTTTCTTTTGAATCAATATCTCTTTGATCCACTGTTGCCCCTTACCCAGAGTCACCTGAAGCGATCCCGTGTCTATGGAGACCACGCCGTCTGCTTCGCTCACCGATATCGCGGACTCTGTTTTCGCGGATTGAACTTGCTCGCCAAAACGAAGCTGCAGCGACTTCGCCTGGTTGTTTCGAGTCGTGATCTGAATTGGCAGACGTTGCCCATCGCCCGTGCCCGGCGTCATTTTGACCTTCTTCGACTCACTCAAAGGAAAGACAAGAAAGAGCCACTTGATGGTGCCATCCGGCCAGTGAGCCAGAGTACGCGACTGCAGCGGCAGTTCTCGCTCACCATCGAAAATGCGAAGCTGATCCGACCTCTGAATAGAACCGCGAGGCAACGGCACACCGCCCTGAACAAAAGGCTCGAGCTCTCCCTCGGCAATCGGAATCTTCCTCAAATAATCAGGCTCACGCTGTGGAGCAGGCTTCACCGCAGAATCGCTTGGCAGATTCTTGACACTCCAGATGTCTGCCAGTTCACGTTCCGGCTCGGCAAAAGAAAATTCATCCTCATAGAAGATCCAATCCATCACATGCTCGTCACCGAACAGACTCGTTTCGGCCCGTGAGGAATCCAGATCCAATGCCGGTTGGGTCGGCGGATGCAGATGAATCGAAAACTCACCTGTACCGGCAGCATCGACAGAAATCGATTTGGGTGCTCGCCTGGCCATGCCGCGATACGCGGCCATGACGCCGCCTTCCCGATCGTAAACACTCGTCCAACCCGCTGACCGCCGGCCGCGCTGCAAGGTCAGGCTGGCCGTGCGGTCGCTCTCGGATTTCCAGATTCGAAAGTCGAAGGGACTGTTCTGGTCGAGACTCAGGAATCGCCATTCGTTGCGCTCGGGATCGTGAAGAAGCCCACCGACCGTGTTCACGTGGAACTGGTATTGATAGCGCGTGTCCAGGGTACGGCCCTGGTCCCCGCCTTGAACAATGCGTTTACGATGATTCAAGGTCAGAGGCTGGTTGAGACTGAGTCTTCGAAGAAATCGATTCTTGAACGGGCCTTCCTTTCTAACGGCGAGGGTCTGTTGCAGGTGCTTGCCGCCTGCGTTCAGTCGATAAACCATCCGGATGTCGAAAGCATCATTGCCAGGAAAAGCGAGACGGCTGTCGACTCTCACCTCGGCACTCTTTTCATCATGCTTCGTTTCGATCTTCTTCAGCCGATGCTCGGCCTTGATAAACTTCCCCTCTGCCAGATCACTGATGCCATCCCAGGAATCACTCTCAAGCAGTTCGGCGGTAAATGGTGGTCTTTGGTTGTCGTTTACCAGGAGCTTGTCTCCCCGCTTGGCTCTTCGAATCGCTCCGGTTGTCTTGTCGATATCAATGTCCAATTCGACCGAGCTGATCCGAATGACATCTTCGAGAGTTTTAAGACTGATACTTGGCTTTTCGTTAGACATCGTCTCAGGCAGATAATTTTTCAGGTCGTTCGGTTCGGGAGGGCGTGCGCAGGGATACATTCTGACCGAATCGATTCTCCCACGAAAGAACGATACGACGCCCGACTTGCTTCCAACAAACAGGTCACCGCTCTCTGCAATCGGAAAGTCCCATTTCTTTGAGGCAACTTTTTTGCCGTCCAGATAGAGATCCATCTGCGGCCGGCGAAACACCCCGGTGATTCGATGCCAGGCCTTTGGCTTCAGCTTGCCGCCGGTCAGGTCGCCGCGCTTTCCGAAGCCCTTGAGACCAAAACTGGGCCTGCCATCCGGCTCAAGATGCAGCCGGTAGTGTTCGCCGGCCTGGCTGACAATCGTCTGGTAATCGCCGCCGAAAGATTCTACCCAGACCCAGGCGTCGAGGGTCAACTGATCTTTTGCATACAGTTCCGGGTGACCGCGCACACGCAGAAAACTTCTGCCATTGAATTCAAAGGCATGGCCGGTCAAGCCTTCGGCAAAGGACGCCTTCCCATTGATGACTGCATGGTGGCCGCGGCCAGTCGCATCTTTTACATAACGCGCAGATTCTTTGAGAAACGAAAGAACAGCAGAGGGCTTGCATTTGAAAGGCTCAGACTGTTCCGCCCAGCCATCAGGGGAAAAAAGACAGACGGACAGGATACAGAAACAGACCTGGAGGTGATTCATGCGTACATTGATACTCTCGAGGCTAAATAGATGATTCGCCTGAATGATTCTGTCAGACGAATGGGGTCAAACGAATGAAGACAAGAAAGAATTCGTCTGACACTATCATACTCTACAT
>JASLXP010000602.1 GCA_030740295.1 Planctomycetota bacterium
AAGGAAACATCATGTTAAAACAGCCGTAACACCCTGTCAAGGCCAATCTGCCATTCCATAATCATCGTCCCAACCGCCCGCCCCAACCCCTTACTCACCCCCGTGACCAGGGCAACCTGATCGGCCAATCGAAAGTCGTCAAGAATCATAAACTTGCACCAGTAAAAAAGGCCCCCGGCTTGGTCAAGTCTTAAGCGTCCTGCAAAATGCAAGCCTTCAACTGGAGGTCCAGTGAGGTTCACGCAACGGCTACCATTTCAGCCGGTGGTGCGATCTGTCGTTCCTCATAGAGCAGCTGGAACTGGAGCAGTTCGGTGGACGTGATGTTGATATTCTGCCATCTGGCAGCGGCACGGATGAGAACAGCATAGACGAGCTTCAGGCAACTCTTTTCGGAGAAGAATCGCGGCAATGTTTTGGTTCGGCGGCGTTCCTCGACAAAGCTGCGTTCGATCAGGTTGGTGGTGCGGGCGAACTTCCGTAGTCGCCAGGGAAGCTGGAGGTGTGCGAGGAGAGCTTCGAGGTCCTCCGTGAGACACTTGCACAGACCGGGGAACTCCTTGCTGAACTTCTCCAGAAACTCTCGCACCGCACTTTGGCCGGCCTGAAGATCCGGGGCGTCACGAATCATCACCAGATACGGCTTGATCTCATGCCAGCGCGCATCGGGCACCTTGGCTGCAAAGTTGCGCATCCGATGCACCCAGCAGCGTCCGCGCAGACTCTTCGGCCACATCTGGTCGATGGTCTGGATAAGCCCACCGGCTCCGTCGGTCGTGACGAACAGGGGTGCCGGTAAACCACGCCGGTCGAGATCCCGGACGAACTCGAGCCATGCCTCGCCGCTTTCTTTGCTGCCCAGACCCAGGGAGATCAGAACTTTCCGGCCGTCCAGTGTGATGCCCCAGGCGCACAGCACGGCCTCCCGGGTGATGCCGTGGGTACGAAGCGGCTCGTACAGGAACAGGCACAGAAGAGGAAAGTCGCTGAGATCGCGTTCCTGGAAGGCCTGGTATTGTTCCCAAAGGACTTCGGTGACTTCGCTGACCTTGCTGCGGCTGAGCAGGCAACGCCCCTGCTCATCAGTGAAGGCGTCCTCGATGTCCCGGGTAGACAGTCCACGCGCGTACATCTCGGTTGCCAGGCGCTGCACCATCCCTGAGTCGCCGCGCAGAAGATCGTAAAGGCTGGACCGGTAGGGCTCCTCTGAATCCCTGACCTGAGGAATCGCGACCTCGAGGCGGCCTTCGGCAGTATCCAGACAGCCCGGCTCATAGCCGCTACGGTATCCTCGACGACCTTCACCGCGTTTATACCGATCGACACCCAGGTGGTCCCGCTGATGCGCCTCAAAACCCTCCTGGCAGATCAGCCGGGTGGACAACTGAACTAGCTGAGTCAACGCCTCCTGGGCGCTCTCGACATCCTGGAGTCCTTCGATGAACTCCTTCAATTCCTTGCGCAATCTATCACTCGGAGCTATCTTCTTCATACGGCGTGACTCCTTCCTTTTGCCCACTCGGGGTGTCGAGGTTTTTGGGGACCTCTGGAAGATAGCTCACGCCGCTTCTTTTTGCAGGAAATCTAAGACATTACCTATCTATACAACAAAAGAGATTACTTAAAGAGACAAGCAACCAAGAAATTCAAGAGTCTCAAAACCCACAACCATTCAGGAAAGGAGTTTCCTTTTGAAAGAAGTCATTTTCTCCGACCTCAGCGCGTGCCAACCCGGCT
>JASLXP010000603.1 GCA_030740295.1 Planctomycetota bacterium
TTATCATGACGGCACACTCGGACCTGGACAGCGCAGTTTCATCATACAGCCGTGGCGCCTTCGAATACCTGCCCAAGCCTTTCGATATCGATGAGGCTGTGGCGATGACACAACGCGCCCTGGACCATGCCAGAGAACACAACATCGAGGACACCGCCGAGACAATTGAGAAGAACCAGGAAATCATCGGCGAAGCACCGGCCATGCAGGGAGTTTTCGGGGCCATCGGGCGGCTGTCCAACTCCAACATCTCGGTGCTGATCAATGGTGAATCCGGAACCGGAAAGGAATTGGTGGCGCATGCCCTGCATCGCCATAGCCCTCGCAAGGACAAGCCGTTTGTGCCACTGAATGTGGCTGCAATACCCAAAGAACTCATCGAGTCAGAACTTTTTGGCCATGAGAAAGGCGCCTTCACTGGCGCTACACGGCAACGCACGGGGCGCTTCGAGCAGGCAAACGGCGGTACCCTGTTTCTCGATGAGATCGGCGATATGCCTTCCGACACGCAAACGCGGCTACTTCGTGTGCTCTCTGATGGAGAATTTTATCGCGTCGGTGGGCACACTTCGATCAAGGTGGATGTGAGAATCATCGCAGCCACTCATCAGAATCTCGAAAAACTGGTAGAAGAACACCAATTCCGGGAAGACCTGTTCCATCGCCTGAATGTAATCCGCATTCATATTCCCAGGCTGAGTGATCGCCGGGAGGACATTCCGAAGCTGGCCAATCACTTCCTGAATATCGCAGCGGAAGAGTTGGAGGTAGAACCCAAAGTTCTGCGACCGGAGACCGAGCAATACCTGACCGGGCTCAGCTGGCCCGGTAACGTACGCCAACTGGAAAATTTCTGCCGCTGGATTACGGTGATGGCGTCGAGCCGCGAGGTCTATCTCACCGACCTGCCACCGGAGTTTTCCGAGCAGGAAATAGATACTGCCAGCACTGGTAACTGGACGCAGGCCCTGCAGGCCTGGGCCGATCAACAGTTGAATCTGGGTAATACCAAGATCCTCGATGAGGCCACGCCGATGTTTGAACGCACTCTCATCGATATTGCCCTCAAGCACACCGCAGGCAGACGGCGTGATGCCGCAAATCTGCTTGGCTGGGGGCGCAACACCCTAACCCGCAAAATTAAGGAACTCGAGGACGTAACAGAAGAAGGCGGCGCCGAACCGGCGGAAGATCAGCCAGCGTCTTGAAGGCCTTTGAATCCTACTGACTGTGCAAGCGAAACGATTCCATATACTTGTTCAGAGGCTCCCTGGTCAGGGGCCGATATAGATTTCCTGCCAGTTGATTACCCGATCATGACCGCGGTATGAGCCGAATTCTACCCGTGAGCGTGGATTGTCCGAGTAGTCCGCGTCTTCGTTAACATCCTCCGTTTCTCCCACACCGCGCCAGTCATACGAGAGAAAATCCAGTGAGAACGGCAACGAGACATCGCTCAAGTCAAATTCGACCGTTGCAGTGCCTTCGAAACCCTCACCGGGCGCCGAAGTAAACAGTGCAATGTCATCCTGCTCGTCGTTGGCGTCGCCATCGACGCCGGAACGTTGTTGAGTCTGTCCCTCGAAGATGCTGATTATCACGTCGCTGGAACCGTTTACGGCATCCACCTCAATGAAGGATTCTCCTGGCTCCACAACATCATTGGCATCTTCCACCAGGTTTTCGGTGAAGGTGCCAGTCAGGTACTTCAGCACCCGGTTAGCTCCAGTATCAGCAGAGCCGTCAGCGGATCTTTCTTGACCTTGAATTCCGGAAAATACAGATTGATC
>JASLXP010000604.1 GCA_030740295.1 Planctomycetota bacterium
CGGAATAGTTTCTGTGGCCGTCCCATTTGAGTCGTCTGTCCGAATCTTCGATCCAGGTGAAAGTAGGGCCGGTCTTTTCGTGGTCGATGTGGTTATGTACGCGCAAACTGAGTGCGAGCTGTTTCAACTCCATGGCCAGAGAGGTATTCACGATCCGCATGTGAACCTGGACTTTGCCTTCGTTGGGAAAAACGGTCATCTCCTTTTCGATACCGAGGCTCACCATGGCACCCACCGTATCCAGCGAAACGGTCTGCTTGAAGGACAACTCGACGCGGTCCTGGCGCACCTTGCGGCTCTCGAGAGTCATGGCCGAATCCATGGAGGCATTGCTGCGTTCCGTCTGCGGCAGCCAGATCATGTCCCGCAGGAGACCTTGTCCGGCGGTCTGCAGCCGCTTGCCGGCCGCCTGCCACTTGAGGATCGTGCCCTGCTGGCTGATCCACAGCTTCTGTCTCGGTGACTGGACGACGTATTCAAGCTGGTTGTTGGAATCGAAATCATCGAAGCCCAACTGCACCTTGTCGGCCGCAGGGGCTTGCGCGTCGAAGCGACTCTTCCGAGTGTAGCTCATCGCCTCTTTTCGGAGCTCTGACAACTCGACGCTTCGATAATCCGCAATCACTTTGGGGGAGACATTCTCTGCGGGGGCGATCCTGAAGCCGCGGTAATCGTATGCCGGTACTTTGAGGTAGATGCCCTCGGAAAGATCGGCCGAGGAAAGAGTGCCCTTACCATCAAGTTGATGTACTTCCCGGTTCTCATCGTCGAGCACTCTCCACCGGCCCCTGCCTGTAGACATTTTCAGTTTGAAGATGCACGGTTCGCTACCGTTCCAGTTTCCCACCACAGCCAGGTATTCTCTTTTTACGGGATTGAAAAAAGACCGGTGGATCGACTCTCGATCCCAGTCCGGATAGATGTTGCGAAGGGTGGGTCCGTCGCCGAGCTTCACTTCGAGATCTTCTTTCGGCAATGGCAGAACGATCAGCTCAGGAGGCTGGGCTTTCCCTCTGAAGAGAGCCTGCTGATTGCGGCCGATGAACCCCATCACTCGGTTGAAGAGGACAAAGTTCTCACCGTCCATCGCAGGGCCGGGATAGATGGATGTTCCTTTGCCGCCCACCAGCACCGACCCCAGAATCTGAAGCATGATCGTCTGCGCAGAAATGAACACATTGTGCTTGCTGCCCGCGGCGACATTCTGGCATCCAGTGAAGGTCGCGTTTGGCGCGTGCTTCATCCATTGCTTCAGGTTGAACAGGGCCCTGATCCCGGTGAAGTTCATTGGGTCGCAATATGTCACCGATGAACCGACGTTCCGGTAATCGATCTGGCCGGGCGGATCGAAAACATTGGCTCTGCCCTCGGTAAGGATCGTCCGGATATCCGGCCGAAACGAGCGGCAGAAATCCGCCCAGTGCTTGACCGCCTGTGCGCACTGCTGCTGCCGAAACTCGATCCATCGAGGAAGGTACTTTTCGCGGATGAGGTCTTCTGTGAGCAGAGCGGGCTTGTCCAGATTCAGCTTCTTTGCGAACTCGGATGCGGTCCATTCATCGAGCTCGATGTGGGCCGGGCTCGGCTCGAAATCCCACAGGACCGCGTCCCCATGCGGCAGAGCTTTTCTCATGACTCCACCATCCGACTTCTCGAACCATTTGGGACCGAGCGTGAGGCACTCTCTCAGTTCCCGGTGGACCTTGCTGTAACTTCCCCCGCGCTGGGCGATGACGAAGAATCCTCGCTTTTGCATCTCACGCATGTATTCCGGATTCGACATGATCTGAACGGTGTTGACGCCCGCCTTGCGCAGGTAATCGGCGAGCTCATCGTAGTGCGGATGACGAGCGTGCGGCCCGTAGTGAAGCCAGAGCTTAAAGTTTTTCGGATCGACGGGAGGCGGGGTTTTCAGCGCGCCGTACACACGCAGTCGTGCGTCGCTGTGATGCACTTGCTTGCCCCGGTAAAAGAGAGCGATTCGTATCGGTTGGGGCGCCTCGGGCACGCGTGCATCGTCCAGACGGAACCAGAGCGTCTGATCGATTCCCCACGGCCCCCGAAGGCAGCGAGCGAAAACGGTTTTCGGATCGAGGTCGCGTCGAACTTCTATATAGGGCCGTCCATTGAATTCAGTTTTCCGAACGTCATCGGCCTTGCCTCCTGCTTCGAGCATACGAACAAACGGAGGCAGCAAGACGCTGAACGAAAATCCCTCGGCTTCGTATTTCTTAGCGGAGTTGTCGATGGCTGCAAAATAAAGGGAAAGAAAGTTCTCCTGTCCCTTGATGGCCGAAACGAACCCATTCTTATTCAGATTGGCGTGAGTAAAGTAAGCCCGGGGAGGATCGAACCGTTTGTTTGAGACATTTTCGCCAAATGCCGTTGACAGGCTGAGCAGGACGAGAAGCGAGAGGAATTTCCAGATGTGATTTTTCATAGTTTCGTATGCATGTTGCCTCGTCGAAATCTGACGCGGTCCAAGCTGCCCGAAAAGAGAGAGCCTGAATCGCCGGAGTCTGAACCGTACTTTGAGTGATTAATCTTTGTCTGACAAGCCATATGGCTCTCAATATCTGGCTGGAGATTATTCTGATGCGCGACCGGGGATATGCCCCTGAGTGCGCTTTCCGAATGTTCTGCGCTGTCCCGATGCCAACAGAAGGTATAGAATCTATCGATCAGGTTTCAGACGCATTCTCACTTGAGACGCATCCGCATCGGTCATCCCGTAACCAGTCCTTCTTTGCACTCATAGCTGATATGGCACCGGCTTCCGCTCTCATCCTGTTCGCCGTAGCGGTCTTCGCCCTGGTTGTGATTTTCCGCTTTCCAATGGGACTCTACTGGCGTCTGGCCCGGATGCTCAACGTCAACGACCGGGTGCTCATCGAGGATGCGCTCAAGCATCTGCATGACTGCGAATACCGGGGGCAGAGCTCTTCCGTCGAGAGCCTGGGCGGAGCCCTGCAACTGGGTCAGGAGCCCACGGTGCGACTGTTGAGCACCCTCGAGTCGGCGGGTCTGACCCGTTCCGGCGACAGAGGCCCCGAGCTCACCGATGAAGGCAGGCGAGATGCGCTTCGAGTCATCCGCCACCACCGGCTCTATGAACGTTATCTGGCCGACCGTACCGGATACCAGGAATCGGAGTGGCACGACGAGGCCGACCGCTATGAACATACCATGACCCCGCAGGAGGCGGAATCCATCGCCGCTCAGACCGGCCATCCCCGCTACGACCCACACGGTGACGCGATCCCCACGCCCGACGGCCGCATCGCCGAGAACCGGGGTAAGTCATTAAGCGCGCTGGAAGTGGGAGAGAGCGCGGTTGTCGTCCACATTGAAGACGAGCCGGAGGCAATCTACGCCCAGATACGCGCACTGAAACTGAGGCCTGGAATGCTCCTTCGCCTCACTCAAAATACTTCAGAGCGAGTCCTGTTCACCGTTGGAGACCAGGAGCATGTTCTCGCTCCGGTCGTCGCGGCAAACATTACCGTGCTGCCGAGGGAAAGACCTTCAGTGGATCGGGAGTCTCTACCGCGCCTGAGCTCGCTGGCACACGGTGATTCGGCCGTGGTGGCTGAGTTTTCGCCGCGATGCCGCGGGCTGCAGCGACGCCGCCTTTTAGATCTCGGGCTGATTCCCGGAACAAGAGTCACCGCCGAGCTTTCTGCTCCCAGTGGCGACCCGATGGCTTACCGCATTCGGGGGGCTCTGATCGCGCTGCGCCGGGATCAGGCATCGCTCATCCACATTCAAGCAACGGAAGAAGACGAGGCCAGCCATGCCGCGATCGCCAGCAGGTGACACCGATGCGCCGGATACGTTCGTCAAGTTAGACGTGCCGCGTGTGCGTGCCGATTACGTGGCGGCTCTGACGGGCAACCCCAACACCGGCAAGAGCACGGTCTTCAACGCGCTGACCGGCCTGCGCCAACACACCGGCAACTGGCCGGGCAAGACCGTCACGCGAGCCGAGGGCGGCATGACGCACGAGGAGAAGCGTTACAGGCTGGTCGACCTGCCAGGCACATACTCGCTGCTTGCAGCGAGCAAAGATGAGGAAGTGGCCCGTGATTACATTCTGTTCGGCCGGCCGGACGTGACGGTCATCGTGGTGGATGCCACTCGCCTCGAGCGCAATCTCAATCTCGTGATTCAGGTCCTGGAGATCACCGACAAGGTGGTGCTCTGCCTGAACCTGATGGACGAAGCCAGACGCCATGGGATCGCGATTGACAGCGATGCGCTCGCAGACGAACTGGGAATACCGGTCGTCCAGACCTCGGCAAGATATGGGGAGGGGCTGACCGATTTGACCAACGCGATACACGGCGTGGCAACGGAAAGAACTCCCTGTAAACCGAAACAGAATCGACTCGAATCTACGGTGAGGCTGCCCGACGCGGTGAACGTATTGAACCGGCGTATCCAGGAGACGTTCCCCAACCTGCCCAACTCGCGATGGGTCGCGATGCGTCTCCTGGATGGTGATGAAACAGTGATGGCCGCTCTGCGCTCTGGCGAAACCGGATTGCTGAGCGGGGATGAAGAGCAGGACGATTCTCCAGCCGAACGTGCCGAGCAGGTGATGGAAACGGTTCGCAGCCTGCATTGGGAAACCGGTCCGGACTTTCACCAGGCATTGACCGAAGCCATCTACGCGGAGGCGGCACGCATCGCGGATGAAGTGGTGACCCGTGGGGAGCAAGAGCAAGAAACGGATTGGGGCCAGACCCTGGACCACTGGCTCACCAGCCGGTGGCTCGGTTTTCCCATCATGGTACTGATGCTGGTAATCGTGTTATGGCTGACAATCACGGGTGCGAACTACCCCTCCGCCGGTCTTGCCTGGCTTCTGCTGGACGTGATTCACCCATTGCTCAAATCCGCGGCCGCGGCCATGTCGTTGCCCTGGTGGCTGGATGGGTTGCTGATAGACGGCGTTTACCTTGCCACAGCCTGGGTGATCAGCGTCATGCTGCCGCCGATGGCAATCTTCTTTCCGATGTTCACGCTGCTCGAAGACTTTGGCTACCTGCCGCGAGTAGCCCTGAACCTGGATCGTATCTTTCGCCGCGTAGGAGCACACGGCAAGCAGGCGCTCAGCATGTGCATGGGGCTCGGCTGCAACGCGGCCGGGGTCATTGCCGCACGCATCATTGATAGCCCCAGAGAACGGCTGATAGCCATCATCACGAACAACTTTTCTCTCTGTAATGGACGCTGGCCAACGCAGATACTCATTGCCACGATCTTCGTCGGCGCACTGGCTCCGGCATGGATGGCGAGCCTCGCTTCCGCGCTCGCAGTCGTCGCGATCACGCTGCTTGGCGTCTTCCTGACATTCGTGACTTCGTGGGGATTGTCACGGACCGTCCTGCGCGGCGAGCCATCGACCTTTCACCTGGAGCTGCCTCCCTACCGGTCACCGAGGTTTCTTCAGGTGCTTTATACTTCTCTCATAGACCGGACGATTTTCGTGCTTTGGAGAGCGGTGGTGTTCGCCATACCCGCGGGGGCCCTCATCTGGCTGGTCGGTAACATTCACATTGGTGACGATACCATCGCCAAACACCTCATTGACTTCCTGGACCCCTTCGGTTTCTGGCTCGGATTGAATGGCGTCATACTGGTGGCATACATCATCGCTATCCCCGCCAACGAGATTGTGATCCCCACCGTTCTCATGCTGACTGTCCTTCAGGTTGGTCTGTCAGGCACCGGCGCCGGGCCGGGGGTGATGTTCGAGCTGGATTCTGTCCCTGACACCCAGTCCATTCTCAATGCCGGTGGCTGGACTCTCCTGACTGCCGTCAATCTGATGCTGTTCAGCCTGCTCCACAGCCCCTGCTCGACCACGATTTACACGATCTGGAAAGAGACCCGCAGCCTCAAATGGACCCTTCTCTCGACCTTCATGCCCGTGGCGCTCGGTATGTGCGTCTGCTTCGTAGTCACTCAGTGCT
Organism: Planctomycetota bacterium; assembly: GCA_030740295.1. The sequence continues at coordinate 5,979 of JASLXP010000604.1, forward strand.
GGCGAATATTGAGCTGAGCTTGATGCATCACGATTAAGGCGCTTCAACAGTCACCGCAACCACGGCCGGCCCGGAACGATCACCATCGATGAAATCGATGGTTTTGATGACAGCGTCCCGCTTCGGATAAAGCACGATATAACGTACTTGCCCGCCCCGCTGCATCTTGTAGGCGAATTTGGATTTCTTAACATGCACCACGCGGATGTAGTCGGCGAATTCTTCGCCATTCCTGAGGGGGTGGTCTTCGGCCTTGCCGTCATCGTAGTTGAGGCGAACGGTCAGCGATACGGACTTGTCTCTGATCGCGGGGTAGTTCCATCCTCCGATACCGGACAGCAGGTGAATCGCCTTCGCCTTGCCGTTGCAGGGGATGGTGACTTTCTTCGGCATCTCGCGGCAGACGGCCCCGTTTGGACTGTGCAGCAGGATGATGTTCGGGACCGTGCCGTTCTTCGGATCGATCAGTATGAATGGGACGCCCTCGAAAACTTTCGGTCTCCAGTCGTTGAAGATGAGCGTTTCGTACATGCTCGACTTTGCGTGAAACATCCCCCGATCGCTGCTGATGGTGGCGGCTTTGCCGAGCGGAAGCGGTTGGAACTTGCCGCGCTGAGTCAGGAATTCGAGCAGGTCGCCCATGTCCGCTTCCGGGATCTTGTGCTCGAAGCCTTCAGGCATGACTGACTTTGGCGAAGCGATCAACGTCTCGATATTTTCGCGCAGGATGACGTGCTTCTTTCCCTCGATATCAATGATCTCGATTGCCGTTTTGGATTCGGATGCAAGCAGGCCCGCGAAGACTTCGTCCTCATCAGTGGCGACCTGGTACTGCTGGAAGTTCCCTTCAACACTCCGGCTCGGATCGAGGATGTGGATGAGGAGCTCGTGTTTGGGGTGCACATTCATTCCGGTGAGGTCGGGGGCGATGTCTGCACCCTCGCCGCTGTGCTTGTGGCAGACGGTGCAGTTCTGTTGAAGGACGACTTTGCCCCTGGCCGCATCGCCACTCTTGAATTTTGGTTGCTTGCCGTTGTCCGGCCCGGCGAGGGCCTCGAGGTAACGGTCTATGACTTTCTGCCTGTCCGCGTTCACTGCAACACCACTCTCTTTGAGAATCTTGCGCGCACGGCTTGCCAGTTTCCTGTCCGGGTGACGCGAGAGATTCTGTTGTTGAGCCAGAGGCAGAAGTGAAAGGCTCAGTTTTCCCTCTTCGGCTGATGCAAGAAGACTGGCGGTCCACTCGGAGCGTTTGAGAAGAATGTTCAGCACTTCCTTTTTCGAATCCGGAGTGAGCCGCGGAAGCATCGCAACGAGTGCAGCGCCCGCTTCAGGCGCATAGCTTCTGCCGATGGACTGAATGAATCCTCTGGCCAGTTCAGGTGAAGTCTTCGGAGTAACAAGCGCGAGAATCGAAGCCGCAGCAGCAGCATCTGAATTTCGAAATTCGATGAACTGGCCAGCAGCCGCGATGCGCTCGCTCTCAGGCTTCTTTGCCTCCTGCGCTGTTCTTAAGAAGCCTTCGGCAATTTTGGCCATCTGTGCGGTGAAGCTCTTGCTGCCCCACTGAACGGCGAGCTTTACAAACTTGCCCCGGGCGGCGGGCGAGAGCTCTTGCACCAATCCCACCATTGCCTTATCCACTTCGTCGCTCAGCTCTGCCCGCCTTCCCTTTGGCCAACCACTGGTAAGACCGTTGACAATCGATTCGGCGACCTGCGGCGTTGCTGATTCAAGAGCCGCAACCACATTGCCCACAGATTTGGGCGCGCTTTCGCCCCTTGCGAAATGTTCAGCAACCCGCGGGACGATCCGGCCGACGAGTGCCTGCGCAGTACCCGGTAATTTCTCTTTGCAGGCTGCAGCGAGGAAATGCTCTTCGTGCGCAGACGCCGCAGAAGTAAGCGCGTCCGGAATCCACCGGTCAGAAGCATTCTCGGCAATGCCAAGAGCACCGACAATGGCACGCCCTGCATCGGCGGATGCGGCAAACTCAGACAACGCCAGGCAGGCGGCCATGCGGACCTGCCCGTCTCTGTCATTAAGGATACCGCTCTCCAGAATCGCCTGGAGGGATTCAGTGGCCCGGGGCAACGTCATGATCGCCGTGCGTCTCACTCCGCGTGACGAGTGCTTGAGAGCTTTAGCCGCGGCCTGCCGAACACGGGCATTCATCGCATTAAGCCCGCGCAGGGCCCAGAGCGCGTGGATGGCGGCCGCGTTGATTCCCGCATCATCCACAGACCCGTCTTCAACCAGTTTCACCAGGTCGCCAGCAACATCCTTTTTTCCGCGCTCAACAAGCAAACGCTGAGCGTGCATACGCCAGAGCATGTTCGGGTTCTTGAGCGTGGCGACAAGTTCTTCCGGAGATGCCTTTTCGAGATTCGGTATCTCCTGCAGTTTCGCTCCCTTTGGAAACGTGCGGTAAACGCGGCCATGCACTTTGTCTCGCACCGATGTTTCGTACGCGTTGCCTTTGCCGCGTTTGAAGCCAGCCGGCGTCGGGTTGTGCTGGACGATGTAGTTGTACCAGTCGATCGTCCAGGCTGCGCCGTCCGGGCCGACCTCGGTCATGATGGGCGCCGACCATTCATCATCACTGGCGAGAAGATTCCAGGAATTCGTGGTGTAGAAGTCTGAGCCCCGTTCACGCAGCACAAAAGTGCCGACCAGATGGCCAGTCGGGCCGTTCACGAAGGCAGTTCTGTTCCAATACTGTTTAGGAAAGACGCGGGCCGTGTAGAGCGCGTGCCCTGCGCCCGCGGTGAAACGGCCGTGTGCGTCGACCTGCCTGACCTTTTCGGTAATCGGATAAAACTCCTGGCTCGTGGCGATCGTGCCGAGCCGTTCCGCTGACCATCCCCGAACCTTTTCGTAGAAGCGATTCGGGATCGGCATGTAGCAGCTCGCATTGTTGTTGGCCGTGGAGGCGAAAACGATGTTCTCTTCGCTGAGACCGAGACCCCAGGTGTTGTTATTTGTACTGCGCAGGAATTCGAGCTGTGCCCCGTCGGACTTGAAGCGATAGATGCCCATCCTGAAATTGTGCTTTTCACCGCCGACCGTCCCGTTGAAACCGGAGTAGCCGACCGCTCCATAAATCCAGTTATCGAAGCCGTATCGCAGGTTGCTCGGGCCAGCGTGAGTGTCGCCCGTTCCCCATCCGCTGAAGAGCACCTTGCGATCATCGGCTTTGTCGTCGCCGTTCGTGTCCTTAAAAAACAGAGTGTGCGGGGCCTGGTGCACGATGACTCCGCCATTCGCAAAGGTCAGGCTCGTCGGGATGCTGAGCTTGTCCACGAACACGGTGAACTTGTCTGCCTTGCCGTCGCCGTCGGTGTCTTCACAAATCTTGATTTGGTCGCGGCCCTTACCTTCGGGCTGCATTTCGTTCGGATAGTCTTTGGTCTCGCAGACCCAGAGCCGTCCCCGTGCATCCCACGCCATGCAGATGGCCTTCTGAATGTCCGGCTCGGAAGCGAACAGCTCGGTCTTGAAGCCACGAGGCGTCTGCATGCGACGGGCGGATTCAGGAGGCGCGACAGGCAACTGCATCTGATTCCACTTTCCATCGCCGCGCCTTCTCCCGCCCGGAGGGTAATATGCAATCTTTGCTGCTTTGAATTGGAACGGTTTCAGATCCTCTGGCCGCGGTTCGTAGAGCCCGGGCACCTCGACGACCTCATCGCTCCCTGCTGACCAGCGGATGCCCTTCTCGATCAGCGCGTGGAAACCGGGCTTCCCCCAGGTTCGGTGATCGTGTCCGTAAGCTGTGTAAAAGACGCGACCTTTGCCATGGGCACGAATCCACGTCCACGGTTCATTCTGGTCTCTTTCCTTACGTGTCTGTAGGACGATCCGATCTTTTGTGTTGTGTTTATGGTGGACGTAGGTTTCGTCCCAGGTTTTGAAGCCCTCGAACTTCTGCATGACCGGGTGTTTAGGCGAAACAATATCCGTATGAAAGACACCCGTGCCGTGCCGCAGGAACTGTCCGCCGACCAGATCGATATAAGCCTGCGATTGCCGCCAGCACGCGGACGCACAATGGATCGGCACAAACCCTCCTCCCTGCTCAACGTAATCAACGAGCGCCTTCTCCTGATCGGGAGACCATCTGCCGTGATTCGCGTAGATGATTAACGCATCATGTTTCTTCAGGTTCGGCAGATTCAGCTCTTCAACCTTATCGACATACTTCACGTCAATGCCGCGGCCGGCAAGCACCGGGATCAGTTGGTCCGCTCGTTCACGGGGGCGGTGGTGTCCGTGGTCGCCAAGGAAGAGGACACTCAGACGGGTCTCCGCAGATGAAGTGGCGAAGATGACAGAACAGATCAGTACCGACAGACATCGTAATCCCATGCTCGATGATTCCTGTTTAGAGATTGAACCTGTGTCCGCAGTGACATCGTAAATTGGCCGACATGCCTTGGCCACAGCTTCCAGGGACGTCATAGCCTTCGTCGCAGTCCTCTCTTCTGCCTGTCTGTTGAAATTCAGGCGGACGAGTACCACGACGAAGACCCTTTTTTGAACATTCACACCTGTTCGTACAGACTGAAGAGTGAAGGCCCGCCATCGTCCACCACGTTAGGATTCCGCTCTTTGAGAGAGAACGAGGCTCGCAGTAAAGTCTGGTCGGCCCAACTCACGGGATCGTATAGATGCAGGATGAAAGGGATCGAAAGATCGTCATCAATGATTATGAAGAAACGGAACAGTTCCTGTGAATCTATACGTGATCGTTCAAATTATCCTGCTGCTGCTGTTTGCAGGACCTGCCTGCGCTACTCCGAAGTACGAGCAAATGCGTGACAGAGGCATTCTGGTTCTCTATCCGGCAGCTTACAAAGAGCAGGCAAGGATCAGTCTGAAGATGCTTCTCGATTCACGAGAGGAAATCGCGGCACGACTGCAACTGCCCAAGGAAACGCCGGTTTCCGCGGAGCTGGTCGGTGATAACAGCTTGTTCAATGAGATGGTGGGCAACAGTTCACACCTGCGTATTCTCGGGGTGGCCTATTCGCCTGACGGCCGCATCGTCATCAATCTGGCGAGGCTGACCATGGGTGGTGAAAGCAATCTGTACGAAACCCTCGCGCACGAGACCGCGCACGTGATGCTCGGGCAGTTGGAGAAAGAAAAACATTTGAGGCTCTCTCGCTGGTTTCATGAAGGCGTCGCGTGCTGGCTCGGGCGCGTCCTGCCTGATTCACCGGACGACCACCGGCTCGAAACCGCAGCTATCATGAACGCACTCATTCCTTTCTATACGCTCGAGAAAGGCTTTCCTCCTTTTCAGGAGCAGAGCCAGCTCGCCTACCTGCAGAGCGAGGATTTCAT
>JASLXP010000605.1 GCA_030740295.1 Planctomycetota bacterium
TAAGAATCGACTGGATCAGATCGACTGGAGTAAGCCCCAGGGATTCTGGAAGCGCGGCGATGGGATTTCTGTTTCTTTCCTTCACAAACGAAAAGGCGGCGGGTTCTTTCAACGAGGTCCTTCAGGCAGTGCATTAACGGCCGGAGAAGAAGCTGGCCCGAGCTGATAAGGAATGAGAATACAGGTCAGCATGAGTTCTTATGTAGGCCGACGTGAGCGTTACCTCCCAATTACACCATGAGAACTCGCACTTGTATTGACCACGATTGGCGCTTCGCACTCGGTGACTTTCCGGGCGCGGAAGAATCTGAATTCGATGACAGCGAATGGCGACTGCTGGACGTCCCGCATGACTGGTCCATCGAAGGCACTCCTTCTCCCGACAACCCGTCCGAGGCTGGTGGTGGCTTCTTCCCCGGCGGGATCGGCTGGTACCGGAAACAGGTTGCTATTCCTGAAGACCTGGGCGAGCGCCGGGTACTGATCGAATTCGATGGCGTTTACATGAAGAGCGACGTGTGGTGTAACGGCCATTCGCTCGGCCACCGACCTTACGGATACAGCAGCTTTTGCTATGACCTCACTCCTCACATCACTGCAGGCGAACCGGCATGTATCGCCGTGCGCGCAGACAATTCACGACAGAAGAACTCCCGTTGGTACAGCGGCTCAGGAATCTATCGGCACGTCTGGCTGACCACGGCAGGGCCTGTGCGCGTCGATCACTGGGGAACTTATGTGACGACTCCCGAGGTTAGCGCTGAAGAGGCCGTCCTGAGATGTGTTACGACGGTGGTGAACGATGGCGACGAAGAATGCTGCATTGGAGTTCTGCGAACTTTAATCCATCCCGATGCCCAAGAGCAGACGAGTCAGCAGGAAGCCCTGACGATCGATTCAAAGGGCGCCACGTCAGATGTGGAGCACGAGCTGAAGGTCATCAACCCAGAGCTTTGGTCGCCCGACACTCCTTGCCTCTACACGCTCAGGACAGAGCTGGTAAAAGAAGGCGCAGTCATCGACAGTTACGAAACCCAATGTGGCATCCGTTCCATTCGGTTTGATGCCAACGAAGGCTTCTTTCTCAATGAGCAATCACTCAAACTGCAGGGAGTGAATGAACATCATGATGCCGGCTGCCTCGGCGCGGCAGTGCCCGATGATGTCATTCGACGGCGCTTCCGGATTCTGAAGAAGATGGGCTGCAACGCGATTCGCATCGCACACAATCCTGCCTCGACGACGTTTCTCGATCTCTGTGATGAGTTTGGATTCATGGTTGTGGAGGATGCGTTCGACGAGTGGAAGGACAGCAAGACGCCCTACGGGTATGGCCTCTATTGGGACGAATGGTGGGAACGCGACCTCACGGACATGATTCGCCGGGATCGTAATCACCCGTGCATCGTCATGTGGTCGGTCGGCAATGAAATCAAGGAAGTGCGCTCCGGGCGTCCCGAAGGCCTGCAACTCATGGCCGCTCTTCAGGAGACTTGCCATCGTGTCGATCCCACTCGCCCCATGACCTGTGGTTGCTGTGCTATCCGCGAGACCAATGCGGCGGGATACGGGCCGCTGATGGATGTGGTGGGCTACAACGGCGGGGGAGGCTCGTGCTTTGACTATGAAAAGGATCACGCCACGTATCCTGATCGGGTCATATTCGCCAGCGAAGTGCCTCATTCACTCCAGACCCGCGGCGTTTACCGAACGCAAACCTGGTATCGCGACCTGGCCCGAAACCCGAACGTCGAACGACTCGACGTGCCCCATCTGACAGAGGAAGAGCTGTTCACCGATTTCGACGATCATTACAAGTCGTCGTACGACAATGCCATGGTGCGCATATCGAGTATTGATTCGTGGCGGCTGACGAAGACGCTGCCGTTCATGTGCGGTGAGTTTCGCTGGTCTGGTTTTGATTACCTGGGCGAGTGCTACGGCTGGCCGGCCAAGAGCTGGAACTTCGGCGTCATCGATCTGTGCGGCTTCCCAAAGGACACCTATTTCTTCTACCAGAGCCAGTGGACGGACGCGCCCATGGTGCACTTCCTTCCGCACTGGACGTGGCCAGGCCTCGAGGGCAAAGAGATTCCAATGATCTGCTACACCAACTGTGAGCGCGTGGAGCTCTTCCTGGACGATGAGTCGCTCGGCACTGAGGAAATGGGCGACAGAATGTATCTGCGCTGGGACGTGGCTTACCGGCCGGGCAAACTCAGGGCGGTTGGTTATCGAGAAGGGAAGGAGGTCGCCATCTGCATGCATGAAACCGCTTCAGCACCGTCTGCTCTCAAGCTGGTATGCGACGAGCGGGACTTGTCCGCCGGGAAAGACCGCATCGCACACGTCGCCATCACGGTTGTAGACGCGAAGGGGCTCTTCGTTCCTTACGCCAATAACGAAGTATCCATTGAAGTCCGCGGCCCGGCGCGACTGCTCGGTATGGAGAACGGCGACCCTATCGACACCACCAACTACAAGCTGAGTCACCGTCGGACATTCAACGGGATGGCCCTGGCCATTCTTGAAGTCGAATCGAAGCGAGGCGCGATCACAATGACAGCCTCCGCGCCAAGCCTCGGCAGGGCGTCGTGCGAATGCCGCGCAGGAGAGGACTGACAGACGTTTAACATGGGATACCGAAGGCAGGACGTACTGGTAATCCGTCATCAGAGCGGGGCTGGCAGCCCGTAATCAGAGCCGGGCTGCCAGCCCGGACTACTTCGTTACTCTTCGACTCAGATTAGGACTCAGATGACGATTCAGAACGATTGCACGCCGTATTGCCTCTCCCTCTGAGATGTTCTATTCAGTTCGCTAAACCAATTCCGAACAATCAAGCTCCCTACCTTGATAAAGGGGAAGAAAAGCAAAAGGGGTCGTCATGAAACATCGGGTAACGGAAATGGTAGCAGTGGTGTTGCTTAACGGTGCTGCGCTGCAGGCCTGGTTCGCCTGCACAGGGAGTTCTTCGATTTCAGCCAGGCGCGAGGGAACGGTGAGGATATCCGCTTCTCGACTCCAAGCGGCACGCCGCTGGCCTACGAGATCGAGGAATGGGACCAGGAAGCGGGCGTGGCAAGCATTTGGGTGAGGATTCCATCGATCGGCAAGAACGGCATCGCAGCCCTGACATTCTGCAATGTACCGGTATTGCCGACTAAGCCAAGGTAATGGCGATTGGTCTACAACGAGTGAGAAATGAGATTTGCAGTGAAAAAGATCGTAATACTTGGCTGCCTGTCAGGCACGCGTGCTGAAACCGCCGGCTCGGATTCTTTCTGCAAATGGTCTTTCCCTCTCTTCTCCCAAGGGGTCTCACCCAGAGTCTTAGAGCCCGAACTACGACCCGAAACAGGGCTACGAGCTGGCCGGCTTCGTCGAAAGTGGCGTGTTGAATCGCAGCAAGGGGAATCGCCCCAGGACAGCAGAAGAGGACTCCAACGTTGGTAGAAAGCCAGCTTCACCATGGCCCGGGTCAACGCCGGCAACGCAACCAAGCTGCCTGCCGTATCTTTCATGGGACTTTCACATTCCCTCCCAGTTGTAGGCATGAAAATCAGGGTCGCTGATACGGCGCAATACCTCACCATTCTCAAAGACCACCAGCCGCTCCTTGATGTTGTGGGCCTCGATGATGTAGATGCGCCGCTCCTCGGCGGGATCATCCACCTCGGCACCGTTTCGTGCGTTCGGTTCCACTCGTGAGATGGAGAATACACGGTCGATCTGTTCCTGGGGCCAGGTCTCGCGGAGGGTCTGCATCACCGCGGCTGAGACGGGAAGCCAGGAGTTGTGTTCGCCCGTGTCGCGAATCCAGCGTGCGCCGCTGTATGCGTGACTGCAGATGTTCCATTCGTTCGCGGGTTCGACCGTGGCCTGCGCTTGCGCGGCATGAGTCAGCCGGTTGTTTTCCGTGACCAGCCCGGTGTTTTCCTCGCCGACCAGGCCGACGAAGATCTCGATTCCGGGAGCGGCCATGCAGCCGTGAATCCAGGTCGCTTTGGTTCGAGTCAACTCAATGGCTGCGTCGTCTGCGGGAGGCGTCGGGGCGTTGAACCGGCGCAGCTCGAGATTGGTGCAGTCCTGTGCCACCAAAGGCACGCTGCGACACTCGACTTCCACGTTATCCAACAGAACGTTCTGCAGGTGTCGCAGATGGAAGCCAGCGTCGGCCTCGATGCGCAGATTACTGAAACTGATGTCGTGCGGCGCTGCCCTCGGAAGACCGCGCGCCTCGCACGCGATTTGGGCCTGCGTCGCGGTGATGTTACTGAAGTGGATGTTGCTGAAATCGGGCGATTCATCCATGCCTGGCTCGGCCAGAGGCTCCGTGCCAAACCAGGGGGCAAGTTCCGTAGAGAGCTCAAAAACATAACCGACCCGCCGCATGACGATGTTGTCGACGCGCACGTCGCGCACGAAGCCACCGGCTACGGGGTACCGGGCCATGCGGATGCCTGTCCGCGTGCCGTCAAAGACGCAGTTCGTCACTGCAATGTTGCGGATGCCACCAATGACCTCAGCCCAGAGGCCGACGCCGCTGTGCGCATGCTCGACCACGCAGTTATCGATGATGACGTTCTCGCAAGGGATGCGGGGCTGGCTGTAATCGGGAGCGAGCTTGCCCTCCACCGGCTTGCAGACCATGCCAAAATCCGGAACGGTTTTCAGGCAGATGCCATCGTCTCCGGTGTCCACGTGGCAATTCGAAATGCGGACATTGCGGCACGACATAAGGTTAATGCCGTCGCAGTTGTGATAAGGCTTCCACGGATTCTTGACCGTGATGGCGTGGATGGAGACATTTCGACAAAAGACCGGCAGGAGCGTCCACGACGGCGAATTCATCATCTTCACGCCATCGACGCGCACCCGCTCGCAGTCGAATAACCAGGCGATCATCGGGCGAATGTGCCGGAGTTCTCCGGCGTCCTTGGCCTGCCACCAGACATCGCCCTGGCCGTCGAGCACGCCCCGCCCGGTGATGGCGACATTTTCGAGATGGCATCCAGTCAACAGCGAAGCGTGCCACCACCGATTGATGTGGTAGCCATGACCTTCGACGTCAAGCAGCGGATAGTCATCAAAGTTCCGGCTCCCACTCAAAACAGCCCCCGCACCGAGATGGAACTCAATGTTGCTGCGCAGAAACACGGGGCCACTCACAAACACCCCCGCGGGCACTTGTACCGTGCCGCCTCCCTTCCCAGCACACGCTTCAACAGCCGCCTGGATCGCGGCGGTATTCAGTGTCTCACCATCCCCCACCGCGCCGAAATCTGTTATCTCGAATACGCTCACATTGTCCTCCCTGTCAGATAAGCCCGGCCAACTACCTGAAATAAACCGTGAGATTATCCAGACCAAGCCCGTCGCTTCACTTCAGACGACGATCTATTTCTTGCAGTTTGAAGCGGGTCGTCTACAAAAAGCTGCCCCCACAGCTCCTATGGCGGCGACCTAAAGTATACGAAACCTGGAGTCAGGGCTCTTGATAGAGGTCTCGGTGGATTTACTCCACGTCACGCGGCCGTCACGAGAGATGCTCTCTTGGAGACGAGTACTTAGATGCACAGGCATCCACAGCGCTCCGTCCTTACGTTCACCGACTTCAGGATGAAAAACCGTCGTTCCGATACAGATCGCGATGTTGTTCGGTGA
>JASLXP010000606.1 GCA_030740295.1 Planctomycetota bacterium
GTGGGGAGTCCGGACGCGCTACGTAGAACACGAATCCGGTGGATACTGGGACTTCTGCGACTTTCCACTCCGAGAAGCCGCAGTCGAAGAAGCCCTCAAGTGGCCGATGCCCTCCCCCGATGACTTCGATTACGCCAAAGCACGTGAACTCGCATCATCCAGAGGAGACTATTGTGTCTATGCTGGCTCTTCCGGTTTGGGCTGTGTGATAAACAGAATCGGCAAATTGATGGGAATGGAGAACGTTCTGATGGGGCTCCTGACCGATGACCCGGTTGCCGTCACGCTGGTCGAACGCAAACAGAAGATCGAACTGGCGATCGCAGAGCGAACGCTCGAAGTATGTCGAGGTGTCGTCGATTTCCTCTGGATGGGCGAGGATCTGAGCACGCAGCGGGGGCCGATGATCAGCCTCGAACTCTATCGGAAACACATCCGGCCATGGCATGCCGAGTTTGTGCAACTGGCGAAAGCGTATGGCCTGCCCGTCATGTTCCATTCCTGCGGATCCTGCAGTTGGGTCTTCGATGATCTCATCGATATCGGAATCGATGCCGTGGACACGCTGCAGCCCGAGGCGACGGAAATGTCCCCTGAATACCTGAAGGTATCCTTCGGTGACCGACTGGCCTTTCACGGCTGCATCCCGACCGGTGGAAACACCGCCTTCGGCACGAGTGAAGATATCCGACATGAGTGCAGGCGGACGCTCGAAATCATGATGCCGGGAGGAGGATACTGTTTCGCACCGAGTCACCAGTTGCAGGACAACACACCCACTGAGAACGCGGTCGCGATGTACGAAGCAGCGAAACGTTACGGCGAGTACTGAATCTGGCGAACCTTTCGTCAGCCAACCATGGATGGTTGCTGGTGAGAACACCCACATCCGAAAGTTTCTGGGAGAGGATTTCAGGTGCGTCTTTGCTGATTGGCGAGACCTTTCTTCAGGGCTATGTTGAAAACTTCAGACGAACAGAAAACGCGCATCCTTTCAGAGTGCCTGGCAGAACCCATGAACGCCTCGGTCCTTCCATGTAAGACGGCCAATCGTGGTCTTCTCTGACGGTCGGGAAAGATGCCCGACACACATGCGCTCCGAGTAAAAAACTCTGTTAAGCATCTCTTAGCCTTGACACAAGATTCAATACCGACGGGAGAGATCGGACAGATGAAATACAAAACATGCTCTCTGCTTTTGGCATTAGGCGTCTCTTCGCTGGGATACGCTGCACCCAAGACGAAACTCGACCTTGCCAGAGGCTGGGGAATCAATGAAGAAGCGGCGATTGTGAAACTGTGGCCCAGGGCAGCTCGACCACGACTGTTGATCCCGAAGGTCGTGTCTGCGCCTGAGATTGATGGCAAGCAGGATGATGCCATGTGGCAAAAGGCAAGCAGTATCGATTTCTTCATTTCCTGCAAAGGCTTCAACAGCAAACCGCCCCTTCGATTTGGAGTAGATGAGCTAGTCGGCCGAACATGGGCCAAGCTCTGCTATGACAGCAAGAACCTCTACATCTATGCCTATTGTCATGAGGACCACGCGGGCTGGCTGCAGAAATCGATGGTCGGGCGGGATACGTCCACCTGGAAAGATGACTGCGTCGAGTTCTTTTTCGACCGTGATGGTGACCAGAAGAACATCATCCACGCGATCATAAACCCGGTGCCGACTATCTATGATGCTCTCGAAAAGCCGAGCGGGGAAAACATCGGCAAGAAATGGAACTTCGATGGCGAACAGATCGCCGTTGACACAGGTGAGGACTACTGGGCACTCGAGATTGCGTTCCCTTTGAAATCTCTGGGAGGGGAACCGAAGCCAGGGGAAACGTGGCGCTTCAATCTCTGCCGGCAGCGAAGAGCGGCCGCCCAGGTCGCCATCTGGAGCTACGGTACGTGGACGGGCAATTCGGAAGGCTTCCAAGTACCGGAACAGATGGGCGACATCGTCTTCGGGCTCGGCGCCAGCAGGATAAGAGTGCCCGAAGAGCCGTTCTTCGGAGTGTCGGAATTTGAATTCACCATCAGAAACGACGGCGACAAAGCACTTCGATTATTGGGGTCCGTTGAGATCGTATCGAGCGCAAAACGAGAGCTGACAAAGCCCATGTCTTTCACCGTGCCCTCCGGCAAGGAGGTGACAGGAAAGATACCTTTCACGATCACGGACGAAGGGATTCAGTATGCCAGCCTGATTGTTAAGCAGGGCGATCAGCCGCTGCTCGTCCAACGACGGGGCCTGTACATTCGGCCAATTTCACCCACTCTGGATGCTATTCTGCCGCGCGCAGAGAAGCTGGTGGCCAAAGCGGAAAGCGATGAGTTCAGAGAATCGATTTCTGCTTACCTGGAAGAGCTGAAACAGGTCAAGGCAGATGTGGAATCTTTCAAACAGAAGCTGACTCCCCGGCCAAGTGACCTGTCGAATTACGCGGAATGGTTCAATCTTTACGGCCGAGCCCAGAGCTTCTCCGGCAAGTCCACCTATGTCGTCTGGTCGAAGAGCCCTTACCTGCCTACTTCGCCAGCAGACTTCCCGGCCAAAATGGAAGATATCGGAGAGATTGTAGTCAAGGCATGTGTGAACGAATGGGAACACGCAGCCATCATGATTTCCAATCTGACTGATGAGTCGCTCAACATAATCGTCAAGGGTGACCTTCCAGGTCTGATAGATGTGCGCGCGCCGCTGGCCACAAGCATGAAAACGGTGGTCAAAGAGAATCCTGACGCGCTTGGTTACGAAACCGTCCGCGGCTTCAACCTGCCAGGACAGACCGGTGAGCCGCTTATCCGGCTCGGGCAACTGCGCGAACTTTTGCTTCTTCCCCTTTCCACGCGCCAGCTCTTCCTTACGTTTAACACAAAAGGCATGAAGCCTGGGAGGCGCGGGGGACGGTTGAGCCTGTATACGTTGAACAAGAGTTACGGGGTGAAGCATATTCCCGTACGATTGGAGATAGCGCCCTTCGAGATCCCGGACACCGCGGAGTTGGGGGTTCATTGTTACAACTACCCTTCGAGTGACGTACATCTGCGCGATCTTCTCGAGCACAAGGTAAACATGATCTTCGGCGCAGATAACGGGAAGTTTCGTGTCGATAAAGATGGCAATTTCCGCCACGAGGTCGAAAAGCCGGCCCTTGACGCGATGAACCGTCTCAGGCTCGGCGGCAGAAAGGGATGGGCCTACGGCTTCTGCCGCGCTTATCACGAATGGGCACAGAAGAACAAACTCAAACCGGGTGATGGCAAATATGAAGAGTACTGGCGAGAGGCCGTCCGTGCTCAGGTTGAAGCCTTCAGGAAGGCAGGTTTCAAAGATGACGAGTATTACATCTGTGCGTGGGATGAGGTGAAGGCGAAGAACGTCGACCTGTGCGTCCATCTTTTGAAAATCCTCAGAGAAGAAGCGCCCAGAATGAAGATCGCCAACACCATCCAATGTTCGAAGAGCGAACAGAAGAAGCAGTTTCCTTACGTCGATGCATGGGTAGCCGCTGGAGGATTCTACTGGGATGCCAAATGGGCCGACGAACTGCGCAAGGCAGGCAAGGAGCTTTGGGCTTATACCTGCAGAACGCCCGTCCGGGCACAGAACCCTCTCGGCTATTACCGTATGGCCGGATGGCGGGCCATTAAAGCTCGCATGCGAGGAATCTCATTCTTCGCGTACAGCTATCTGATCTATGATATCGATGGTGAAGTTGTTCCGACGCGCGGATGGGAGGCGTGGCGCGAGGGCGTAGAGGACTGGCAATACTGGAACAGGCTTCAAAAGGAAATCTTACGGGTCCGCAAAGCCGGTAGAGAGAAGGAAGCTACGAAAGCCGAGAGGGCCGTTGCTGAAGCCATTGACGCGGTATTCAAATTCGGCACGCACCCAAAGGACAGTATTGAACTGGATGAGACGATCGAAAGGGCCAAGCAAACATTTGCCAATGAGATCACACGCCTTGGACGACTGAACTGACCGGGAAATTTGACTCCGCTCAATGGCCTCGTGACGGACCTTTACAGTCCATTGGTGGAATGGCGAACCTCCTGACGACCGCTTAGAAACGACCAGACATGAGTATCGCAATCGGATTCAACGCCTTCGAAGACCAGTGGCAGGAGAATGCCCAACTGGCGTTCGACACCATCGCCATGCGGGAAACCAAAGGCATTCCCACCTGGCTGTTTCAGACCATGCAGTGGTCCCAACTGGAGACGCTCTCCGGCAACGCGCCGGGCAGCTACCCCAAAGATCCCGTCAGGGTCTATCACGACTTCATGCTGAAGTCCGGGGTCTGCCTCATCGATCAGTGGATTCCCGAGAACCCCTTAAGCATGAGGGACAAGGGCTACGACGAAGAGACCGAACACGGCGCAACCACCGGCGCGCACGAGATCGTTCGCGACGAAATGCTGATCGATTCTCCTGAGGCGGTCGTCGAGCACATGGAGAAGTTTCTCTTTCCGCAATGGGAACAGTGGAAGCGCGACCTGGAAGCCAACGCGGACGGGGAAGTGCGCAAGCGAATCGCCGGCGAGGTCGATGTGCAGAACATCTTCGGCACGAACATGCTCAAGGGGCCCTATGGCGGGTTCTTCACATTCCCCGGCTTCCTTTACGGGCACTACGGGTATGCGAACTACTTCATGGCCTACGCGCTTTACCCGGAGGTGATCGAACGCGGTTTCAGGACCCATGCCGACGGGGCGGTAGTTCACAATCGCATCGCCGCCCGTGCCATCATCGAGGGCGGTCTGCCAAAGCTGATCCGCCTCGACCACGACATGGCCGACTCCCGCGGGATGCTGGTGGACATCAAGACCCTCGATGAACTCTGGTTCCCACAATTCGCCCGCGCCATCCAGCCGCTGCTCGATGCCGGCATTCGCCTGATCTGGCACTGTGATGGCAACCTGATGGAGATGGTGCCGCGTCTCCTGGAGTGCGGCCTCGGCGGCTTCCAGGGCTTCCAGTACGAGGACGGCATGGACTATGAAAAGATCTGCCGCATGAAGACCCGTACCGGTGACGACCTTTTCATCATCGCCGGCGTATCGGTCACCACCACCTTGCCGCTTGGCAACGCGGCCGACGTGCGCCGTCAGATGGACTGGCTGGTCGAGAAAGGGCCGAAGGTCGGGCTGACGCTCGCCTGTTCGAGTTCCATCGTGCCCGGTGTGCCGATGGAGAACATGAGGACCCTGATAGAAGGCTTCTCACACTACCGCGAACAAGGACGATCAGATTGAAAATGCTGCAAATGAGTGATCGTAAATGGTGGCTTCTATGAAGGGCCGAACCACTGCCCGGCAGACTCGTGACCCACACGGACCTGGACGCTCTCTCGCCGGAGCACCGTGAAACAATGGCGATTGACAGGGTACGTTACGACGCAGACCACCTGCGCCAGTTGTTCTCCCTAGCAGGTCAAGACGAGGACAGTTTTACGGATCTGAATGACAATTTTCAGGGGCAAAGCCCAGGGCGGTTTGCCTAGCCCAGCCCAACGGGCTGGGTTTTCGGGCAGATCATCCTTAGGGGCAACGCCCCGGTCATTTGCCCCAATGAACGGCCTCCTTATAAATGGCCGGGGCGTTGCCCCTTTTCAAATCTTTGTACCATTCACCCAGCCCGTTGGGCTGGGCTAGGCAAACAGCCCGGGGCTTCGCCCCTGAAATCCGTCAAAACG
>JASLXP010000607.1 GCA_030740295.1 Planctomycetota bacterium
GCTGAGTGCTTTGAACAAATTGGCCAACGGAAGAAGGCGGCTTCGATATACCTGCAGTTGGCCGATCCACAAGGTTCTCTCTCATTCACTCGTGCCAGACGCCTGCTGGCGAGGGTCACGGCACTCGACACCGAGCTGAAGCTCAGTGAGCGATACGGTATTGTCACGGGGTGGGAAGTCTGCGGGCCGTTTCCGAACAAAGGCGACGACGGATTCATCACAGCACACGCTCCCGAGAAAGGGGAAGAGAGTCCCTGGAAAAGATTCGATTCCGACGATCCGGCAGGGCTGTTTGAATTATCGGATGCTATCGAGGGAGCAACTGACGTCTGCGGCTACGCGAGGCTGCGTGTGTCCAGCCCAAATCAGAAGCAGGCGCAACTTCGTCTGGGCAGCGACGGCCCGGTTGCTGTCTGGCTGAACGAAAAGGAAGTACATCGAAGAGAGGGCACCCGCTCCGTCGCGTTTGATCAAGATCGAGTTGAGGTCTCCATTCCCAAAGGGCAGTCAACCTTGCTCATCAAAGTTGGCCAGAACAAACAGAAGTGGGGTCTGGTGTTGCGGCTCACAGATGCGACAGGTAAGGCTCTGAATGATGTGAAAACCTCGCCCGCCGCAGCACAAGTACGCTGACGCCGCCTGAGGAATTGGCATGTCGAGAGCTCCATCCATAATCGTCATGATCAAGGAGAAACCAATGCGACATGTTATCGCGTTTTGCTCATTCGTGTTGATTGTAACTGTTCAGGCTGTTGCCCCATTCGATGCGACTTTGGCCGATGAGATGCCCGAAAATCTGGCTCCTCTGGCAAAGGTCTCGGCGAGTAGTGAGTTTAGCGACGCCTATCGTCCGCAAATGGCTGTAAGTGGCGGCATTCCGTCCGAGTTCCAGCAGAACAGCGACTGGGCAGTTCGGGCAACACAAAGTGGACATTTCAAGCTCGAGTGGGAAAGACCGGTCGAAGCAACCCAGATCATTTACTACGCCCGGGTGACCAGCCCGTTGCTTGAATGCTTCAAGGATTACGAAGTCTATCTGAACGACGACCAAAAGCCGGTGATGCGGGGTTCGCTGGAGCATCGTCGTGGACCGCAGTTGATCCACTTTCCTAGGCAGCAAGTCACCGCGGTTCGTATCGAGTTTCTTTCTTCGCATCCCAATTCGCCAAACCCGGGCGCTGCGGAGATCGCTGTGTATGGTTCGGCGGTTACCAAGAAGCAGTTGGCGGAGATGCGGATCCCGCCCGAAGAGAAGACGCCTGAGGCGCTGGCACTTCGTCAGGAATTTATCGCCGGCGAGCTTGGGTTCAAGGAAATCCTGCTGGTGAAACGCAAGCCGCTGAATATCTCGCACGTGTACGTTTATCATGTCGAGGGATTCCGGCCGGGCGGCGGGCTTTATGTCTTCTCGCCTGATGAAGATGGCGGAAAACTGAAATGCATCTTCGATGCAGGTGAAGGAATGATCACCACGACCGATCTATCGTACGACGGCCAGGAAGTGGTCTTCGCATTGCGTCG
>JASLXP010000608.1 GCA_030740295.1 Planctomycetota bacterium
AGGTGGTCCGGAATGCTGTAAAGACGAGAACCAATGCAGGGGACGAACACACCACTCTTATCGAAGGACTCGATCTGCTGGGCCCGAAGGACGCGGACGGATTTTCAGGCGATGGTGTTCATCCAAACGACTTGGGATTCAATCTGATTGCGGAACGAATCAGCACCAGGCTTTCCTCGTGGACGTAAGAAGTCTACGTGAGCCTGGTAAAAATATTTGAGCTCACTGGCTGGCAGCCTGCGGCTACAGCCACCGCTCGGAAAGCATTCCGACCTCTCCGATGTTCGAACTTTTCGAACCGATGTGTCATCCATATGTCCCCGCTGCCGCCTGCGTTGCGGAACAACTCCTCGGATGTAGGTTAAGGAACTCTCAACAGCAACAATGATTCAGCACCACGGAGACAAGAATGAGCATCGTACGAACCTGCGTCGTAGGCATGGGCATAGGCAGGCCGAATGGCAGGGCAATTGACAGTCATCCGCGTGGCCAGGTCACCGCTCTCTGCGATCTGCAGGAAGATCGGATGGCGAGTTTTGCCAAGGAGCTTTCGGGAGAGGTGAAGCTCTACACCGATTACAAAGAGATGTGCAGAGACAAGAAAATCGACGCTGTCTTTGTAGGCACACCCAATCAGTGGCACGTGCCCATCGCACTTGAAGCGATCAAGAATGGCAAGCACGTTATGGTCACCAAGCCGCTGGCGGATTCCAATGAGGCGGCAAGAGAGGTGGTCGCCGCGGCCGAGGCAGAGGGCGTAGTGAACATGATGTCGCTGTCGACGCGTTTCTCTGACAAGGTGCGCTACCTCGGTGGCCTCATCCAGGCCGGTGATTTTGGTGACCTTTACTACGGTCGCGCCCGCAGCATTCGGCGTAACGGTATCCCCGCCTGGAATCTTGGTTTCATCAAGAAAGGCGGCGGCGCCTTCCGAGACATGGGAGTTCACGCTCTGGACGCGGCCTGGTGGCTTATCGGTATGCCGAAGCCGGTAACCGTACTGGGCGTCGCCGGCGCCAAGTTCGGACCCAAGGGGCTTGGCTATTCGCGCAACGTTACGGAAGAAGTCTGGTCGCAGTACGACTCCGACGATTATGCCGGCGGCATCATCCGTTTCGATAATGGCGCGGCCCTGCACGTCGAAAGTTTCTGGGCATCGCACCAGCCGGGCGAGTTTCAGATCGAGCTGTTCGGTACGGATGCGGGCGCGTGCCTCAATCCCCTCACCATCTACAAATGCAAAGACAAGGTTACCGAAGACATCAATCCAGGGCTGCCCAAAGAGACACCCGCCTGGGACAACATCGCAGACAATTTCATCTCGGCGATCCTCGACGGCGAAGAGTGCCAGGCCCCGTTGCGCCATGGCATGATCGTCCAGGAAATGATGGAGGGCGTACTGGAAAGCGCAGAAACTGGTACGGAAATTCGGTTGGATAAGTCGTAGCCATGAAACTCATCGACACCAGTCTGAGAGAAGTTACTCGCCTTCGCGAACGCCAGGGCAAGAGCTCGAATGCGATTCGTTTCGCAGACGAGCTGGAGCCCGAGATGAAGTTGCCGAAAAGCATGCTGATGAGCCTCGGTTATCTGGAGCGTTTGCTATTGAAGATGCAGCATGAATTCGGAGAGCAGTCCGGCGGCTCGAAGGTCCTGGAGATTCTCAGTTGGACCGAGGGCTGAGGCTTTTTCAGGGGGAGTTACCGCCTCGTGGGGGCGGACAACAATGCTCGCTCCGGCGATTTTGCGTGGCAAGGGAGGGGGCCGATCGAATCCACGTGGGACATGTTTCGCCAGTTTTCGTGAAACAGGATCACTGTCTCCTTCGACTCATTCTTAGTTGAGTCTTTATCGCGAATCGGTTTTGGTTAAGATGTGTGGCCGACTTGGGCAAACCAGTGCGCCACCGCAATTCATACGGAGAGTGATAATTGCACTACCTTGGCAGGACGCTTGCCTTAATTTTGAGTTTGAGCTCCATGGCCTTCGGGTTCGAGGTGAAAACCGAGGACGGGCTCGCGCTCAAGCTGACTCGTGAGGGCACCATCGAACGGATCGTCTTTGGCGAGAAGTGGCAGCGGTTGAACAGCTTCAGCGGCGGTCTGCAGATTCGCGATGCTCACAATCCTGATGTGCCTTATGAAATCATTGCCAGCTATAAGAAGAAAGGCGTTTCGCATGTCTTCAATCTGATCATAGAAGAGCTGTTCCTCACGGCGCAGATGAGCTACACCGGCGGCAAGAATTTCATCACCATTGATATCGAATTAACGGATACCTCGAAGCAGGCTCGGGCCCTCGATGTGTTTTATATCGTCCCCATCGGCCAGAAGGACTGGTCCTGGTCGCCCAATCTGCGCACCACTCAAATCATCGAAAACGGGGACGTCTATTCTGTTGCCGCGACGGACCCTGGTATCGGAGATTCCGGAGGGCTTTCGCTTTATCCATTCTGTGCCCTTGCGGGGCCGGATGGTGGCATTTCACTGGCTGCCCCGCCGAGTCATCCTGTGTGCGGCTCGTTCAGGTATGAACGGGGGCAGCTTTCCGCGGATTCTCATGTGGCAATTGCAGAAGCCAGTGAATCACGCCGCGTCTCGCTCAGGCTGATCCTTTTCAGGCACAATCCCTCCGGCGGATTGCGCGCCGCCGCTCAGCGTTATTCGGAATTCAGCCGGCAATATTTCGAAAGCCGTTATTCGCAGGCCGGCGCTGCATTGCTCGATCTCACACCCGCGGCAATCGATGCCGGCGGCATTGGTTTCAGTCCGTCCACATTCCACTCATTGTATGCCTCGAAGATTTCGCAGGCGGAGAATGTGACCCCGGAAGCAGCGAAGAAGAGTTCGCCCTTTGCACGAGTCTCCACACTTTTCCAGCTCAGATACTTTTACATTTATCCCAAGTCGCCTGGCTATGCTGAAAGTCTGCTGAAATACGTCGCCGATCCGGTACTGCAGGCGGAGGTAGAGTCCTATTGGGGCGCCAACTCCGTTCTCCCCAAGATCATCACCAACTCGATGGTCCGCATGCCAAATGCCTGGCCCGCGTTGGAAGGCTTCCAAAGTGAAATGAAAAACAGAGACGAACTCGACGCCCGACAGATGAACTATCTCGTCAATGTCGACCCGGGCCTCTTCGCCGACAAGAAAGATTCAGACGGTCTGACGGCCGGCAAGCGAATCCTCACTTCCGTCGCCGAAAGTCTGAAAGCCAACCAGTTCGGCGGGGTGTGTCTGACAGATGTGATATCGGCTTCCTCGGCTCTGAACTTCAATCGCGACCATTTCGCCTACGCATCCCATCCGCTTACCTACGATCGCAAGAATCAACGGCCGGCCATGCTGAATCTGTTCAGCGTGGTTTCACTGATGAAAAAGTTGAGGCATGACTTCAGCCAGGAAGGCACACTCAAGGGCAAGAACGTCTGGATTCACGGAAAGGATTACAGTCGTATTCCCTCGTATCCGCTGCTCCATCTTTCCGACGTCATCAGCCTGGAAGCGCATCCGGATCAATGGACTTTTGCCCGCTACGATCCGCTTCGCGTCAACGCAGGCAGCAAACCCCTTCTGGCCATTATCGGACCCGATACCGCTGCTGTTGCAGAGCAGAAGAGCGAGGTTCTGCCGGGGCTCTTGCGCTGGCACACTTTCTACGGAATCCCGCTTTCCCTTGGCCCGTTGTGGACCAGCAAGACCTACGCATCAAAGCTCAAGGAAAGCTCGGCCCTGGTAAAGAGGCACTTGAAAGTGTCCGTGGCCCTGGCACATGCTGGATGGCAAACGATGCCCGCAGCCATATCGAGCCACAAGGATGTCCATGTCGAGGGTTTCGGCACCGGCGGGAATGGGCGGTACTTCACCCTTTACAGTAGCGCACAACAGGCAGTAGATGTCACTCTGTCGATGCCGGCGAAATCACTGAAGCGCGCGACAAAGGTCACCGAGTTGCTGATTGGCCGCGATGTTTCCGTTTCAGTGCGGAAAGGCAATTTCCTGATGAAGACTCGTATCCGGCCGGCGGATTGCCTTGTTCTGAAGGTGGGTGACTAGGCGTAACTGTCTTTATGGCGTGGGCCCGACATGCGCGCCAGCTTTCTGGCCATCCTTGAATGATCGGATCATCATGCCGCAGCCGCCGGCCATCATGATCAGCAACAGGATCATATGGCTCACCTTAATGTTCATGTAGAAACGGATGCCGCTCAGGATTTCCACGATGATGATAACCAGGCCGAGCCCAGTCATACCCCAGCCGACTTTCCAGTCAGCGTTGTAAAACAGCAGAACGATACCAATGAAGAAAGGCACGAAAATCAGACCCATTGAAGTCGTCGTGCCGCCCATTCCGGACCGTCTCATCATTCCACCAAAGACGCCAAGATGACCGGTCATGACGCGCACAGAATCGACGAACAAGTATGCGCCCGCGGCGGCAAGAATAAAGCCCACGACGAAAAGCCCGCATCCGCCTTCAGTTCCACCTGATCCCTTCACGTTCATGTTTGCCTCTTGTTCGCAGGAGAGAAATTAACTGTGCTGGTTCTCAGACTCAGAAACCGTTCGCGTTTTAGCATGTAAACGGATTTCTGGCCAGTCCCGTCTTCCTCGAATTCATGGGATGGCGATCATCGGTTGGGTTATATTAACCGCCTGCGTAGCCCAACTGTCAGCCTGCCGACAAGCGGCTTAGAGAATATCCAATTTGGGACAGAGCGATTTCTGCATTTGCATGATTCTGTCCCTGTTCATTCTGTCTTATCCGTTTTCTCGATGTCTATAACGATGACAGATGGCGAAAACCTATCCTTGAAGTCGGTTTCCTTCCGTGCCGGCGGCAACGAGATACTCAAGAAAATCAGTCTGAGTTTCCAGCCCGGTCAGATGACGGCGATCATCGGGCCGTCCGGCTCAGGCAAGAGCACGCTGCTCAAGTGCCTCACAACAACTATCGAGCCATCGGACGGCAGGGCCGCCCTCGGTGCTCAAGACCTGGCAGAGATCAGAGAAGATTACCGGCAACAGCTCGGATACGTGCCCCAGGATGACGTGATTCACCGAGAGCTTAGCGTAGAGAGCGCGTTCTATTATTCGGCCAGGCTGCGACTGAGCCCGGCCTTAACGGAGGATGATGTCCAGAATCGCATCAACGAACTTGCGGGCCTGCTGGGTTTGGCGGACAGGAAGAACCACAAGATTTCAAAACTATCCGGCGGGCAGCGAAAAAGGGTCAACATCGGCATCGAGCTCCTGGCAGAGCCGACCATCCTCATTCTAGATGAGCCGGCATCCGGACTCGATCCAGGTACGGAGGAAGACCTCCTGAAGTTCCTTCGGGTTTTGGCTCAGCAAGACAGGACGATCGTGTTGACGACACACTCCATGGAGTTCCTGGAGATGATGGAACGAGTCGTCCTGTTGATGGAGGGATATATGATTTTCGCCGGCCCGTTGGAGAATCTGCTCCAGCACTTCGGCATCGTCCATATCGCCGACGTGTTCAAAGCTATCAGGGAGCACGACGCAAAACACTGGACGAAGAAGTTTTCCGAATCACCTTTGGCCGCCATTGATTGAAGGATGGATAACGTGAAACGACCTGGCTTCGCACAGCAACTGAACATCCTCCTGGCCCGCAACGTGGAAATCCAATTAGGCTCGTTCGGGACGTTGATGATTCTGCTCTGCCAGGCCCCACTGATTGGATGGTTCATCGGGCTTGGTTGGCGAAGAGAGGAGCCTGTACTGCAGACTTACTTTGTGATGGCTGTGGCCGCAGTGTGGATGGGCTGCATGAACGCAAGCTGCGCGATTGTGAGGGAGAGGGCTGTGCTAGAGCGGGAACGGATGTTTAACCTGAATCTCTGGTCGTACCTGATCTCAAAGTTGATCACCCTCAGTCTGATATCCGGCGTTCAGACCATTCTGCTTCTGGTCGTCCAGGGCCAGATGATGCATCTGCACCAGGACACCATGAATCACATTCTCTATTTCCTCGTGCTCACCGGCAGCGGCATCACCGCTGCCAGCCTCGGACTGGCTATTTCTGCCTTTGCCCGGACTTCATATGCAGCGACAATCACTGTGCCGATACTCCTGATACCGCAGGTCATCTTTTCGAAGGCCATCCTTCGCGATAATATCGATAACAATATCCCCTCCAAGATCGAATTCTGCACGATCACGAAATGGAGCTACGAAGCCATCAATGCAATTCAGGATGAGGTCGAATGGGGCGACATGTTCAAATCTGCGGCCATGCTGACTCTTGGAATACTGGTATTCATGTTTATCGCGGCCGCCAGGCTGAAGCTGGACGACCAATAATCTCTTCATGAAAAAAGTTCTTGTCACCATCCTGGTCGTCGCAGTTGCCACTGGCGTGGGTTACCTGTTCTATTCAGGCAAAGTGCCGGGTCTGCAAAACGACAGGCAGATCATCATTCAACAGACGAAACGATTCTTCGAATGTGTGCAGTTCAAGGAATACGCGGAGGCCGGCAACTTTCACAACGCAGCCGATCGCAAGGATGCAAACATCCCCAAGATGATCGAAAGCCTGTTTAAGATCCCGCCTGAGCAGCTTGATATTCAGGAGTACAACATCGTCTTCGGCGAAGTCGATACATCCGGACTGCTCGGGCGTGTCAACACCCGGTGCGTTGTCCGCACGCTGAATGTCAATGATGTGCAGAAGCCAGAGATCATTCTGTATTGGAAAAAGGAAGGCGAGAATTGGTACCTGAAACTGCTCTCCAGTCTTGAAAGGTTTCCAACTGGAGGGCCGACGCATCGGTAGAGGTGAGCGGCATTTCAGGATGAACCCCGTGGCGACAGGCTGGCACTCTCGACCTCTGAGAAATCAGTCAGAGTTCCCGACGTCCCGGTCATTCACACAGAATAGCTGACAGGCTGGTGGCAGCCCGTCGCTACGGCTTTACTCCAACACGGGCCTCACCTGCTCGAATACCGCTTCTGGTGTAATCGCCTGGAGACACTTGTTATCCGCGCATTCTGTTTTGCGATGGTTGTACGCTGAAACGCATGGACTGCATGCAAAGTCGCTGTACATGGGAAAAGAATGTTCGCCGACCGGCCCGTACAACGATGGGGTCTCCGGACCGAACAGTGTGATGACTCTGATATCGGTCAGCGATGCAAAATGCGCCGGGCCGCTGTCGTTGGTTACCAGTGCGGCAGAGAGATGGTAGAGCTCGACCAGCTCACGAAGGTTATCCGTCTTGCCTGCAAAATTGATGAAGCGATCCGTGCCGAGCTTCTCGCGAATGATCTCGCCCTCTTCGTGGTCTGCGGGCACGCCGATGATTGCTATCACGGCATCCGGCAATTCCAGCGTCTGACGGGAAAATGCGATGAAATTCTCCAGCGGCCACTTCCTGATGGCGAGAAAACTCCCTGCCCCGGCGTTCAGAAGAACCAGTTTGTGATTGTCGTTGATATCAAACTGTTCCCGGAGTTTATCGAGCACTCTTCCCCTGACCTCATCGCGGGACTCGACCCGCGCGCGGGCAATGCCCTCCCTCGGGATATGACGCTTCACCATCGGCTCATTGGTCGGCACCTCCTCCAGAGCATTTATCAGCGCCATGAAATTCTGGGTCATGTGATAGTAAGGGTTGTACATGACCTTGTGCGTCTGGAAGGTGCCTCGATAGAGGCCCTCCATGTGATACTTGTAGTAACCGACGTTTGCCCGGGCACCGCTCAGGAAGCAAAGAATGCTGGTGAACCTGGAAAAGAGCTCCAGATCGATGACCGCATCGAAACGCTGTCGCCGCATCCTGAAGACCATGCCCAGCGTATCTGAAAAAAAGTGGACGAGTGATTTGCTCCGGATCGTGTGAAGGTTTTCGTCGGGGATGATCCCGAGCAGTTCGATGCTTTCTTTGTTTTCTTCAAAGATCAGAAAGTGGAGCTCGGCATCGAATTGTTCCCTGGCCCGATGCATTGCGCCGTAGGCCAGAACCGTGCTGCCCATCTCGGACAACTCGATGAATAGAAGTTTCTTCGGTTTGAAGCTGTCGTCGATACGTCCGAAACCCACGCCCCTCTTAATCGCCGCCAGAAATGAAAAGAGCAGACAGATCGGTATTCCGATCCAGTAATCTACCCATCTCATAAAGCTCAGTTTCATCGGCGTGAAGGGCGAATCTGTGGGCCGCTCTTTGGGATTGTAGGAGCATGCCTGTTTCAGGAAAAGCAGAGGTGGTGGTGATATCCGCCGCTCTGAAGAATCGAGTCGCGGAGCGCTCGGGGCACGATCAGAACACCTGCCGCGCGTATTCCACCGACAGTCTGTGTGCTTCGAGGCCGTTCATGGTGTTTGGTGAGTCCTTTTCCACGGCCTGCTCGAGAACAATGTGCGGGTCTGTCACTCCCTTATCCTCGAGCGCTTTCACGATGTCCGCCCAATTGATATCGCCGTCCCCAAACTCCTCTGTCCAGATTTCATTCCTCGAGTTGCGGACGTGCAATTCCGAAACTCGATCTCCGTAAAGGTGGATGATATCGAACAACGCCACGTTGGAGTTGCCAGCACCGCGATAGATCCAATGGGCATCAAGGCAGAGCGTCAGATGCTCCGGCGAGTTGGAAAGCAGCATGTGATGAAACTCTCGCGCAGAGTGGCTCATCTCTGGCGCATGGATGTGATATGAGAGCGTGATCCCCCGATCAGCGAGTTGGGCCCCCAGCTTGCCAAGGGACTGAGCCTGGTGGCGGAGTTGCTCATCATTCTTCGCATTCCCGTCCCCCCATTTCAGGGGGCTGGGGTTAGTTACAATTATGTGAGTGCCGCAGACTTCCTTCGCCTTCTCGGCGATGGCGATGATGCCGGCGATGCTCTCGGCCGATCGGTCCGGATCGTGGACGATGCTGTTGACGTAGAGCGAACGCATCTCCAGCCCGTGCCTGTCGAGAAGTGGAGCAAGACTGTCGAAATCATCTGGCGAATTCGCAATGGGCTCGTAGCCCTGAATGCCGGCCTCGACACATTCGCTGAGTACGCGTTCGAGGTTTTCAGAGTAATCGAGGCCCTGCCGTTGAAAGAAGGTGATCCAGGGATACTGATTGCAGGCAAGATGTGTGGACACGATGGTGTTGTTTTCAGGGGATTCGCACTCTACCGCCTAAAGCGGGACACAAGCCTGAGTAGATTATGTGACTGCCTACGAGCTTGGTAAGTGCGGGAGGATGGAACCGAAACTGTCTATACTGCAATATAACTGACCACAATTTTCGCGCAGATGATTCAGCAGATTAATCCCTTCGCTCTGGGACAGGGTACCAGAGCAGAGCGGCTATCGACTGCTTAGCCTTCAGAGGTCTTGCCCTTCAGGATTCGGCCACAGAGCGAACAGCCTAACCAGGGGAGTGGCAGACATAAAGTGGGCATTCCGAAAAGTTCCATTGTCATCCAATTGAACTGTAATACCTCCCGCCACCGAACACCGCTGTAGAAGATAGCTACAAATAGGATTGTAGCTTGTACCCAAATTGCCGAAGCCATTAGCGGCTTTAAGGGCAGGGCCGAGAAGGCTCCGAGCCATAAAGCAATCATTGCGCTCACCGCACCCCATCGTAAGAACAAATCATCTGCGTTACCTGTCTTTACGCCAAGCATCGTGATCAAGGCGATCACAAGCGAGAGTATAAACATGCAGGCCCCACCGAAAGAGACGGAAAGAGGACTGTTGTCACTCAAGATGCTGCGACGATCATCACCCTCTGTTGTTGAATTCATTGGCCTTTTCCAGAGGACTACGGCGCTGACAACTTTTCACTCAGGTCCGTCCCAATTCAAGCGGAAGAGGAGCAGTCTGAGGCGGAATCTATCATCCGCCGAACAGCGGCTTCTGCATCAGACTCTTATAGACTTCCACTCCCTGTTCCAACTGGTCGAGGTCAATCCATTCATCACAGGTGTGCGCCTGTGCGATATCGCCCGGCCCAAGGACCAGAGTAGGAATCCCTTCAACTGAAAACGCGCTGCCGTCGGTGCCGAAGGGGACACCCTCCGGTAAGGCGGGGAGCTTCATGCTCTCGAGCGTCCTGCACACAAAGGCAGCAAGCTGTTCCCCTCCCTTCGGATCGAGAGGAGGGTCGATCATGGTTGGGGTTGCCTGTTTCACCTGGATTCCCGCATCCTGCTGACGGAGCTCGTTCAGAGCGTTCTCAACCGCAGGGAGCACCTCGTGCAGATCTTCGCCGGGGACGACTCTTCGGTCGATGCTGATTTCGCAGTGTTCGGGAATGATGTTGATGAGCGCGCCTCCACGGATCACATTAATGCTGCATTGGGCTTCGCCGGTCAGTGAGTGGGATGCGGTGAGCGAAGGGATGTATTTCGATTCCAGCGCATCGATAACCTTCACCATGTCACTGATGGCAGAGCGGCCCGCGGCAGGATTCGAAGAATGCGCGGCGATCCCGGCCGTTTCGATATTCCAGCGCACGACGCCGTTGTGAGCGACTATAGGACGAAGAACAGTCGGCTCGCCGATGATGACTCCCGCAGGCGACCAATCCAAGCCCGACAGATGTTCGCTGACAAATGTTTTTGCTCCGGTTTTGCTGACTTCCTCATCCACGGTGTAAAGAATGGCAACATTGTTCTGCCGGGCGGATTCCTGCACGTACTGGTGGAGCGCCCAGAACATGGCCGCGCCTGTCCCTTTAGTATCGCAAGCTCCACGTCCCCACAGTCGACCTTCTTCAATGACGCCGCCAAATGGTTCGACCGTCATTCCATCGACAGTCACCGTGTCCAGGTGACTTTCAAAAAGAAGCCAGGGAGCATCCGCATCCACATCGCAGGTGATCAGAAGATTAGAATACTCGTCGCTTACCGGAAATCGGCACGTGTCAAAACCTGATTCAGCCGCGAGGCCTTCCATGTAATCGGAAAGCTCCGCTTCCGCTTCCGGTTTGTTCGATATCTGCGAGTTCACCGAATCGATACGTACCATAGCCTGAAGCAGTTCGGCGCATGATGTGTGGTTCATTGAGTTTCTCTGCCCTTAAAGCTGTGATCAGAAATCTATATCTGATTTAAAGCGAGTTGGGAAGCTGTCAAACCTTGAATAGCCGTGCCAGCAAGACTGCTAAGTCATTGCAAATTTTTTCGACAAGAAATACGGTGGAATCAGAAATCCCAGGCAGACAAGACCGTAAGGCCTGTGACCTGCACCGAGGACAAGCCCCGCGTCAAAACAGATGATGCAAAGAATGGAAAACCTGATCATCTGCCCTACCGCAGGCGGGGTCGCCTTCTCGTATGCGTCCCATGCCCTTGCGAACAGCACAAAAACCAGCCAGAGCAGGGCTGCAAGCCCTTCTACAAAATAGGCATCCTTATAGAGCAGGGCCGAGAAGGTGGGCACAGAGATGATCAGAACCAGCAGGAACAGCATTCTGCCCCGCTTCACTTCGGAATCCTCCATTCGGCTGAGCAGTGTCACAAAGAGGATGTAAACGCCGAGAAAAGCTGCCGGCGCCAACCCGTCCTGCCAGTGACCTTCGATCAGAGTGGTGCCCAGATAAAGATTAAAGAACCGGCAAAGCCCCATGGCGGCCGCCGCGGGCAGAGCCGCCTTTTTCGAAATCTTCGTATAAACGACGATGCAAAGCAGGCAGAGCCCGCAAACGATCATCGAACGGAAACCCACGATCTGTGCGGCCAGCAGGGCAAGAACGAAACAGACCAGAATAAGAAAGATGGCATTCTCGACCGGAATCGTGCCCTTGGGCAGCACACGCTCAGGGCGATGCTGGCGATCGTATTCGAGGTCGAAAACATCGTTCAGCGCGATACCGCCCGCATAAAGACAGGCAGAAACAAACAGCAGCATCAACAGCCCGCCCCAGCGAACATCGCCCTCCAACGGCAGTAAGAAGAAATACCCCGCCCACACATCAGCGATGGAGGTAAAAATATTGGGCAGACGGATCAGCCGCAGGTAATTCATGCGGGCAAACGATAAAAGTCGATGGCGTTGTCGTGATAGATCTTCTGCAGCTCGTCCTTCGAGCAGCCTTCAAGAATCCAATCGAGCGTTTCGACCCAGCGGGGATAAGTGGTGGCCTGGGTGGCTACAGGCCAGTCACCACCATAGATGCAGCGGTCAGCGCCGAAGCTCTCGACCACGTGTTCAATATAGGGCCGGATGTCTTCTTTGACCCAGTTGTCGTGGTCAGCTTCGGTGGTCGCGCCGGAGACCTTGCACACGGTATTATCGAGCGCGGCAAGCTCACGGATACCATCCCGCCACGGGTCGAGCGACTTTTCCTTGATGCCCGGCTTGCCGATGTGGTCGAGGATGAATTTCACGTTGGGGCACTGCCTGACCATCTCTGCCGAATTCTGCAGTTGCGGGTGATGGATGCAGATATCGAAGTTGAGGTCGTACTCGGCAAGCATCCGGACACCTTTCAGGAAATCCGGCTGCAGGCAGAAATCGATGTCCTCCGACTGAATGAGCCGGCGCACTCCCTTCACGAGATCATTAGCAGCTAGTTCCTCCAGGAACGGCCGTATCCCTTCACCTTTTTCAATCGATGCCCCGGACACGATGCCCTGGATGCGCGGGTCTCCCTGCGCGAGGGACGTGACCCATTCTACTTCCTTGCCATCGTGCTCCGGTATGGGATCGCACTGGAGAAATACCATGCGCTCGACTTCGACCGGGCCGCAGTGTTCGTTGTAGTCGTCAAGCAGAAACGGCTTATTGAGAGATGGCACTTCCTCCAGCCATTCGTATCTGATCTCATCAGATTCCGGATTCCAGACGTGAAGGTGAGTGTCGACGATGGGGAAGTTTGGCATGGGTCAGTTCCGAGGGGGGTGTGGAATGTTGGAGTGATGGAATGATGGGCTGCGAACTTAAGGTAGCTGGCTCTGAGCTCTTAATCGTTATCTTAATCGGGATTGCCGAGATAGCGCTTCACAGGGGCTGAAAGGCTCAGATCCGATTATGAGAAAGATCAAGAAAGACAGGTGAATCCTTGTCTCCTTTTCTTTGTCTCCTCCCCTCCCCGTCCCCTTGTCACGTCTCCTCGGCCTCAGCGGCCATCTCCCGTGCCTGCCGGCTGGCGCGGTGTTTGGCTACCAGAGTCTTGACGATCTCATCGATGGCCACGCCGGCAAGGATGACGATGCCGATAATGGCGAATTCCAGTTGCGTCGGGATCTTTACCAGGTTGATCGAATTTCGCAGTGCGCGCATCACAGCGGCACCGATTACAACGCCAAGTATCGAACCCTCGCCGCCACGCAGGCTGCAGCCTCCCAATACTGCGGCGGCAATGGCATACAGTTCATAGAAGTTCCCATGCGTAGCGGGCTGCACTGAATTCAGATCCAGAACAAACAGAATGCCGCCAAGACCGGAAAGCGCGGCGCAGATCACGTAAGCGACAATGACCATCCGGTCTGTGTTGATGCCGGAGTACTGGGCAGCCTTTTCGTTGCGTCCGAGCGCGAGCAGGTATCGTCCGTAAATGGTCTTGTTAAGGAATATCCCCGATATGATGGCCAGGCCGATCATGATGAGCATGGGCATGGGGATATTGATCCACCCCAGAAAATCCAGGGGCACTGCGTCGCCCTCCAGGTCCCCGGCTGTCGAGCTCCAGTTCCCTTTAGAGATGTATTGGATGAATGGGACGGGTACGGAGAAAGGCTTGCCTTTGGCAAGGTATTTCAAGCCCTCGTGAAACGGGCCAAATCCTACGTTCTTGTCACCGGCGAGGACGCGGGTGATACCGCGGTAAAAAAGAAGACCGCAGAGAGTCACCACAAATGGCTGCAGTTTGATCTTCGTTATCAGGAGACCATGTATCAGGCCGATGACAATCGATATCAGAATTACCAGCGTGACGGCCACGAAGATATTCATGTGCTGTTTTCTCTTCCAGATCGCCCGCGAGCCCGGCTCAATCCAACTGACAGACTCGCGGACAGACACCTGTGCCACTTGAAGACCATCAAATCTGCCGCGGACGATCGACATCTGCCTTGGCTGGTTCGTGCGAGGATCCTGAAGCAGGAGGGCATCCTGATCCGGGAGGTGCGATATTGTTTTGTCAACGGTCAACACCCGCCGGGTCTTATCCACCTCCGTGACCGTGTATGCCTCATCAGTCTCTACGAAGGACACCTTTAAGAACATCGCAAGCAGACAGCCCGTCAAACCGACCACCGAACCCACGGAAAGGTCTATTCCGCCGGTGATGATGACGAATGCCACGCCGATACTGATAATGCCGTAGAGCGCAGTCCAGCGGATGACGTTGTAGAGATTCGTTTCGTTGAGGAACAGCGGATTGTAGATGGCCGTGAAAACGCAGATTGCGACCAGCAGGCCGAGAATGCCCTGGATTCGTTTCATCTGGCTGTCACTCCAATTCTCATCAAGCTGTCACTCCGTTGCTGATCACGCTGCCTCGATGTTCCCCGTTGCAAGATGCATGACGGTTTCTTCGCTGAGCTGCTCTCTGGATAATCCGCCGGTGATACGGCCTTCGTGCATAACGATGGCGCGGTCCGAGAGACCGAGAATCTCCTCCATTTCACTGGAAACGAATAGTATCGCCATACCTCGCTCGGCGAGATCTTCTATCAGCGCATAGATTTCTTCCTTTGCGCCGACATCAATGCCACGGGTCGGCTCATCCAGCAAGAGCAGTCCAGGTTCCAGAGATAGCCACTTTCCCAGCACTACCTTCTGTTGGTTGCCGCCCGACAGATACTGGAGCTCCTGGTCAGGGCCGGGAGTCCTGATGTTCAGCTTCCGGATCATCTCATCAGTCACCGATCTCTCCTGGTCGGAATCTATGAATACTCCGCTTTTACAGTTGTCCTCCAGGCCGGGCAGGCTGATGTTTTCGGTCACTGTCATTTCAAGAAAGAGGCCTTCTTCCTTCCTGTTTTCCGGGACGAGCGCCATGCCCGCATCCATTGCTTCTCTGGCGTTTTTTGGGGTGACTTCCTCTCCGTTAATGATCACCTTTCCTCCAAGCGGATGATTCACACCGAAGAGGGCTTTGAGCATTTCGGTTCGGCCGGCACCGACCAGACCGGCCAGGCCGACGATTTCGCCTGCATGCACTTTGAAACTGAGCTTGTGCATGGGCCACTCCGGAACGATGAGGTCCTCGACTTCCAGGACAGGCGCCCCCGGCCGGTGGTCTCTATGGTGATAAAACTCAGAAATGTCGCGGCCCACCATCAGGCTGACCATGTTGTCGTGACTGATTTCGTCGCTTCCCAGGTCGCCCGCGTTATCACCGTCACGCAAGACGACAACCCGGTCGGCAAGTTCCTTCACCTCGCCGAGGCGGTGTGAAATATAAACGATGCTCACGCCCTGATCTCGAAGATCCTTTACCACCCGAAAAAGGTACTCCGTTTCTCGCTCGGAAAGGCTGGAGGTCGGCTCATCCATGATGAGGACGCGGGCATTCACAGACAGCGCTTTGGCGATCTCAACGAGCTGCTGCCTGCCGATAGGAAGCTCGCCCACGATGGTACTCGCCTGGCAATCCAGGCCGACCTTGTCAAGGAATTTCCGGGACTCGGCATAGATCTTTCGGGTGTCAATAAGGCCAAATTTCATCGGCTCCCGTCCGAGGAAAATATTGGCCCCGACGTCAAGGTTGTCCGAGAGATTCAGCTCCTGGTGAATGAGCGAAATACCGAGGTCGAGGGCCTTCTGCACAGAATCGATCCGGGCCGGGCTGCCATTGACCAGAATCTCGCCTTCATCGTGTTCCTGTACGCCCGCAAGGATTTTCATCAGAGTGCTCTTGCCTGCGCCGTTCTCGCCGATGACAGCCACCACCTCGCCTCTGTTGAGATGCATGCTTACGCGGTGCAAGGCGCGCACGCCGGGAAAACGCTTGGTGACATGCTTTACCTCGAGGAGCGGTTGTTCTTCCATACTCATCCTGCTTGTGCGCTGGAGTGCCCTCAGATCGAAGCCCGGATTATTGGGTTCGTGCCGGAAATGGCAAGGGGGCAGATTCTGCCCGCATGAAATTGGGAGATTATGCGAAGGTGGGTTAGGATTTGAGTCCGGTACGTACTATTGAAAGGAGTTCATCATGCGCGTCCTTGCTCTCTCATTCATCGTGTCTGGTTTGCTGCACGGGGCAGACGAGACGCCGCCATCCAGGGAAAAATCGGTCCCTTCGAAAAAAGCTACGCCTGCGCCCGCGGAAAAGGCGAAACCTGCGCCCGCGAAGACGGACAAGGCCGATACGAAAACCGGCCCGGCGAAGAAAGCTCCGAAGTTTGTCGAGATGAAAATCCACGGCGTATCCAGGGAGCTCAATTCCGGCTCACACGTGGTGGTCCTTGTCAGTAAGGATGGAGAGACGTTTCTGCTCATCTACATCGGCCCGAACGAAGCCGCAGCCATCTTCCGTGAACGCGCGGGGATTAAGACCCCCCGGCCGATGACTCATGACCTGCTCAAGCGAGTGATTACCGGGCTCGACGCGAAAGTTGAACGCATCACCGTCACCAAGATCGAGAACAACATTTTTTATGCAGAGATAAACATCACCGCCGGTAAAAAGAAGGTCCTCATCGATGCCCGCCCAAGCGATTCAATGGCTCTGGCGGTCCGCGTCAAAGCGCCAATCTTTGTCGCGAAGAAAGTGCTCGACGAGGCAGGCCGCACGCGAAAATCGCTCGCAATACCGGAAGAGGACAAGCCGAAGATCAGGAAGCGGACCACCCGGGATACGATCTGAACGGCGAATCAGGTAAGTAATTCCTGCCAGACTCCACTGAGTCAGCGCCTGAGCTGTCTAAAGCGAAGGCGAAGGGCCTGATTCTTTTCTTCCTCGATGGCTTCTATGAGTACTTGCTGGCTCTGTTTTCCATACAGCATCCACAGCGTTTCCACCGCGAAGAAGCGGTCCAGGCTGTAACGGCTCTTTCGCATATCACGGATCTGATGCATCATCTCTTCCTGCTGCTGGCTTGAGCCGTGGTTAAGGAATGTCTCCAGAACCTGGCGTTTCACGATAATGGAAGGATGCCGTATGAGGCCGGCGAACAGGGGGAGCTCTTTGTCCTTGGCCGCGCTCAGTTTCCGGATCAGATAATCCGTGAGACCGATACGCATTTCTGTATTAGCACGTTCTATGAATTCCGGGATCTTGTTACCGATGACGAAGTCAAGGAGGCGCTCGGCCTGTTTGATTCGGTGTTCGCAATAATCCAGCAGAGCATAGGAACGGTCCGTGATCTTGTATCCTTCCTGTTTCGCCCACTGGAGGTACCAGGCGAATCGTGGCCGATTCTGGTAGTCCTGCTCGTACCATTCCATGATCAGGTCGAAGGCTTCCCGGTCTCCGGCATAAGCGCATCCCAGAACAGCGGCACAGGGCACTCTCCTGATGTTCTGAACATTACCCAATGGAATGATCGACTGGTCTTGCCGGAACGGCCTTAAAACACGAAGGGCCTTCTTACCGCCAGAGCGGCCAAGGGACGGGAGCATCCATTCCAGGTCGATG
>JASLXP010000609.1 GCA_030740295.1 Planctomycetota bacterium
GAAAACCCACCTTCACCGGTTTCACAGATTTCAACCACGAACGGACTGTGATCCGTTCATCAAAGAGCGCCGGCTTTTTATAGCGGATGCTGAGTTCGATCACGGCGAGCAGAAACCCACGTTCCTCCATCGATTTGTAGCTCGAACCGACCGCTTCAAGAAAATCGATGCGCGCCACCTCAAACCACGCGGCATAAGAAGCGTGGTGCGCAATACCCATCTGATCGGTCTCAGAATAACGAACACGGATAGGTGTCTGATGGATCATCGTCATGGGCAATACGTAATGAGTAATTCGTAATGAGTAATACATATGGCAGCCGTTAGGCCGCAACCAATACAGTGAGAGAATTCAGGGAAACAACGAATGAAAAAGAAGAAGGCTTCCAACGAATTCAAGGAAACAACGAATGAAGAAGAGGAATATGTTCCTAAGAACTTTCGCCTTCCATTTTTTTGCCTTAAGAAAAAGAAGGCTCTGCACCGTAACCGGGTAATGAGTAAGTAAGTAAGAGATGGTCGAGGATCATCCCACTATTCCGTTTGGAACCCCAACATCTGGGTACTCGTCATGAAGTTTCTGGGGAGGACAGATAAACGCCACTCAGTGCCAGAACGCATACATCCTTTGCCCTGTGATCAGCGAAGCAAGGGACCATCCCCCTCCGATCACATAGTCGCCGAGGATCAGGCCCAGGAAGAAAGGCATCCAGGTCCGGTACCCCTTCCCTCCCGAGTAACGGATGATGGCCAGCTTGCAGCACCATCCTATGAAAATCGGAAACCATACCAGGTGCATCGACCAACTCGAAGAAATGGCGTAACCCAGTGCGTGGAATGGAAGGCTTGGAAACACCATCCTGACCATCGGAAGAGCCATGACAACAACGAATCCAAAAACATGGAAGATGAGACTGGTGTAACTCGCACCGGCCGGATGCTGAAGCCAGTTCGCCAGCCGCCGGTAAGGCCTGCGGGCGTACCAGAGCCCCCCGGTACCGGAATCGTTGGCGTACCCGAGATGAAGGAGCACCCAGAAGGCAAAAACGCAGGCAACGACAACGGCCAGGATTTGGAGACAGAACAAGGTCCGTTGATTGGCCCGGGTCACCTGCCCCATCTTGAAGGACTCCAGCGAGTGAGCGACCGGGTGCCCGCGATAGGCCCGGTTAAAACTGTAGAACACGCTGAGAACGCCCAGACTGTTCGAGTCCATATTATTGGGACCCAGAGTGGAGATGAGCGCTTCGTCCGGCCCGGAGACAGTCAGGTCATGTGCGGGCGGGCCACACACGGCGCGCATCCTCGCAATACCCATCACGATCCCGAAGTAAAGGAGGAAGAAAATGACGGCCAGGTGCAGGGAAAGACCAGCCCACCAGGCAAAGCCGACTACGCAGGTAAATCCAAAGAGAGCACCTGCGGACGCAGCGCGGTAGCTGATCGGCTGCCCGGCATCTGAAAGCTCCGTTTCTTTACCCATCACCTTCCTGAACACATCCAGCAAATGTCGCCTGGCAATCCATACCGCACCCGCCGCGATAGCCAGGTAGGCGCCGGTCGCCTGGTGCCTGATGCAGCCCCCCGAAAGAAGATGGGAGTATCCAAGCCAGGAAATTAACACACTCTCCAGCTTCCAGAACAGGAAGAAGAACCAGCACGAAAACATCATGTCCAGAGGCATGAGAAAACTCAGCCCGATGGCAAAAGAATAGAAGGACACAGGGAACCAACCGATCGCACTCCAGGGAGGCCCCATCTCGATGAAAAAATTCAGGTGTCTCGATTTCACCGGTATCCCCGGTATATCCGGGTAAAGATGATGAAGGCCATTGAGAAGGCAGATTCCCCCGGCGATGGCAAAGCCTGCGGCAAAGTGGGAATTCCAGCAAAGCTGCTTTGGCCGAGTCGCAAGCGCCAGGGGCAGACCGATGATTGGAAAACTGAGCCTCTCGTTCTGCGTCCACTCCTTCAGGAAGATGACGTTCAGACACATGGACGTAAAGACCAGTGTGGTAAAGAAGCCGATCCAGGCCAGCACCGGCCGAATCCATGGCAGGTAATTCTCCGGGAAGTAGAGGCTCGATTTGCCGGCCCCGAAGTTCGTGATCGCCTTCTCTGAATTGACAATGAGGGCCTCCGGAAGCTTGTTCCGAAACATTTCGGTCCACCGATTCTGAGAATCGGCGAGATAGGAATGGTGAGTGAGGATTGGAGTCACCGCCTGAATCATGTCCGCCCCAGACATGGCCGAGGCCATACAGAGCATGGAATAAATGGCGACAAGCTCCGCAGGCCGAAATTCCTGCCCGGGCCGCAGCCTTCGGATGAGGCTGTTGAAGGCCCCAATCACCACCATCCACAGGATCACATTGAAGAACAGAGCAATGGTAGTGGGCTTCCCTGCAGAAGCGTAGAGCTCCGCCTTCACGATCCAAAGGCAGTTGACCGGAATGATCAGAAGAGCAAGAAGGATAGCCCGGGCTCTGATCCCGCTTTTTGAATCAGGCTTACTCACGATGCCAGGACAGGCAGGTAGACGGTAGAGAAAATGGAGAATCCGTAAGTCTATTCCCGCAGACCAAATTGTGCCTGCGCGAGATAGTGCCCGTTTGCGCCAATTTCAGTGACTTTTGACGACATTCGAGAGCTGGCTTTCTGCCGAGAAGCTGAGATTTCGGGCTCTCTCAAGTCCGATGCTTCAACCGATACTCTCTTGGACTCATGCCGAAGGCTTTGCGGAAGGCGCGGTGGAGATAGTGCTTTGATGCGAAGCCGATTTCGGGGGCGAGGGCGGTAATGGAGCGGTCGGTCGAGACGAGCAACTCGCAGCAGCGTTCGAGGCGTTTACGCAGGAGCTCTTTGTTTACGGTGCGGCCGACTTCCCGGCGGAAGCGGCGTTCGAGTTTCCGGCGTGAAACACTTGCCGAGCGGGCGATGTCATCGACGGTTATCGGGCTTTCCAGGTTGTCCCACATGAAACGGAGCGCATTGGCGACAATGAGGTCCTTCACTGCAAGGACGTCTGTGCTGCGTCGCACTTCAATGCCCTTCGGGGCTATCAGCACCGGTTCATCCGGCGGCGGCTGACCGCTCGTCAATCGGTGGAGCAGTCGAACGGCCTCGGCGCCCTGCCGATGGTGATCGGGATCGATGCTGGACAGCGTGATGGGCGCGCACTCGCATTGCAGCCGGCT
The DNA here is from genome assembly GCA_030740295.1 of Planctomycetota bacterium. The sequence goes on from JASLXP010000609.1 coordinate 3,198, forward strand.
GTTTCCCAGTCCAAGCACGGCGACCTCTTCCGGCACGCTCAGCTCTGCAATACGACACATGGCGCAGATGGTGCCGGCCATGACGTCATGATAGGCAAGAATCCCGACAGGCATCGGCAGGGAACGAATCCATTTCTCGAATTGACGCTGTCTCTTGCGCCGAACGGCCGAGGTCGATTCCTCTGATTTATATCGCAGAAGATGGCAGGTTTTTTCTCTTTCGTGTGTGCGCCTTTCAAAACTTTTGTACATCGACCTTGCGCCAGCCCACGGGTCATGCCCGATGTACGCCAGGTGTCGAAAGCCGCGTTCGACGAAGTGGTCCGCGGCCAGGCGACCGGTGGCCTGCTGGTCTTCCGTGACCATCGGAGTGCCGGGGATGTCCCCCATAGCTCCTGCCGCGCCTGTCCCGATACCCACGATCTGGCAATTTGCAGCCTGTAAATCCTTGATCAGACCTGATCCATACCTCGCTGAGGAATCGACGATTGCCAGTTCGGGCGAGATGCCCGGCGGAATCTCCCCGCCATAATATCGAAGATCGATGACCGACCACTCCAGGTCACGTGCCGTATCCAGAATCCCAAGCATCAAAGCTTCGTCAGGGCTACGCAACGAAAGCAGAAGGGTCGTTCCACTCTGGCTCTTCGTTGTGGCTGGTTTTGCTTTCTTCATCCTGGCCATGGTGTTTCCCAAACCGATGCTACCGGGAAGCTGATGCTAACGCTAAACGAGGTCGGGAGAGCGAGTCGTCATCGGTAATGTTACGTTGAAAGTTCTGCGTCTTCGCTGGCAGCGATCTTCCCCGACGAATTCCGATGCTCGAGCTGGTGTTCGACAGTCACACCATTCTCAATTGGCGGTTCTCACTTCATCGGCCAGTTCCGGATATCTCACGCCGTCCGTCACTTCGAGCACCTGGCGCATCTCCTTTACATCGTGCATTCGCAGGATGTGTGCACCTTTGCACGCGCAGAGCGCTACCGAAGCTGCCGTGCCAAAAATCCGATCCTCGGGTTGAAGTCCGGTCATATGACCGATGAATGACTTCCTGGACGGCCCAACCAGTATCGGTCGACCGAGCCGCTGGAGTGTCTCCAGGTGGAGCAGAATCTCGAGATTCTGTCGATGCCTTTTCGCGAAGCCAATGCCAGGGTCGATGATGATGGCTTCTTCATCGACACCAGCCCTGACTCCAATTTCGATGCTGTCTTGAAGGTAGCGGCAGACTTCGCCTGTCAGGTCTTCGTAGTTTGTATCTACATTCATCGTCTTCGGTGTGCCACGGATATGCATCAGGACCGCAGCCGCGCCGTGAGCCGCGGTAACTTTGGCCATGTCTGCATCCCCCTGGAACCCGGTGATGTCATTCACGATGTCGGCGCCGGCTTTCAAAGCGGCATCGGCTACGACGGCTTTGCTGGTGTCTATGGAGATCGGCAACTGGGTCTCCGCTCGAAGGGCTTCAATCACCGGAACGACCCGCCGGATCTCCTCATCCGCATCCACGGGGTCTGAGCCCGGCCTGGTTGATTCCGCGCCGAAGTCCAGCATGTCCGCGCCGTCTTCTTCCAGCCTCAATGCCTGGCTTGCCGCGGCATCGACTTCCAGGAATTTGCCGCCGTCGGAAAAAGAATCCGGCGTCACATTGACGATACCCATCAAGAGGGTCCTCTTACCTAACGCAAGGGAATGACGGGCGAATGGCACCGTAAATTCAGGTCGTGCGACGATCATTTGTCTTGAACAGTGTCAGGAAGGGCTGGAAGGGCGGCCGACGGATTACGCATCAACGCGCGCGCGACGGTCAACACGAACACTTCCTCCGCCCCTGCCTCATAAAGCACGCGAGCGCATTCCGAGCAGGTAGTACCGGTGGTCATCACATCATCGACAAGCAGTACTGTCTTGTCTTTGACAGCGTCAGGTTTCTTCACCTCAATCGATCCTGCGATGTTCTTCAGCCGATCGCTGCGGGCAAGGCGGACCTGTGGCTGCGTGTGACGAGTCTTTTTCAGCGAGTTCGAGACTGGCACGCCGAATTGGGAGGCCATGTTGCTCGCAAGAAGTGCCGCCTGGTTGTAGCTGCGGGCAAGGTGCTTAAACCAATGCATAGGCGCAGGCACGATGACGTCTACTTTGGCCAGCCAGTACAGGCTGGCCAGATGATCGGCAAGAAAAACAGCGAAATAACTCGCAATCAACGGCTTTCGCTCGAACTTGAGCTTCAGCAGAAGATCCCGGGTCACGGTTGAATACTGGAGAGGTGCAGAAGCCTGCGAGAATTGAAGCGGATGCCGTTTACATTCTGCACAACGCTGTTCACGAGCGCTGTATTCGCCGACCGGCTTACCACATTCTTCGCAGCGTGAGCCCTCAATAAAGCTCAGTTGGTCCCGGCAGAAGTCGCACAGGAAATGCTCACCAGTGAGCGCCTCTTCACAGGCCAGGCAATGGTTCGGCAGGACGATGTCAAGCACGGCAGTGAGAGCATGTTTTGCCAGATAGGCCGGTTTCATGATGAGTGGTATGTAGAAACGCAAGGCATGCGTGTCAAAGAAAACCGCGGATGGCAGTGGCAAGGAAAGAAGGCCAGCATTCGCGATTCTCTCATCCGCGGTCATTCTCCGGACTGCGGAAACTTGACCGTAAAGACCGTTCCCTCTCCTTCTTCACTCGCGCATTCAATCTCACCTTCCATCTCCTGAATCACGGAACGAGTGATGGACAGTCCGAGGCCGAAACCGCCACGCTTGCGTGAGAAGAAAGGTTCAAAAATCTGTGTGAGGTCTTCTTCATCGATGCCTGTCCCCGTGTCCGCGACCTGGATACATACCTGACCGTCGGCAAGCTTTGTGGTCAGGGCAAGGACACTCTCACGATTCGTGTCGCTCATCGCCTCTACCGCGTTGAGAATCAGATTAAGAAATGCCTCATGCAGATGGTCGGAATCGGCGGTCACCTCCGGCAGGCTTTCCGCAAGATTAAGCACGACCGATACGTCTCTCGTTTCCGGCGAAACAAAAGCCACTGCACGTTCCAGCAGCCGGTTCACGTCTACTGATTCCTGGCGAAGCTCGCGTCCACCGGCGAACGTCAGCAGCTCGTGAACTTGCCGGTCAATACGCTCTGACTCCTCCAGAATAATCCGGAGCCCCTTCTCCATTCGCTCGCGGCGCTCAGGCGGCTCGATGTGCTGCACTTCCGCCTCGATCATCTGTGCATAGCCCTTCATCGGGCCAAGTGGGTTCTTTATCTGATGCGCTACCGACAGCACCACCTCGCCGATGAGCGCCTCGCGTTCCGTAATGCGCTGGGCCTCGCGGGCCGCCAGCAGTTCAGACTCCAACTGGCGTGATCTTTCTTCCGCCGCCTTGAGGTTGGGCGAAAGCAGACGGGTGACGCTTGCCTCAATTTCTTCCCGCAGCAATACCGCCATGATGGCCGCGGCCAGCGCGGTCGCCCCAGCAGTCAGGCTGACAATGACGAGCGGCTCGCCGCTCTCGACTTGTGCCACTTTGTGGGCGACCCACACGCCCACGACTCCCGGCACGATGGCCATCACCAGGAACATTGGGATCCGGCCGAAGCTTTCATCCTTGAGTGATGTGCGGGCCAGGATCAAGACGCCTATGGTGCACCACGCTTCAATGGCCACCGCGGAGGGAAAGAAGAACCGCTCAGGCATGGCTTCCGACACCAGGGCAATCACCAGCAGAATGGGCAGGAGAAAATGGAACTGAACCCACTCGGTTTCTTTGAATTTACGGAATTCCGGTGCCGCAACAGCAGTACTGGCAAGGAGCAGGGCGACAGGCCAGTTTGCCCATTGCCGTGGCGGATAATCCCGAAACGAAATACTGAATTCGGGCAGCCATTCCCATGCCCAGTCAGATGCCCCGATGCAGGCGGCGGCCACAGGAACGACCAGGCAGAGCCCCCCGGCATTCACCATGCGTTCTCGCAGCAAGGCAAAGGCTGCGCACAGCGTGAACGCGCAGACCAATGAGCCAAGAGCGAGGCCCTCCCATTTTCCCTCATAGCCTTCCATGGCCCTCGAACATGAGCGCAGCAACAACGTCAGCGACAACGCGACCAGGCACCATGCGCCGGGCGTTCGCCGGGCAAGCGATAGCGCTTTGGAGGAGATAAGTGCGTGAATGAAAACTGCAAGAGCGGATAGATTCACGGAAGAATGGTCAATGGTTGATGGCTAATGGTCGATGGTTCGGCAGCACTCATGTTCATGCTGGATGCTCGATGCACGGGCTGGATGTTTCGAGTTGACTACCAATCTATACCATCTTGTCCGTTTGAAGACTCCATAAGCTCTATAGGAATCGCATGATTCTGTCTGCGAGGATGCGGAGAACATACATTTCATCGGCTGTTCAAAGAAAAAGAAATCACTCGCATACCCATGAACGAACTCCACGAACCCTACCCACTGACCGAAGCTCAGATCCAGCAATTCCGAGAGGACGGTTTCATCAAGCTCAAGAACGTCTTTTCAAAAGTGGCCTTCGACAAGTACGCACCGACCATTACACGTCTGGTGCATGAGGAGAATCGCCTGGCCGGCCTCCCGATGGAAGAGCGGACTACCTACCAGCAGGCGTTTATTCAGGTCGGCAACCTCTGGCGCAAGGACGAGACAGCGAAGGAATTCTCCTTCAGCAAACGGCTCGCACGCATCGCAACCGAGCTCATGGGGACTCGCGGCACACGCATGTATCACGACCAGGCTCTCTATAAGGAAGAGAGTGGCGGGTTCACGCCATGGCACGCGGACCAGCAGTATTGGCCCCTGGCGTCTGCGAAATCAGTGACAGCCTGGGTACCGTTTCAGCCCGTGCCCGTCGAGATGGGGCCGCTCTGTTTCGGGAAGGGAAGCCACATCAAAAATATCGGACGCGACCTGGAGATCAGCGACGAAAGCGAAGCTCTCATCCGCCAGTTGATCCGCGAGAACGGCATAGTGGAAGTGCTGGAACCTTTCGAATGCGGCGAGGTAAGTTTTCACACCGGATGGACTCTGCATCGCGCCGGACCTAATACGAGTGGTCGTCCACGTGAAGTGCACACAGTCATCTTCATGGACATCGACATGAAACTGGCTGAGCCAAAGAACGAGAATCAGGTGAACGATAGAAACGCGTTCGCACCCGGAATCGAGGTGGGAGAGATTATGGCCACTGAGATGAATCCAGTGCTCTATGAAGTACCCTCAGAATGAGGCATAGATCATTGCGTCCGGCCATCAACTCTCATCCATCTTCGAGTTCTAACCACCTTCGCCCCCCTTGATCCAGCTTTAGTACCCCTGCCCGGCCTTCGAATTGAATGCCTGCCGCCTCCACTTTTGTGGATTCGGGAAAGAGGAAGATCAGATGTCGCTTCTGGTCATCCCATTTGATCTCCACCACGCCGTTCTTCAATTCTCTTACTGCAGGTTCTTTATCAGTTCCTCTTCTCAGTGGATACAGCACGTATCCGAAATCGCCGCCCTCGTCCGATGATGCCTGGATGCGCGTCTGATCTTGGGGAAATTTCAGACTTCTTGGCTGGAAGTGGTGGAACTTTGAGGTGAGCGGCTTTGGTGGCTTCCTGAAAAAGAACAATGAAACATCGACGCTGAACTGGCCTTTCAGGAGCGCCATGTTGCCTTCGATTTTCTCGCTGCCCTTTTGGGCCATGGTCCAGACGTTCGTGGTGCCTGGCCTGGCCGCCAGGCTTGATAGCACTGCCACCCCAAAAGAGCGTTTGGCGGCTTCCGAATGCCCTTGGCCAGAATTCCTCCTCTCTCCATCGTGTATCATAGATCTGTTCTCGCTGTCTCGGGGCTTTTGCCAGTGAGTCAGAGAGGTTTTACATTGGTGAGTCGATAAAATGCGAGGTATCCCTACCATATCAGTTCGGTTCATCCAGCCCAATTCTCTGACATTGAAACGCCCTGACGCGCCGCTATAATCCCCAGCCAACTTTAGAAAGCATTTACTTTAAAAAGTCTTTTGGAACTTTTACGAAAGGAGCACCACATGGCGCCCGAAGAATCCTCATCCGTATTGGAAGAGACGGCTGCTGAAGAAACCGCTGTTGAGGAAACGACCGAAGAGGAAGAATTCCCGCCGCTGCTGAAATTCACCCCGGTAGCGATTGAGGAAGTCAAACAGATCCTGAAAGAACAGGAGATGCCTGAAGATACCGTTCTCCGCGTCAAGATCCTCGGCGGCGGCTGCGCCGGTTTTCAGTACCACATGGGTCTCGAAGAAGAAGCCGGACCGACCGATGATGTCACCGAGATGGACGGAGTTACCGTTGCTGTGGACGAATTCAGCGCCCAGTATCTCGACGGCGTCACCGTTGACTTCGTCGAAAGCATCGCCGGCCGCGGGTTCACCTTCGACAACCCCAACGCGCAATCCACATGCGGTTGCGGCTCGTCCTTTAACGCATAAGACAATCGATTCCAAATCTCGAAGGGCATCTTCCGGAAGGGGGATGCCCTTTGTTGATCATTTTCATTCGTAATCTTTGACCTTCTCTCAAGGCTGCCTTGCGGCCGCAACCGAATCGTGGCACGGCCGTCTCGGCCGTGATTCACGGGCGGGACACCCGTGCCACAATGTTCTCCGCACCACGCGAAGAGGACAGGCTGAGACCCTAGGATTTTTCTCAGACTGCGCTGAGAAAAATTGTCCCTGCTGGCAGCGCTGATTTTGGAGTGCGATGACTTGTCATCGCTTTCACTTTCTGAGGCTTTCAAGAGAGTGAAAGCGCCGACAAGTCGGCGCACTCCAAAGTACGCTCTCCTGGAATCGAAAATCTTTCTTAAGGGATCGGCTCAAAATTAAGTTGTCACTCCCGTGTTTGTTCTTGGCAAATCTCTGCTGCCCATGAGCACAATTTCTGAATTAAGATTGACGATTGATGAATTCTGATTTTCGAAGTTTAAGCCATCCTCACCGTGCCTGTACGGAACGCGTTAGAATTTCTGCTCTGAATTCAAAAATCAAAAACCATCAATCGTCATTCGTCATTCCAAGGCTGAAGTTGGCAGATTAATTTCAATCAGACTCCTAAGTTTGAGCGCCGTTAGCGCTTAAAGGCTGCCGGCACCTTCCCTATCCAGATCCTTCCGCTATGATGTACCCGCGGCGGAAGGAGGAATCATGCTCAGACCAGGTACACTGCTCTTGTCATCTCTCTTCGCGGCGTCGCTGTTCGCCGCCCCCGATAACTGGCCGACCAATCCTTACTGGGTCCACTCGGCTCCGCCTCACGGGCCAGGGCACAAGATTCAAATCGACGGGCTCCTGGCAAAGGTCGACAAGCAGAGCCTGGGCATCAAGGTAAATACCGATAAGCCGGACGTCGGGCGGCTCGGCACATACGCGGTCGGTGACCAGCTTTCCTGGCGGGTCGTCATGGGTGATATGAAGTCGCGGCTGTCGCTCAATCACAAAGGCAACGCTGGCAGTTTCTCCGCTAAGGTCTCC
>JASLXP010000610.1 GCA_030740295.1 Planctomycetota bacterium
CGATGTCAGGGCCCCTATCGCCACTCGCTTTGAAGAGGCATCGAGTTGTGGATAGGCAGAGAGGATGACTGACGGGGTCTTGGGATCGGAATAAGCAGTCAGGCCCCGAAGAGCCATCGGCCGGAGAGATTCGTCTGCCACGAGTTTCTGAAGCACGGGAGCCAGATCGGGATCCTTCTTCTCAAGAAGCGCCTTCAGAGCAAAGTTACGCTCTGCTATCGGCTGTTTGGTGTCTTCGGCAATCTTGCGCAGATCTGCCAGTACCTGCTGGTCGTCAAAGAGAAGGGCAAGCTGACGCGCGGCCCGGCCGATCGATTCGGAGCCGTTACCGGTAAGCCGGCGATAGACCTCCGGCCAGCCTGCCGGCATCTGGAACTTGCGCCGGCCTGCAAAGCCTTTGGCGAAACCGCGCAGCAGGTCACTCGCCGCTGCTCCTTCAGCATCAGCCAAAGCGTCCACGACTGCGTCCACAGCTTTTCGTGAGCCAGTAGACGCAGCTCGCCGTGCAGCCGATTCTCGAACCAGTGGAATCTTCGATGACGCGGCCAAAGGGATCGCCTTGGAAGGATCTTTCGCCACGAGAGGCTCCATGCCCAGCCAGAGCATCTGCGGGATGTTGCGATCGGCGGAATCTGTCTCATGGCTGGCCAGCCCCTCTGCGATCGGCCATCGGGCATCAGCAGGCAGCCGCTGCAGAGCGGAGGCCAGGTAGAGCCGGACCGGCTGCGAAGAATCGGCGCCAGCCATTTCGACAAGGCGACCGGCGACGGCATCCGAAACCTCGCTATCCTCCAACTCCAATTGGATGGACCAGGATCGTACGAATTCGTCCGGGTGTTGGAGGAGCTTCAGAGTAAGTTCCTCTTCGATGCCGCCCGTCACGTGAAGCGCCCACAGAGCGCGAAGCTTGCGAGTGATGTCAGGATTTTCATCCAGGATCTTTGACAGCGCAGGACGCACCTCAGCCGACAGCTTCCCCGCGGCGGCTCGTTCCTGGAGGGCCCGGCGGGCGTGGCGGACGTACCAGTCGTTCTGGTGGAGTTGAAGCTCGACGAGTTTTGAATCGGACGCGGTAGAAGGATCTTCGGCTTGAGGATTTGTGCTGCGCTCGCCGTAAGTAACCTTGTAGATGCGTCCGCTGCCGCGGTCCCAGGCGCTGATGTTGTTGGTGTGGCAGTTCTGCCGGTCGTACCAGTCGAGCACAAAGACGCCCCCGTCGGGGCCGTAGCGGAGGTTGACTCCCATGAACCGCTGATCATGGGCGAAGAGGAGATTCGGCATGTGCTCGATGCGGTAGCCGGAACCGCGGCGATGGATTTTTTCGACGTTTACCCGGTGCCCGTGCACGTTGTTGGTCATCAGCAGATTGCGGTATTTCTCGGGCCAGTTATCGCCCAGATAGATCATGGCGCCGCAATGGGCGTGTCCTCCATAGGTCGCCCGGTCCCCGCCTGCTCCACCGGGGCCGTGGCCTGTATCCGCGCTGGCTTTGAGCGGGGAATAAGCGTGCGGGTAGCGGTGGCCTCCGGACTGACGCCAGTAGTAACCTCCCTGGATGACGTGCGTGACCGGACCGCCGCCGTTCCGGCTGCGACAGGTTGTCATGAATGCCTGGCCCCGGTCATCAAAATCGATACCCCACTGGTTGCTGCCGCCGTGTGCGAAGACTTCAAACTCCGAGCGAACTGGTTGGTAGCGCCAGACAGCACAGTTGAAGGACGCTCTTTCGTTTACCGGCGTGCCGGGCTTGCCCACGTTGGAACGGGTGAACACGCCATGGCAACCGTAAAGCCAGCCGTCCGGCCCCCAGATGAACGAATTCAGCGTCTCGTGCGTATCCTGGTATCCCCAGCCATCGAGCAGGATTTCAGGTTCGCCGTCCGGTTTATCGTCGCCGTCCCTGTCCGGAATGAAGAGCAGGTAGGGCGCCGCTCCTACGAAGACGCCGCCAAAGCCGACCTCGATGCCGCTGACAAGGTTGAGCCCTTCGGTAAAGACGATCCGTTCGTCGAAAGTTCCATTACCGTCCTTGTCTTCGAAGATGAGAATCCGGTCCGGCGATTGATTCTTGCCGCGCCGCCTCGGGTAAGCCAGGGCTTCGGCCACCCACAGCCGTCCCTTGTGGTCAAAGGCCATCGCGATGGGCTGGCGGACGTCTGGCTCACTCGCAGATACGGTGACGCTGAAGCCCTCCGGCAGCGTCATCTTCTTTGCCGCCTCTTCGGCCGTCAGCGGTAGTGACGCGACCTGAGCCGGTGCCCGAGGAGGCGTCTTCGGCTTCTTTGCGTTGAAACGAAAATCGTCGAAGTTTATGTGGCCCCAGGGGCCGGAGCTCTTATCCACAATCCTGATGAAGATCTTCTTACCCTTGTGCGACTGGAGGTCGAAGGCCACCCGCCGCAAACTCTCATGGGTTTGACCGCTCGAGCTGAAAATGACCTTCCCGCTGTCCGCGAGCAGTACATCGACTCTCGTTGTTGCCTGCGGTCCTCCGGCAATTCTGAAGCTTGCGAAGGGATGCGTTACGGTGAAGGCGTTCGAAGTCAGCGTGCCCTGAGGCCCGTCCTTGAGCTTCTCGTAACCGCCGATCCAGTAATCACCCTGATGCTTCGACGCTTGGCCCCGTCCCCGTGTGGTTACTGTGTCTCCTTTGATGGGCTGCCCTTTGAACGCATCGCCTTCGATGGTCCAGTCTTTCAGGTTCCCGGTTTCGAAATCGAGATTCAGCGCCTTGCCGCCTTCGCCCAGTGGCAGGACGTTGTCTTCGAGTTTGCCCTCTTCAGCCGCGGCCAAAGCGCAAAGAACGAGGCTCGTAATCGCGATCCGATGATTCAGCGAAGGTTGCATAAATTCTCTCCTTGTCAAAGGCTGCGTCCATTCGTTCAACTTCAATGATAGAGCTTTTTAATCGTCCACGAAACAGACGGCCCGAATGGTGTGAAACGGGACTATTGACTCATACGAAGGATGGAATGCCTGGGGTCGGAGTCGAGTGAAACGGTCACGCTCTCACTCCTGCCTGTCGTGGGATCGTTCAGCCACACCTGGATTTCATTGTCCCTGGCCTCTGCCGTGACCTCCGGGACAGAGGGCGAATCAGACGGAAAAGCATAGAGCGCCGTGAGAAGGAAGACCTTCGCCAGGGGCTCTGAGTTTCTGATCACGAGCGCCGGGATGCTATCGTCGCCGTGAGAGCTCTCTGTGGTGACTTCCTGTATGAACGCAGAGGCCGAGGACGATTGCGGCATCAGCGACCTGAGCAGCATCGAGCCATTTTCGCAGGTAACTCTGAACGCATGCTCATCGAGCTCTTCGAAAGGTTGATCGGCATGGAAGTAGAGCTCGAAGGTGGAAGGCGAATCGGCTGCGAGCACGTCGGCAATCAGCCAGATGGATGGCTTGATGTAAAGAAAATGCCGGACGAACTTTTTAAGGCCGGTTTCGGCGCCGTATGCGCCAGTGGCGTCGGCGATGATCTCGTCGTGTGTTTCGCAGCTCTCTGCCCGCAGAATTCCTGGGCCTCGTTTTTCTCTTCGCAGTTGCTGTCCCTCGAACCACATGGCGCCCTCGCCGGTCTGGCCGTGCCCGTTGATGAGCATCGTATTCTGGAACTTCGTCCACTTTGATTTATAGCCGTCGTCAACGATCAGCCGGTCCCCATGCGCGTAGATCTGGAATGCGCCTGCATCCGGACACATGTGCCCGCCGCCGATGTCATGCGGATAATGTCGAAGCGCGTGGTGGCCGAAGTGAGGCCCGCACCTGAATCCGATTACCTCTGAATCCGGTTTCCATCCGGTTCGGCAGAACACGAGATCTTTGTCCTGGAAATGATGCATGGTTGGCAGGCTGTCAGGCGGCGTTGCTGTCACATCGGGATCGAACCACAGCAAATTCAGAAAGGCACCCTGGTCGAGCCCGTATCCGGTGGACGTCAGAATATCCGCATGCCATTGAGCAGCGGGATTCCGATAGACAGCGGCGAGTTTCCGCTGCTGGACGTCCAGCCCGTGCCAGTGCCAGCGCGCACCATCTCCAAAGTTGAAGTAGCTCGGGCCGACCGGATGGCCTTCACCGGGCAAGGCGCTGTAGAGATAGAAGTTGCTCAAGTTGCGCAGCCAGTTGCATCGCTCAAACAGGTCTTCGCCAACGAGTTCCTGGACGAGAGTCACCGCCTTCAAGAGATAAAGCCCGTAGAATGCGCCGTAACCATGGCTTTCCTGCGAGGCTCCGTCATCCCCCAGAGCCATGGCCATCGTGCGCAGTTTTTCGGTGGACATCCGCACCCAAGGTGAGATGTCGTCACAGTCCCCATACAGGGCGCACGCGGATGCCGTCAGGCCAGCCATCACTACCGCGAGGTGATTGCACGTATATACATTCGCCAACCAGCCCGAGTTCTGTCCAATGAACTGATGCCGCTCCAATCCACATTTGTAGAGAGCATCTCTAACCTGTTCGAGTGTTCCATTGTCCAGATGGCCCTGCAGCCAGTCGTAAGCGATCGAGAGTCCAAACGAAGTCTCGCCGTAATCCAGGCTCTCTCCCCAGGAATCAAAAGAAATGGCAGCAAGCATCGATTCCTTTGCGGCGTCGAGGTAATTTTCATCCCCGCCAATGAAGAACGCAAGGGCAAGATTCGGCATAACCGTGCCTCGACCCCGGCCAATGGGCGCACCGTCTTCTGCACGAGTAAATCCACGCTCGATACCCTCGTCGGCGAGCTGGATCACGCGTCGATACATGCCCGCGTAAGGCTCAAAAGTGATCTGCTCTTTGAGCTCATCGAGCTTCTCGGCGTTCATGAAGAGTCGGGGCCGCACGCCGTCGAGTCGATCCTCGAGTGGTGTAGAGCCGGTAATGATGTCGTGAGTATTCATTAGGGTGTCTGGATAAAGACTCATGATGTCCCGATTCTGATTCTGCAATTTTCTTTCTATGGTTACCCCATCACGTTATCAATGAATATATTGAAATGTGTGGATTAAGTTGTGAAGTCCTGGCAGATCCGATCCAAAAGCTTCCCAAGAAATGAGGTTTGAATGATGAGCACAAAACTGAAACTCCTCGGAACTGGAACACCTACCCCGCTCCTTCATCGTGCGGGCTCGAGCTATCTCGTAACTCTGGAGGACGAGATGCTGCTCTTCGACTGCGGGCCGTTCAGCATCCGCCGATTGATGGAAGCCGGTGTGTCGCAAACTCAGATTACAAGCTTGTTCCTCACCCATCTTCATTACGATCACTGCGTGGACTATGGATACCTTGTCCTTTCGAGATGGGATCAGGGCGCGGGGCAGATCCCGGAGCTTGATGTGTACGGTCCGCCGCCCCTTCAACTGATGACTGACAGGCTGATTGGGGAAGACGGCGCTTTCGGTCCCGACCTGGACGCGCGCACGCAGCATCCGGGCAGTCACTTCGTTTATGAAATGCGCGGTGGCGTCATGCCACGCAAACGGCCGGTTCCGAGGGTGAGAGAAGTGGAGCCAGGGGAAGTGATTGAAACCGAAAACTGGAAAGTGCAGGTCGCGGAGGTGGTGCACTGCCAGCCGCAGCTCACATGTCTGGCATACCGTCTGGAAACGGGTGATGCATCCATCGTCTTCGGCGGCGATACGGCGCCGACACAGTCGCTGACTTCGTTGGCACAGGGGGCTGACGTCCTGATTCACATGTGCCACTTCATTAACGGAGTGGTGACGGATGAACGCATTACGAGTTGCTGTTCAGGTCACCTCGACGCGGCGAAGACCGCGACCGATGCCGGCGTCAAGACGCTCGTCCTGGTGCACATCACCGAGCAGGTAAACCAGGTCGGCATCCGGGAGAGAATCCTCAAGGAAGCGGGGTCGAATTTCGAGGGCAACATCATCTTCGCCGAGGATCTTCTTGATGTTCCCCTGGCGGGAGTAGAGCCGGAGATCATTCAATAGAGTTCAAGTGTTACTGATGTTGAATCAGGCTTTGCACCTCCGACCATTTCTTACACCGCTTGTGCAGGAGGTGGGTGGGTGAGTTGCTTTCCCTGGCATGTGCCTCCAGGTCGGTGTCCATGTTCGTTCGACGGCGATACTGGTTAATGCGGTCGAAAAGTCTTTCCATGAGTTTGAGGCGGACCGGCTGGTGCTCAGGGCATTCCCATCTGTTGTACATCTCGAAAGGATCGGTTTCGTGGTCGTAGAGCTCTCCTCCGAGCTCATGCGTGTAATAGACCAGCCTATACTGCTGTGTGCGGATGGCATTGGCACGTCGCTGCGTACCACCGAAATCCCATTCACAGATGGCTTCCGGCTTTCCATCGCCTTGTCCAGCTATCTCCGGTGCGATGGAACGGCCGTCCATCTGCTCCGGGCGGGGGACGCCGGCAAGGTCGCACAGAGTTGGGAACAGATCGACGGACTCGATGATGGCATCGCGAGATTCTCCCCGCGGCCCGCCGGGACACCTGATGATGAACGGTATCCGGTGGATGGACTCGTAGATGCCGACGTTCTTGTCACAGGTGCCGTGATCGCCGGCAAAGTCACCATGATCGGCCGCGTAGATGATGATCGTGTTCTCGTATTGGCCGTTTGCTTTGAGCCAGTCGACGACACGGCCCATTTCCATATCAATTACTGAGACCAATGCGAAGTGATAAGCCAGCATTTTTTTCAGGTCATCCATCGATCTGTTTCGCATACGGTTCGTGATGGATCGGGTGATGAACTCCGGCCGGCCGGCCCATTTGTTCTCCCACCAGTCGGCGGCATCCGGGCCGAGCTGGATATCGGCAGGATCGTACATGTCCGCGTGTTCGGCGGAAGGATGCCAGGGAGGATGGGGCCTCTGAAAGCTCATGTGAAGAAAGAAAGGACGACGCTGATCCCACGTTTCAAGAAACCGAAGGCTCTCCTCGCCAGTGAAATGTTCGATGGAATGTTCATACGGAAGCTTTGAAATCGCGCAGCCTTTGCTTCTGCCCTCACTGCCGGGCGCCTGTGTTCCTTCGTCGTAATCATCTGCCAGGCCGCAGTCTATGAGGTGTTTGAAATAATGATGCCTGGTCGGATCGTTGCGGTCGGCGTCGCAAAGGTCGCAATAACGGATGAATTCGTAGGCTTCCTCATCCCATCTCCGAATCATGTGGGCCTTGCCTACCTGCGCGGTCTGGTAGCCCTGGCGGCGAAAGGTAGCGCCGAGCGTATCGGGATTGCGATCGTCTAACTCAAAATTGTTGTTACCCAGAAAACCGTGCGTATGCGGATACTGGCCCGTGACGTACGTGATGCGTGAAGGGGAGCAGATCGGGTTGTTGCAGTAGGCGCGGGTGAAACGGATGCCGTCCTCCGCGAGAGCATCGAGTGTTGGCGTCTTCACGTTCGGGTGACCAGCACAGCCCATGCTGCCGGCATTGTGCTGGTCACTCATCAGGAAAAGGATGTTGGGTTGGGAATTCATGGTTGTGTTCCTTCAAGCGTCTGACTGAATCATGGGCGAAGCCTGATTCCGTAAAGACACCTCCATCCTGGCCTGCTACTCCTCAGTCAGCTCTGCGATCAGATCCGCCACCTTTGCCCTCATGGCGTAGAGATCGTCAACAGACTTGAGTTTCTTGCCCAGTTGCTCATCGGCCAGGATGGCTTTGGCTTCTTTGACCGCGGCGACACCTGAGCCAACATTCTTCTCGACGAGCCTCTTCAGGATCGAAAGGTATTCGTAGTCGTCGATACCGTCACGCATGGCTTCGAAGCGAATGCTCGTCGTTACACCGTCAGGAGATGGATAGACCGCGCTGCCCATGTAGTTGCCGCTCGTCCAGTTCTTTTTGAACAGGTCGTTTGTCCAGCGGCAGGTGCTGTAAACGTACCGGCCGTCGTAACCACTCGCATGGTCTTGCCAGAACGCTGCCCTTCCGCCGACCGGTTCGTATTCGATGTGCCAGATGAGTGAACTGTTGACCGCGAAAAACCGGTCTCCCTTCTTTTTGCGCTCTTTGGCCCACTCCTGCTTCGGGTTCTGGCCGAGCCAGATATCCACAAGGCCGAACAGCGGCTGGACGTTCGAGCCATAAAAGCAATCGAGAATGGGGATGTCGCTCTCTTCCTTCCACTTCCTGCACCATTTGGCGACGTCCGGCACGACTTCATTCGAGTGCTCATCGAACGGCGCGTAAATGAAGGTGTAGTCCAACAGGCCCTTCTCCTTCACCCACTTCATGGATTCCTGATGCTTTGGGTTGGTTTTGTTCTTCAAACGCAACTGGCAGACGCTCACGCCACGACCGTAATCGTAATACTTCTGGAGTTGTGCAAATCCAAACCACATCACCGGGGTCCGGAGTGCCCAAGGTGCAGCCATGTCACCTGGCGTGGTCAGGCGACGGCGAGTGGCAACTGATGGGCAACTACCAGATGCGTGGCCGCAAATGGAACGAGCCCTACCCCAGCGATGTGCATCTGCTGGCGAATATCAGCGTGGGTGACATCAGCCCATGCGGAAGGAGCGGACGCTGGATCTGCGGCGATTACGAGGTGGCCGATTTGCGCTCGGGGCATGGAGTCCACCTGCCCCGTCCCCCGTCATTTCTCTGTTTCCCTTCGAATGTCGGTGACGCGTCCGGCCCCTACGATGCCGACCCCAAGGGCAGCCCTGACGGCACCAAGATCTCCTTTGTCTCCAATTATGATCTCCAGCGGGGGCCTTTCGCTCAGTTGACGAAGACCATCAAGGAAGGCACGAGCTTGCCTGTCACCACCACGGAGGGTTTCCCTGAATCTGGGGATCTGTGCGTGGCGAGAGAAGTCATCGGCTACAAATCGAAAACGTCAACTTCGTTCGAGGGGATAGAACGGCGGAAGTACGGCACTCGCAAGAGCCTTCTGTCCGCAAACTCGTTCGTCGTTTCATTCGACACTCGTCTGATGACCGATCAGGAGAAAGCCCGCGCCGTCCCGCCCTGGACATGGCTGGTCAAGGCTGTCACAGAGCTTGGCGATCCGAAGAGCAAGCTGCTCTATCAACGACAGACCGATGTGTACGCCAGCGTCGTGCGACTCCCTGACCCTCCGCATCTGCGCGTCACCGCAGCGGGAGCGCAACTGATCCCCGGCGAAAACCACTGGGAAACTTTCGGCTACTGGTTGGATCGAGGGGACAAGCGAACTACTGCGAGTCCACTGCGACCCGGACAGACCATCAAGTTAGGACAGTCCGGCACCTACCGCGCCGTCGCCGTGGAGTGGAGCGGTCTGGAAGGTAGAGCCAGCCACTCAGTTGAACTGCGCGCCGGCGCGAAGCTTACAGTGTTGCAGGAGAAACCGGATGACTTCTCTTGGACCTCTCGCACCTGGCTGGTCAACGGTGTCGAGACAGATGAGAAGAAAGCGAAGGTTGCCGAAAAAGCGATCTGCGAAGTACGGCATCTGTACGACGGAGTCATACGCAGGGAGAAATATGAGTCTGGAATTCTAGCTGCAGCGGAGGACTTGACTGCCGACGGCGAGGCAACCCGGCGACTGACATTCACCAACGGTAAGGTCAGAACACGGGAGTACTGGCGGCCCGGACAGAAAGGCCCCATCAGCCGGGAAATCTTCGGCACGGACGGATTCAAAACCGATGAAATCCGCTGGCGATACGGTGGACAAAAGGAGGAATACGGTCATTGGTATTACAGTCGCGGCACGCCAATCAGACGACTCCATCGCGAAGGACGTGAGGTCTACGAGAAAAGAGGCGACACCTGGCACATGGTCAAGAGAGACTATTAGAGTCACACCCAAGGTCCAAATAGTAGATCAGGACGGGGTGTCTTTACGGATTTCAGGGGCAAAGCCCCGCCGGTTTGCTTAGCCCAGCCCGGCGGGCTGGGAAGTAATGAAGGACAACCAAAGGGGCAACGCCCCGACCATTTGCACGACTGACCTGCTGCAAACGACCGGGGCGTCGCCCCTGAAAGGCAATCCTTCTCTAAACCCAGCCCGTTGGGCTGGGCTAGGCAAAAGACCGGGGCTTCGCCCCTGAACAACAGGATTCCCATTTTTTAACACGGATTTCATGGCCCTGAATCAGAACAAGATGAATGAAGTCCGGTCAATGAAAATGCCACCTGACTCAGGTGAATTTTCAGAGCAGGTGGAATACTGTTGCGACGTCAAGCGTTCCACCGTCATATTCATTCTCAGGCATCATTTGCAGAGCAGAAAGGCTGGGCCCCAATGAAAATTACTGACCGCGGAACTGTATTCAGAAGTGAGGCCGGCACGGACCGTCAGAGCTGCGCGTTCCCTCAAATTACCATTACCGAAAGCGGGCGGTGGATCTGCGGTTGGCGTTGCGCCTGCAGAAAGGGCGAGGATGAAGGACAGCACGTTGCCGTTGCATGGTCGGATGATGAGGGTGCGAATTGGAGCGCTCCAGCCGCGCCGTTCAGCCCGCCTGAAAGAGAAGGGAAACAGGGACAGCTCCGTGGCGTTGGGATTACCCCACTCGGCGGGGAGCGCCTCCTTGCCGTCCTGTGTTGGGTGGACCACTCCGACCCTTCTCTGCCTTTCTTTAATGAGGAAACAGAAGGCTTGCTCGACACCCGCATCATGCTGTCGAGGTCAGAGGATCTCGGCTGCAATTGGTCAGAGCCTGAATTCATCGATACGACTCCGTTCAATTGTCCGGTACCATTCACCGGCCCCATTGTGGTTTTGCCCGACGGCGAATGGCTCTGCCAGTTCGAGCTCAACAAACACTACGACGATACCTCGCCCTGGATTCATTCCTCGGTTCTGATGTTTTCAAATGACGAAGGGAAGACGTGGCCCAGGCACGCGCTCGTCAGCCGGGATCCGGCCAACCGTATCTTCTACTGGGATCAGCGGCCGCAGGTAATGGCCGATGGCTCAATCCTTGACCTGTTCTGGACATACAACGCCGCCGACGCCACCTACCTCAACATCCATGCACGGAGTACCGCAGACAATGGTCTGACCTGGACGGAGCTCTGGGACGCCGGCGTCCCCGGCCAACCGGCACCGGCCGTCCCGCTGCCCGACGGCCGGATTGCGATGGTCTATGTGGACCGCACCGCCGCGCCCGCCATCAAGTGCCGGACGAGTACCGACGGCGGCCGGACATGGCCGGATGATACGGAATTCATCATCTATGAAACCGAAAGCAGCCAGACCCGATCCAAAGGCGATATGGTCGATGCCTGGTCAGAGATGAGAGCCTTCTCTGTAGGTCTGCCGGCCACCGCAGCACACCCGGACGGTGGTTTTGTGGTGGTCTACTATGCAGGAGAGGAAACGGACAGGACGGACATAGAATGGACCCGAGTAAGGCTGTGAGGATGGAGTGGAGTGGCCATTCCTCCATCATCCAACCCTGACAACTTTCCTTTCCTCTGCATAGCCGAGTTCCACCTTCAGCTTGCTCCACATCTTGGCCCACATGATCAGGGCCAGACCTCCGTGCAGGATCACGCACATCACCTGGGGCGGCA
Source organism: Planctomycetota bacterium (assembly GCA_030740295.1). The sequence goes on from JASLXP010000610.1 coordinate 11,480, forward strand.
CATGGATTTCACGGCGGAATTCGCGGCGGATGTCAGGTTCGAGAATGTCCAGCACTGAAGTCACCGGCGAGGAGGTCGAGGCAAATATGATCGGTTCGTCCGCGTGGCCGTCTGAAACTATCAGGATAAACAGTGCCACTCCCAGGGGGAGCAGATTTATGGCAATCGCAGTGACAAGGCTGAGCGCGGCAGCGGTCGTCGTCTTCTTCATGACCGCGCTGAAGAAAAGGCCGAGGAAACCATAAAACAGTGCGGTAAGGATGAGCACTCCCACCGTCAGGATTACCTGGAACGGGCCCAGCCCTCCATAGAGCAGGCAACTCGAAAAGATGGGTATCGACGCAAAGAGCAAGAGGAAGACCAGCACCAGTGAGGATGCGAGTTTGCCCGCGATGATTCGTCCCGGTTTGAGGAGAGTCGTCCTCAGTAGATCCATCGTCCCCTGCTCACGTTCGCCGGTGAAGGTGCCGCACGAGAACACCGGCGCGATGAGCATGATCATGATGCACTCCATGATGGCGAGGGTCATGAAGACGTATCGACCGGAATTTGAAAGATTGACGGGGTTGTGCCTGTTGCCCCTGACCACCGCAATGTAGGCCAGGTAAAAACCGATCATCAGGATTGCCATGAAGATGGTCAAGACCACCACAGTCCGCGCACTACGGAGGCGGCCGCGAACTTCACGGCTCAAGACCGGATTCTCAACAAGTTGGATGATTGCTCGTTTGAGTTTCACGCTGAAATACCGCTAATAAATCTCCGGGAGCGTCGTCGTTGTTATCCGTTCTTCCCTGCGTCTTTCCTTTTTGGGGTGCATGAATACAACTTCGCTATCGGCAAGAATAGCCCAAACAAGCAGAGCCGTGGATCGCGAAGATCGGACGAGTCACCAGAGTATCCACCAGGAATGCACTTCTTCTTCTGGGACGACCGAGTAATAAAGCAGGATGCCGTAGAGGACGCCAAGCAGATGCGAAGTCATCCTGTGGCCATAGGCTGCAGCTTTACGGGATCGTGAGGATTTTTTAGTGCAGATTCTTACATAAGAAACTCAGAGAAAAGGCCCCCTTACCTCCAAGTGGGATCTTGAATGAATTCCAGACACTATCCGCTTGAGATTCATCGCCTGCTTTTCGCCTTCGTCGTGGGAGCTTCCCTTGCCTGCGCGAGCGCACATGGGGACATCACGATGGAACCTGCCGCGGGGCTGGCCAGGCGTATCGTTATGCAGCGCGGGGAAGTGCGCGTGCAGTTCCAGAATTCCTGGAACAGCTTCATGGCTGTGACTCGCAGCGGGAGAGGCTTGTTCCTGGTCGATCCGGTTCTGTATGGCCTGTCGCCCGTGGGCAAGAAGCATCTCCGATGGGCCGACTTTGGGTGGGCGAGACTCAAGTGGCGGGCCCTGGAACAGAACAAGACACGGGACGTGCTATACGTCGAGGGCGATTACGAAGGCTGGCGGGTGCAGGCGTGGATAGCACTTTACGGCCAGGAAGAGGCCATTTACGTGAGGCGCAGAACCATGCGCATCCGGGCACGGCCGGCCGGGGTCAGCGCCTGGGGAACGCTGGGAGCGAGTTACGGCGAAGGGGACGTCGAGAAAGGCAGACTGTCCGTGATCATTGATGGCGCAAAGCTGGACAAAGAAACCAGCAACATCAAGGACTACCTCGTTTTCCAATGGGCGGATAAATCAGCGGCCCTGCTGAATCCGGGTGAAAAGCTCCAGCGGCGGGGGGAACGGGCCAGGCATTTCGCCCGCCTGATTCACCACAAGAAGAACAGGTTCATGGAAGCATTGCTGTCCCAGGATTCGGCACGGGTGACCGCGGCTGATTATCTCGAGACAAACTTCGTGCTTCTCTGGGGCGACGGAGATATTGGCGGCCGCGTCAAGTCTGCGCTTGCGGACCGAGCGTCCCTGGCAGCGCGGCTGCCGGAACCGGTTCGGCCGGATGAGGTCGCTAACCCTGAGCCGATCGAATTGCCCCGGCCTGCGGCGAACCTGCCGAACGCTCTCGTGCGCGCTTCGTTTCACACACCGAAGGGGATCCGCCGGCGCGTCTATCCGGCCGGGAAACCAGTTGGCAAGCCTCCGACCATTGACGGCAAGCTCGACGATGCGGCCTGGCGGAAACCGTGGACCGGCGAGTTCATTGCCCGGAATACGAGCGATGTGCTGGCGGATGTCGAGACCTCGTTCCAGTGCGCATATACCGCGGACGCGCTCTACCTTGCCCTTCGATGCAGCCAGCCCAATCTGTCCAGGATACGCAAGGCGCGCCACCGGCCGCAGAAGTGGAGCAGCGGGGAACAGGTCGAGATGTTTTTTCTGGCCGGCGAAAAGGTCTTTCAGATCTGCGCCGATCCGGACGGCGGCGTCTGCGACCTGGTGGACAACAACATCAAGGCCGATCTGAAACTGAATCTGAAAACCGGGACGGATGAAAAAGGCTGGGCGTACGAGATCGAGATTCCTTTCGCGGAGCTGGGCATCAAGCCGCCGGAACCGTTCGACACGATGGGTTTTAACCTGGTCCGCAATGCGGGAGTGATCGGCGGCCCGATGGATTGCTCTGCGTGGAATGCCGCGCGTGGCGCCTTCGCTGGCGTGCAGAATTTCGGCACGATCTTCTTCGGCGAGGATGCAGATTTCCGACGCCTGAATGCCTGGCACGTGGACATGATGCTGGACCGCGACGTGTACGACACTCTCCACGCCTCGGCCGGACTGTGGCTCGATATCACCGCTTCGGGCGAGCTGCCCGATGATGCGAAGATCTTTGCAGGCATCCTTGATGCCGGTGACAAACTGGTCCGCGCATCAGAGATCGAAGCCCGGGGAAAACGGGGCAGCCTGATTCTCAATCTCCAGGACCTGCCGGCAGGAAAATACAGGTGCAGGATCGGTCTGACAGTGGGAGACAAACCGGTCGCCGAAACCGCGTCGGCTTTCGCTATTCAGCCGGCGAAGCTTACCCCTAAACGCCGCGGGTCTGTGCCGATCTCGGTCCAGTCCGCGCACGGGGCCCAACGTCTGCCCGTGAGTCTGGGCGTGCCTTTCCCGCGCGGGGCCCTGACCGATGCCGGACAAGTTCGCCTGCTCGACGCGAAGGGGGGCGAATTGCCCATCCAGACTTCCGCGCTGGCGAGATGGGATCCCGCCGGAAGCATTTCCTGGCTGCGCGTCCATTTCCAGGCGTTGAAAGCTTCGGCGACTGCAAGCCGATATGTGCTGGAATACGGCGCGCCATCCAGGGCGCGCCCGCAGCAATCCATTCGCATCACCGAGCTTGAAGACGTTTACGTCGTCGACACCGGCCCGTTGCGTTTCGGCGTGCCAAGGGAACAGGGCGGCGTGATCAGCAGCGTTTTTCTCGATACCAACGGCAATGGAAGCTTCGAACCCACCGAGCAACTGATCGTGGAAAGCGAAGCGATTGGCCCTTACCTCGTGGATCGAAATAGCAAGCTCTACCGCGCTTCGCTCGACAGGAAGGCCCGTGTCCAAATCGAACAGCAGGGCCCTCTGCGGGCCGTATTCCGCATCGAAAGCTGGTACGTCGCACAGGACGGCGCAAAGCTCTGCAAGCACGTGACGCGAGCCAGCGCGTTTGCCGGTCTGCCACACCTGCGGCTGGAGCACACCTGGATCATGACCGCGGCATCGGGCGAGGCCGCGTTCAAGGACATCGGCTTTACCTTGCCGACGGTGAAAACTCGCGAGGTCGTGTTCGGAACGGAGGACGGGCCATTCCATCTCTACAATCGTTTCCCCCGCTATCTCATCCAGAGCACGGAGAAGCACTACGAAGTCCAGGCGGCCTATCAACGCCTGTTCGTGAGCGATGCGAAGGAGCGTCACCCCATTCGCTGGCGGGCCATGGTCGAGGGCGCCCATGCGCCGGGCTGGATGGCCCTCCGCGGCGAGCGTGGCGGGATGGCCCTGGCGGTCGATGAGTTCTGGCAGAACTTTCCCAAGGAGCTCGGGATCGATGGAAACGAGGCCACCTTCCACAGTTGGCCTCGACACGGCAGGCCGAGAAATCGTCCACTGTCCGATGATACGGTCTCGAAGCTCGACTTTGTGCACGGCGGCGAAGTGCTTGATTTTACCGTGCCGAAAGAGATGGCCGATTACAAACCCGTCAACAGCTACGAGCAGCGTTTCATTAACGGCGCCGTCGCATCGAACGCCATCGGCGCCGCCAAGACCCATCGTTTCGCGGTAACCTTTTTTCCACCCTCGGCCACCACGGCCCAAGTGCAATCGGAGGTTAGCGCGGTGGCCGATTCGCCGCACGCTCTCGCAAGCTCCGAGTGGATGGCGGCCACCGGTGTCTTCGGCCCCATGCACCACCGGGACCCGAAAGGTTTTCCGGAAATTGAAAACGCCTTTGACCTTTGGAGCCGCATTGTTCCCCGTTTGAATCGGATCGGCAGTTGGTACGGCATGTGGCTCTATGGTCAGTTGCACACCACCTACAACGTCCCTGCGGAGCGATGGGACATCTACCGGGTGTTCAATCAAATGCACCACAGCGGTCCGCGCTGGCCCTGGCTCATGTGGGTGAGGTCGGGTCAGAAGGACCTGATGGACTTCGCACTGGCCAACACGCGCATCGTTGCCGACGTGGGATTCTGCCACCACTCCCGCCCGGAGTTTGAAAAGCTGGGCTGGCCAAAGGGAAAGATCCGCGGCGCGCTTACTGACTACAAGGGTCTCGTTCCGTGGCACTCCGGCAGCCGCAATCCGGACTACAATTCCATGACGGCCTTTTTGATGTGGCATTATTATTTCACTGGAGACGGCTGGACTCGCGACGTTGCCAACATGTGGGGCGAGCTGGCAAAGCGACAGGGGCCAACAGGCGGGTCGCGTACCGGCGCCGGCACCGTCCGGGCCAACCTCGACCTGTACCGGGCCACGTGGGACACGGACCTTATTCCCATCTATCGCAAGACAGCGGACGCGTTGCTTGCCTCTCAGTTCCCCGACGGCTCGTTCCCGGAATGGGAAAACTACGCCATGTGGATCGGCGATTACTTTCAATTCACGGGGCAGGAGAATTCGCGTACCGCCCTGGTCCGCTGGGCGGACGCACATCTGCAAGGGCACGGTGACGTAAGCGAAATCTGGGGCAACGCCATGAATCTCATCGCGCAGGCATGGTTTGTTACCGGCGACCTTCGCTATGCTCGAGCGGCCCGGGGACACCTCGAATCCTGGTGCCGCAGCGTGAACGACAACCCGGCCTCGCACCTGCGCGGGATGCACGGCGGACGGGACGGACGCTCGCTGAGCTTCGTCGGCTTCCACCTTCCGAGGTCCCTCCTCGCACAAAAAGCCTGGTTGGATGCCGGCGCCGACATCTCCCCCATCTACCCGCGCACGCACTACGGCTGGTCACCGAAATGCACCGACGGAATCCACCGCATCGAGGTGCCCATCCTCGACGACGACGATTCACCCATCGAAGTCCGCGTCGACGGTTATCTCCACTCAAGAGAGCGCGACCCCCAAAAGGAGTATGAGCTAAAGGTCCTGCTGCTCGGACCCGACGGCAAGCCGGTCAGAGACGATTCATTCACGACCAGCCAGCGCACCTGGGACGCGCACGGCCGCTTGCGCATCGCGCCGCGTCCGTGGCAGAAATTCCGCGTTCCGAAGGACGGCCGCAAGGGCGTCTACCGGCTGATAGTCGAAAGCAAGTCCATCGAGTTCGGCCTGACGCTACCGGTCTCCAATCGCAAGGAAGTGGTCGCCCTCAACCTGGATGCCCAGGGCCGCCTGCTCCTTAACGACCATGCGAGTTTGTCATCCTTTTACCTGCCCGAAGGTACGAAGCGTCCAGCGCTACGGCTCTCCTGCAGCGCGAGCAGCCCCCAGACCGTGCAGCTCCGCGATCCTCAGTTCCGGGTCATTCAGAAATTCTATCTCAACGGCCTCTGGCCCCAGTCCCAACGCCGCTCCACGATCATCGGCTTGCCCGCGAATTATCGCGGCGGATTCTGGACTGTCTCAGCCGGAGTCGCCCATGCCATCTGGATCGAATTCACCGGCGACTGGAAGCCGGAATACTACGCGGTCGAGCCGAGCCGCGGCTTCCGTCTGGAAGAATTCAACTCACCCGTCAGACTCAAACCATAGGGAAGCCCGTCCTTGAAACCTCAACTGCGCATTAGCTACAGCACTCCTCTCGTGCGGCGGAATCAACTAAACACGACGTCAGAGGAAACTTCGCATTCGTTAACGTCAGTATCTGAATAATAACTAACTGTAGGCCACGTCCGGGGCCTGTCCCCGGCGAGCCATGATTGGGAGCTAGAATGTGTACCTTTACATGTACTTTGCCAACAGCGCATCATGTCCAGCAACCGGAAAAGTGCTCCAAAAGCCCGCCAGCGGGCGTTTGGAGCACTTTTACGGTTGCTGGACATGATGGGCTGTTGGCATTTTTGGAGTGGGT
>JASLXP010000611.1 GCA_030740295.1 Planctomycetota bacterium
CTGGCTCTATGACACCAGCACCGTGGAGCTCTTCGCGACCCTCGAGCAGGGTCGAATGCCCATGGAGTACATGGCGAATCTGTTCAGCAATGGAGACACTGCGAAGGTCAAGGAACGGATCAAGAAGCTCATGGCCGTGCGGGTGCATCGTCGCCACGTGACCGTGGGCGACATCACGGCCGACAAACGTGACCAGACGCTGAGTGATGTCAGTCTGAGTCCAGACGAGGCCGATGCCATCTACTACCTGACGTCGCTGGCCAAGTTCAACGACCGCTTTGTCATACCTGCCGCCCACCGCGAGCAGGCCATCGAAATGATGGAGTTCACGGGTGACGTGAAGGGGAATACGGGCTTCGGCTTCAAGAACGAGACAGCCCAGAGGGGGAGTTGACCATGTTGGACTGTAGTCACTACGCGGTCTTGGCCACTGTCTTCCTGCATCCCGCCAGTGAGTTCCCGCGTCGCGTCAGGGCGGTAGAAGACCATCTGAAGGCCGACTACCCGGCCGCGGCCGAGCGGCTGGGAGCCTTCATCGATCTGTTGCCCGGCGATGGTGATGTCTTGTCTGATGAAGAGCGGGACTCCGTTCAGGAGCTCTTCACTCGCTCCTTCGAGGTCCAGGCCATCACGACCCTGGATGTGGGCTACGTCATGTTCGGCGACGACTATAAACGGGCTGAGCTCATGGTCAACCTGAACCGCGAGCACCGCGAGGCAGGCACCGAGTGTGGCACGGAATTGCCCGACCATCTACCGAACGTGCTGCAGCTGTTGGCCGTCTGGAAGGACCCCGCCCTCGTCATGGAGTTCGTGCAGGAGATCCTGCACCCGGCGTTGGTCCGGATGATCGAAGAGTTCGATGACAAGCGCATCGAACAGCGCAACGTGCTCTACAGGAAGCACTACAAGACACTCATCGACTGGGACCCGGAACGGTCCACCATGTACCGCGAGGCCTTGTCGGCCTTGCTCCTCGTGATCGAAAGCGACTTCACGCTCGTCGAAGGCGAGCCGCTCCCCGAGACCAGCCAATTCTTGAGTTCGATCGGACGCGAGATGGACATCGAAGAGCGGGGTGAGGGGCAGCGGCCCACCATGCCCGATCCCATTGGCCCGACGGGCTGCACACAACCCCAGGTCCAGCTTTCCGAATGGAGGAATCCTTGAACGCGCTCAATACCTTCATGTTCGTCGTGTTCCCCTATGTGGCCATCGTCGTTTGTATCGTGGGGAGCATCTGGCGTTACAGCAGCACGGGCTTCAAGGTTTCGTCGCTGTCATCGCAGTTCCTTGAGGGCAGGACCCTTTTCTGGGGCACCGTGCCCTTCCATTTCGGTATCCTCGTCGTCTTCATGGGGCACCTCCTCGCATTCCTGATCCCCGAGACCACCCTGGCCTGGAACGCACAACCGGTGCGCCTGATTATCCTCGAGGTCAGTGCCTTCGCCTTCGGTCTCAGCGCGCTCGTCGGCCTGGTGATGCTCATGTTGCGGCGTTTCACTCTCCCACGTATCAAGATCGTGACCACGAAGATGGACGTGGCAGTCGAGTTCGTGCTCCTGGCCCAGATCATTCTCGGTTGCTGGATCGCCCTCGGCTTCCGCTGGGGTTCATCCTGGTTCGCCGCCGACCTGACCCCCTATCTGTGGTCCATCTTCAAGTTTGCCCCTGAGACCAGAGCCGTTTTCGCCCTACCACAGGTGATCAAGCTGCACAACGTTGGCGCGTTTCTCATCGTCTTCATGATCCCCTTCACGCGACTCGTCCACTTTCTGGTCATCCCGCTGCACTATATCACGCGCCCATACCAGGTGGTCAGATGGAACTGGAACCGACGTTCGATCCGCGATCCCAACACGGCGTGGAGCGAAGCCCGTCCCAAGAATAACTGAGCGCGCTGCGACTGTAGACTGAGACGCCTCATGATGCAAGAAGCGGCGACCGCAAAATCGCATAAGGCACTCTTCCTCAACACGCTCGCCTTAACGGTCTGTTTTGCAGCGTGGATGCTAAATGGTGTGTTGGTCACCTTCCTGGCCACCAGTCAGAGGTTCGATTGGGGACCGGTTGAGATCGGTTGGCTGCTTGGCATCCCCGTACTGTCGGGCTCCTTTTTCCGCCTCCCCGCCGGAATGCTGACTGACAGATTCGGCGGCAAACCGGTTTACGGAACGCTCCTGCTTCTTTGCGCCGTGCCGATGTACCTGCTGTCCCACGCTGACAGCTTTCTGGGATTTGCGCTCTGCAGCTTCGGATTCGGCTTGGCGGGAGTGAGTTTTTCGATCGGGATTGCCTTCACATCTGTCTGGTATCCCAAGGCGAGTCAAGGGACGGCCTTGGGAATCTTCGGGGCGGGAAACGCGGGGGCGGCCTTGACGACTCTGTTTGCTCCGAGCCTGCTGCAAGAACTGACTGATCACGGTGCCAATGTCGATGGCTGGCGGACACTGCCAATCCTCTACGCGGCCATGTTGGCAGGCATGGGAGTGCTCTTCTTCGTCTTCTCTGAGAACAAAAAACCAGCTTCGTCCGGCAAGAAAGTGGCTGAGATGCTGCTGCCGTTGAAAGACCAACGGGTCTGGCGCCTCGGTCTCTACTACTTCCTCGTGTTCGGGTGCTTTGTCGCGTTCTCGCAGTGGCTGGTTCCGTATTTCGTCAACGTCTACTACCTCCCCCTGGTTACGGCCGGGGTCCTGGCTGCCTTGTTCAGCTTCCCCTCAGGGGTGATCCGAGCTCTGGGCGGATGGATGTCCGACAAGCTTGGCGCCAGAAGGGTGATGTACTGGGTTCTGGGATCTTCCGTCCTCCTCAGTTTCATGGTAACTGTTCCCAAGATGGAACTGTATTCTCCCGGCAGGGGGGTCATGGCCAGCCGCGGTGGCTTGGTGACCGAGGTTTCCAAGCTGTCTGTTGCTGTGGATGGCAAGCGGTATCCGCTGCGCGAGAAGTCGATGGCAGTTGAGAATATCGAAGACCGTGTTCTCGTCCTCCCGTCGAAGGACATCTGGCAGGAGCCGGTTGTGGAGGTGGGACAGACAGTCAAGCGGAGGGAGCTTCTGGCGAAAGGGGTTACGCGGATTCATTTCCAGGCAAATGTCTGGATCTTCGCGGCCCTGGTGATTTGCCTGGGTAGCATCTGGGGAATCGGCAAGGCTGCCGTGTACAAACACATTCCAGATTACTTTCCGGATGAAGTGGGAGTTGTGGGCGGCATGGTGGGTGTGCTCGGAGGTCTGGGTGGCTTCTTCTGTCCGATCATCTTTGGATACCTGCTGGAGTGGACGGGTTTGTGGACCAGTTGCTGGATGTTCATGCTGATCCTGTCGGCCATTTGCCTGCTCTGGATGCACAAGGTGGTACAGGACATTCTGCGCGAAGGATACCCCGAGGATATTCG
>JASLXP010000612.1 GCA_030740295.1 Planctomycetota bacterium
AACTTACACGCACTCTCTGGCCGAGGCTGGCAAAAGTAACGGAAAATTGCCGCGATTCAGCCTGAACAAACTAAAGTTCTCCAAGAAGATAAGTGAGAACTTGGCCTTCTATCGGGCCTGGCGGAAGATGTTCAAAGGGGACAGTTTCCTATTTGATTACCACCTGATGTGGGACCATTTTAAAGACGTCGGTCACTACGGGCTGGCCAAGGTTCTGCACGCGGACATAAAGGTTTTGGGCAAGCTGGGGCTGCAAGGACTCAATAGCGTTCAGCTACATCGCTGCTTTATGCCGTCGGGATTGTTAATGGCTGTGATGGGACGGACCCTCTGGAATAAAAATCTTTCTTTTGAGGAGATTGTAGACGACCATTACAAGGCTGCCTTCGGCAAAGACTGGCGCAAGGTAAAACGCTATACCCAGGAACTGTCGGAATTGTTCGATCCGCCGTTTTTGCGTAAAGAACGTAGTGAGGCTGAGTTGGGGGAGACCCTTAAGAAGTTGGCTAAAATCCCGGCGTTGATCCATCGTTTTGGGCCAGTGATTAAGAGTAACCTGGGCTCAAAAAGTAAATGCCAAGCGCGGTCGTGGTTTTACCTGAGGGAGCACGCCGAGATATGCCTGGCCATGGCCAAGGCAGTTGAAGCGATGGCCAGGCAGGATCGTGTAGCTTGCCAACAGTTCGCTGAACAGTTGATAGCCCTGGTACGCCGAAAGGAGCCACGGATCCATCGCGTGTTCGATGTCCGCACCTTTGTCTGGGCTTGGGAAGACAAGGACTCGCACTCGCCGCATAGCTGCAGACAGGTATGAGACTAGGTTTCCGCAGGGAAAGCGGAAAAGGAGTTGGATATGAAAGTTCTGGTGTTTTGTGCGCATGCGGACGATGAGGTAATCGGAATTGGCGGGACGCTGCGCAAATTGGCTGACGGCGGAGCGACGATCAGGCTGGTGATGTTCTCCGAAGGAGCGGAAGGATACAGCCATCGTGAGGAGAAATCTTCCATTATCAAGACACGCGGCCAAGAAGTGGCCCGCGTATGCGAGATTCTCGGGATCCAGGAGTACCATAATCTGGGGTTACTTGACTGGAACCTGAAGGTCGACAACTCCAGCTATCGCGAGGTGGTTGGTCATATCCGCCAGTTTCAGCCTGACGTTGTCTTTACCCATAGTCGAGCAGACTACAACGATCACATGGCTGTGCACGGTGTGGCCACCGAAGGTTGGTTTCACGCGGCTATTCCCTGCGCTATGGAGACCGACCCCGTTTGGAAATTAGTACCCCTCTATGAGTTCGAAGTGCTCGAGCCGATTGCAAATCCTTCTGTGATCGTTGATATTAGCGATACGTACGAAGCCAAGGTTGAAGCTATGAAGATGCACGCCTCGCAGCATGAGCTAGTGGGGGGCGTCTTTCAGTTGATCGAAGGCCGAGCCCTTGAGCGCGGATTCCTCATCGGCGTCCAATACGGGGAGGCGCTACTGAGGTCGCACTATAGGCCGCGGGCTGTTGGAAACGTAGAGGTACTGGCAGAAAAGGAACATTAGGGTAGGAGCTCGTCAATGAAGGACAATCCAAAGGTTATCGATTCGGCCAGACTCAGGGTCGATTTTGACAAGGTTATGGCTGTCTTGGAAAGAACGCCAGCTGTGGACAAACAGCTGATGGTGGAAAAGGAAGAGTTTCAATCGCGTGCTAAACGCGTGTATTCAGCCCTGAAATCTCAAGGCCTGGAAGTAGGTCTGGTGTTCTCAGACGAACACTATTGCGGCGATGTGCCTTACTTGGGTGGTAACACGAATATCACCGTTGAGCAAGTCGCGGGGGTTATCGGGAGCACAGGCTTTCACATCGTTGCCGGGCTGGAGGGGGGATATGTGGCGGAACAATTGTCCCCGCGAGCCGGCGCAAAGGTCCACAAGGCGGAGCTTCTGCAATTGGCTGACGAAAAGTATCCGGTGGAAGCAGAAAAACTGGAAGACATACTCAATGCGGCCAATAACGGCAAGATGCCTGAGCGCATCGGCCTGCTGAGTCCTCGTCAGGTTGTGTCCGCTTCGCTAATTGATTACCTCAATGACCTGCTGGGTAGTGAAAACGTGATTGACGCCCAGCCGGTCTATTACCATATCAAGTACGAAAAGAGCGACCGTGAGATGGCCCTGATTCGCGATGCAGCGATCATCGGTGATGCGGCCATGGCGGCCATGCTGGCTGTGCTCAAGCCGGGAATGCTTGAAACCCAGGTCGCTGCCTGGGGATACTTTGTGGCCAAGGAGCTTGGGGCGGAGGAATTCGGATTCGATATAATGGTTGGGGCAAATGAAGCTAATCGCACGCTAATCGGCAAGGCCTTGAATCGGCCGATCAACCCTGGCGATTATGTCCACCTCGGTGTCGGCGCAAAGCGGGACGGGTTGAACGCCTGCATTCGCAGGTCGGTGGTGGCTGTACCCTCCCCGAACGAAGTGACTTCTGACCAGCGTTTCTGGTTTGAGCTTGTTGAGGGAGCCTATCGGGTGGGTTTTGAGAAGTATTGCGAAGTGGCTCGGGACAACTTGCCAGCCAAGTTACAGGAACAGGCACTTGTAGATTACTTCTCTGCTCGCTCGGAAGAGGTTTCAACCCGAGTAGGCAGAGAAATTCAATTGGAGATGCTTAAACCCTATACAGGCACTCATAATTCGGGTTATACGGAGTGCCAGGAATTCTTCGGGGCCATAACATTGGAATCGGGAGAACCGCTGGGCAAACAGATTGTGACTATGCTGGATGTGGCCTTGCGTGGAATAGGAAACTACTGGGATGATGTCCGTTTGCCGGGCTTCGACTATTTGGTGGTAGAGAATACGCTGGGCAAGTTTGACCAGAGGGTTGATACGTTCAACAAATTAGATATAAATGTTCAAAAATTTGTGTCCTTTTGAAGGCAGGAAGACGAAGAAATGTGAGGGAATTGCTTCGACACAAAAGTTGAACTGAAGTACACTCTAATAAGCAAATGCGACAGGCTAGAACAGTGAGCGGGCTATACAAGTAAAGGAAAACAACGAGAGTCCTAATGAGGCAGCTCTTTGAAAAATTACTGGAAGATTGGTGCGACGGCCTGCTGAAGCTCCAAGTGGAAGATATTAAACTTCCGGGCCTTTATGGTGGTATCCTGTGTCCGGCCTGCGCCAGAATACACGGCCGGTGTGTCGATGCCGTTTACCCACTTATGCATATGGCATCCAGGACCGGAGAAGATCGATATTTTGACGCGGCCATCAGGCTGATGCAGTGGTCGGACAACGTCAGACAACTGGATGGATCCTACTACAACGAAGTCGCTATAGCCCTATGGAAGGGAATCACCGTATTTGCTGCCACGGCCATCGCAGATGCACTGACTTTTCACGGGCAATTGCTGGATACAAAAACCAGAGAACTTTGGACCGGTCATCTTAGATTGACCGCTGAGTATCTTTACGATCACGTGACGTTAAAAGGCTGGCCCATCAATTACCCAGCCGGATGCTCGTATACCATGGTGCTCTTGGGCAAGCTGCTGGATGAACCTCGCTTCAACAGACGCGGACGAGAACTGGCCCATGGCTGTATGGACTTCCTGACGGCTGAGAATAAGCTCCTCTCCGGCGAAGGAGGCAGTCAGCCAAGTAATCGACGACCCGCCATTGATCTGGGTTACAATGTTGAAGAATCACTGCCGGGACTCGTGTTATACGCAAAGGCGGCGAAAGATGACGAAATCATCGAGGCTGTCACCGATTCACTCAAATCACACCTGGAGTTCATGCTGCCCGACGGGGCCTGGGACAACAGTTACGGAACACGCAATTATAAATGGACATACTGGGGAAGCCGAACCGCCGACGGATGCCAGCCGGCTTATGCCTTGTTGGCGGAAAAGTTGGCGGAAAAAGAGCCCGCTTTTGCAGAAGCAGTCTATCGCAATACGAAGCTTCTGGAGTCCTGCACCCACGATGGATTGCTTTATGGCGGTCCTCACTATGTAAGCCATGGGGTGGCACCTTGTGTTCACCACACGTTCTGTCACGCCAAAGCCCTGGCAACTGTTCTAGACCATGGTGCAGCCGATTGCCGCCGGGAAAATGTACATCTGCCCCGTGAAAACGGCCCGGGTGTGTACGAATTCCCGGAGATTCGAACGTACTTGGTATCGACTGGTCCCTGGCGAGGAACGATCACCGCTTATGCTTGGCAGTACAATGATAGTCAACACGCCAGCGGGGGAGCTCCCTCCATGCTCTGGCATGAGAAACTGGGGCCGATTCTCGTGGGGAGCCTCGCTGACTATGTTATGATAGAGCCGTCAAACATGCAGGTCAACCATGATCAGTTTCAGATGTCGTTGACGCCTAGACTTGAACTCAACTGCAACGATACCCCCTATACAAACGTTCGTGACCACAATGCAGAAGTAACATATGACCAACAGGAAGCGGAAATCTCTTTCTCCGTCAGGGCAAAGCTTGTTGACAAAAAACAGGCCGATCCGCCAGAGGGTGATTCCTTCTGCCGGATACAATACCTCTTCACACCTGACGGGCTGGATATACTTGCATCCATGGAACAACCAGGAGCTTGGGGGCAACTGAACTTCGTCCTGCCAATAATCTCCAAAACAGGAGAAAAGGTACAACAACTATCTGAAGATCATATTCGCGTCGAAAAACCTGATGGCTGTATAGACGTTTTTTCAAATGCGTCATTTAGAATCATGGCCTGCGATGGACAACGGGTATTTAATCATGTTCCGGGTTTTGAGGCCGTCCCTCTGGTAGTGGACTGGAAGCCGAACGAGAATCCTGAACTTAAAATTCGAATGGAAATAGACTGAGCCATGCATCTAACCAACATCGTGTATTCTCACGAGACAGTAGTAAAGACCGAGTGTGATGGGAACAACCCTGAAGTTCAGGCAGGGCTCACTGCTGCCATTGGACAATGGGTAGATTCTAGCCTGTCACTGGTCCATAGAGCAGAACCAGGGAAGAGTACTGGCACACCGTCTGAAATTGGAATAGGATAACTGCAAATGAACAAACAACAACCGGAACAAGCTGTTGGAAAGTTGGGTCTGGCTGTGACTCTGTACTCTCTACGAGAGAACTGCCAAACGGTCAAGGCCATCGCTGAGACACTTAGGAAAGTCAAGAAAATAGGTTACGATCACGTGCAACTGTCGGCTCTGGGACCTATAGAGCCCGAAGAACTTAGAAAAACACTCGATGGCGAAGGGCTCGGGGCCTGTGCCTCGCATGTGGGATTACCCCGCCTGCAAAACGAGCTGTCGGCTATAATAGATGAGCACCATATTTGGGGATGTAAGCACACAGCTATCGGTGCTCTGCCTGCAGCACAGCGAGATGCACAGGGCTATGCAGAGTTCGCCAAACAAGGGTCGGAAATGGCAGCCAAACTGGCTGAGGCTGGCATAAGCTTCAGCTATCATAATCATTTCTGGGAGTTTGACGAATGCGATGGTCGGCTGGGAATTGACATACTGTACGAAGATAGTGATCCCAAACTGTTCCTGGCTGAGATTGACACTTGCTGGGCGGCTTATGCGGGGCATGACCCAGCAGAGCTTATAAGCAAAATGAGCGGCCGACAGATCCTGGTCCATTTTAAAGACATGATCTTGCCTTCGCAGGATACCCAGGGCACACTTCCTGTAGGCGAAGGAAGTCTTGATTGGCCCGGGATCGTGGAGGCCTGCCAGCAGGCTAATATTCAGTGGGTTATCGTTGAGCAGGATTACTGTCAAGGGGACCCATTCGAGTGTATCGGCCGAAGTTATGAATATCTAAAAGGTCTGGGCCTTTGAATCGTTGTTGTCTCTCTAATACCAAGGTGAGGTAATGGGCAAGGTAAGAATCGGAATTGTTGGCTTTGGCATAATGGCAAAGGGCCATTCGGGCTATCTTTCCAATGGCGAGGTGAGCGACGCTGAGGTATTGGCCGTCTGCGACAGCAGAACCGAGGCGCTGGACTGTGCCAAGAAGATTTTTGGCAAACAGCTGGCCGTTTTCGAAACGCCGGAGGAGTTGTTTTCCTCTGGTATGGTGGACGCTGTCTTGATTGCTACACCCCACTACATGCATCCGCCGTTGGCTGTATCCGCTTTCAAACACGGCCTTCATGTTCTGATCGAAAAGCCTGCTGGCGTTTACACCAAGCAGGTTCTCCAGATGAACGATGCGGCTGAGAAAAGCGGCAAGATATTCGCCATAATGTTCAATCAAAGAACCCGGCCGCTCTACAAGAAGCTTAAGGACCTGCTGGTTTCCGGCGAACTGGGAGGAATCAAACGGATCAACTGGACCATAACTAATTGGTATCGCGCCCAAAGCTACTACGCCTTGGACGGCTGGCGAGCCACTTGGGCTGGAGAGGGTGGAGGCGTACTGCTCAATCAGTGTCCGCACCAACTGGACCTCTGGCACTGGTTCTTCGGCCTGCCGGAAAGAATGCGAGCATTCTGCAGCTTCGGAAAATATCACCATATCGAAGTCGAGGACGACGTGACCGCATACATGGAGTACAAAGGCGGGCTCAGCGGTGTGTTCATAGCCTCAACCGGGGAGGCACCGGGCTCAAATCGTCTCGAAATCGCAGGCGATATGGGCAAGCTCATCGTTGAAGATGGCAAAATCACCTTCTGGAGGAACCGTATCAGCGAGAGGGAATTCAACAAACAGTATAAAGGACAATTCGGCAGTCCCGAGTGTTGGAAATGCGATGTCCCCCTTGTGGGGAAATCGGAAGAACACAAGGAGATTACAAAAAACTGGGTGCAGGCTATTCTCAAGTCAGAGCCGCTCATCGTTCCGGGACAGGAAGGTATCAACAGCCTGGAACTGTCCAATGCGATACTGCTGTCGACATGGCAGGACGACTGGGTCGAACTGCCGGTCAACGGGGAGCTCTTCTATGAGGAACTCCAGAAAAAAATTAATTCCTCCGATTTGGGGAGCAGAAAAGGCTGAAAGATCACACGGGGTTTCCAGGAGAATCCTAGAATGCGACTTGCAAGAATCGTTGCCTTGGCAACGGGGCCGGGCGTGGATAGTGGGGCCTCGGTCGAAGATAATCAGCAAACCATGTTGTATTGGCTTGAAGAATCAGCCAAGCTGAGGCCGGATTTCGTATGCTTTTCTGAGATTGCCTTACATCTGGGGCTTACGCCGGCAGAAAGACTGATCAAGGCTGAGACCGTCCCCGGGGCGAGTACATCCAAGGTCGCTGAGTATGCTAAGAAGCTCAATACTTATGTCATTTGGACCCTCATCGAACAGGATGGCAACCGATTCTACAACACCGCAGTGTTGATAAGTCGTACCGGCCAGATCATTGGGCGGTATCGTAAGTTTCAACCCACCAGCTACGAGATGGCTGACGGTATCTCGCCAGGTACGGAAGTGCCGGTCTGGCCTACGGATTTCGGCCGAGTAGGAGCAGCTACCTGTTTTGATATAAAGTTTCCCGCGATGGGGCTAGCCCTGTCGAGAGGTCAAGCCAATATAGTTTTTTGGCCCAGTATGTTTATGGGCGGGCTACGTCTCAACTCCTGGAGCCGAGACTACGGATTCCACATGGTTGCCTGCTATGCGGGCGGCTGTACCATCGTGGCGAGCAACGGCCGAGACGTTTTCAGAAAAGATCAGGACCAGCCTTTTCCTCCGGAAAAAGGACTGTCAGCCAGTGCCTTCGCCCAGTTCAACACGGACTGCAAGACTTACCACCTGGACTACAACCAGCATAAACTTCCCACCATTAAGGACAAATATGGCGAAGGGGTAGATATTTGCTATTGCCGTGACGAGGCAACATTTGTGCTATCCTCTAAGATGGCTGATCGCAGCGTCGAGGATATCGAACAAGAGTTTGAGCTGGAAGATCTGCGATCCTATCTGGACAAGACTGAGAACCTTAGTAAAGTCAATCGACACGGAAAGAACATATGAGTACGCTAACATCCGATCTGGAAAGACTGAACAATCCCCAGCGTTTTGCCCAGATCGAACAAATGCACCGGCGGGCATTTTCCTGGCAGAGACAAGGGTATATTCCCCTCGGTGTGCACGTGGCGAACCCGCAGCACATTAGAGGCGTCGATTATTCTCAACGTCTTGACGCGGAAGTGTTCTTCTGGATCCACAGCCGTTATCTGCTCGATACGCTTCAGGTCGGCTCCGACCTTCTTCCGGTCGTGGGAATGAATCATCTGGGCAACGTGCTGGTGCCAAGCATGTTCGGTGCTGAACAGTTCGTTCCGGATGTGATGTGCGCTTCGCTTCAGGATGTCGGCCCGACTCCTCTGGCTGTGCTGGTGGGCATCGAAGAGGTCGAAGACCTTCAATCGCCAGGCATGGACTCGGGCATATTGCCGCAGGTACAGGCCATGGGACGCTACTATCGCCGTCACCTGCCGGACTGGGTTGCCATCGTGGGCACGATGTGCGAGGGGCCCTTCAGCATGGCTATGGAGATGCGAGGCTCAAGCCTGTTGGTTGATCTGGTAGATCATCCCCAGCTAAGTCAACGGCTGATTACGCTGTGCGCCCGGACCCAGGCCAACGTCGAGCGGAACTTCCGCCAGATGATGGGCACACTGACCAATCCGTTCTTCACAAATTTCGGCATTGCCGGAACTGGTCTACGTCTAGGCGATGACTCCATCTGCAATCTCTCGCCGGAGATGATTGGGCGTTTTTGTGGCCCAGCCTATCAAATAATAATCGAGATCTGGGGGGGCTGTGGCCATGTTCACTGCTGTTCGCTGGAACATAGCCGGTTCGAACACCTGTTTGAGACTTTGGCGCGAATACCCGAGGTGGCTGTTTTCAGCACTCAGTTCGGTTTCGAGTACTATCAAGAGCACCTAGAGGAACTTAGAGGCCGTTTAGCCATTGAGAGCTTCTACGGAGACGCCTATAGCTACGTTTGCCGGCAGCACGGCTCGTTCCGGAATTGGGCCAATGAGTTTGTCCCACGTTTCAAGAACGAATCGGGACTGGTACTTTATACACAGGTGGAGTCGGTCGAAGAGGGAAAAGAAATCCATGCCTATTGGAAAGAGGCACATGAATTATGAGTTGATCTTGTCCCCATAAGAGAAAGAAAGCCGCAATTAAATATGTGCAGTCCTGATTTTGGTAGATTTGAAGCAGTGATTTCTCGCCGGCGATTGCCGGATCGCGTGCCGTTAGCGGAGATAGGCGTTGATCTTGAGTTTATGAAAGCCTTTCTGGGTAAGCCGGTAACGGATCTGCCCACCGTTTGCGAGTGGTGGAAAACGGCTGGATATGATTATACGTTGCTCCAGGTCAGGGGCCAACCTCTCCCCGATTCCGCTCAGGAGAAGATAGTCGATGGTGTTTTCCGTAACGATGGGCCGGATACAGCCAGTTCTTTTGATCCCCACGGTGTACACGATGACCAAAGCTTCGAGTCCTACCCGTGGATCAGCCCCGAGGCCATCTACTTCAAGGACGTTGATCTGATCAAAAAGTGTCTGCCAGAGGGAATGAAGCTGGTAGTCTGTGTCGGACCGATCTTCAGAGGCATCTTAGGGTGCATGGGATTCGAGGGATTTGCTGTTGCCCGTGTGGAGAATCCTGCATTGGTTAAAGCTGTAGCTGACAAAATGGGACAGATCACTGTCAGTGCTGTTGAAAATCTTGTTCAGAGGGACTATGTCGGGGGCATCTGGCTTGGTGACGATTCGGCTTACACGCAAGGGCTGATGGCTTCTCCGGATTTCTTCCGCACATACATCTATCCATATTACACCCAGATTGGAAAACTCTGCCGCTGGCACCAGAAACTGTATCTATATCATTCAGACGGACAGTTGCTAGAGGTCTTTGATGATCTAATCGGCTGCGGAATACAAGCGATCCATCCGAATGAGCCGACATCTGTTGATATCGCGGAACTCAAACAGGAATGGGGAGATCGCCTCGCCTTCGTGGGGAACATAGATATGGATATGCTCTCGCGTGGGACTCCGGAACAGATCGTGGAAGCTACGCGTTACCTGCTTGAAAAGGTGGCTCCCGGCGGAGGATATGCACTGAGTTCGGGCAATTCGCTTTCCAAGTACGTGTCCGTAGCCAACTACAGGGCTATGCTTGAATCGGCCGGCAAATACGGAGCAATCTATTAAAGGATGATGACAATGAGTATTCCAAAGGCATTGGATATGTTCTGCTTGAAAGGCAAAGTTGCACTGGTAACGGGCGGCGTTCGTGACTTGGGTTTTGACATGGCCCAAGCCCTGGCTCAGGCCGGTGCAGACGTGATAGTCACCTCCCGAACCCTGAGCAAAGCTCAGGAGTCAGCCGAGAAGATACGAACTACCTGCCAGGTGGATACGCTGGGATTGCAGTTGGACCACTGTGATTGGCCCAACGTACAGGCCGTTGCAGCAGAAGCCCAAAACTGGAAGGGACACGTGGATATTCTGGTCAACAACGCCGGTGGAGGCAGCGGCCAGGGCGAGTGCAATCTCTTTAAGCGAGACATAGAGAATATCGTCGGACTTATTAACACGAATCTGCTTGGCCCACTGTATTGCTGCAAGGCCTTTGGCCCGGCTATGTTGAAACGCGGGTCTGGCAAGATCATCAATATTTCCTCGACTGCCGGCCTTGTCGGGCGGGATCGAAGAATGTATCAGCGCAACAACATGGATGAACAGCCCATAGAATATGCGGCCGCCAAAGCCGGCGTGATCGGCATGACCAAGGATCTGGCCGCCTTGATGTCTCCGCAGGGCGTCAACGTTAATGCCATATCTCCAGGCGCCTTTGACAAAGGCCTCCTTCCTAAGTCTTTTGTCTCTGACTTCGCTGATGAAACAATGCTTGGCCGGCTGGGCGAAATGGGACGTGATCTCAAGGGCGTAGCCTTATTCCTGGCCTCACCAGCTTCGGATTACGTCACGGGCGCGAACATCGTTGTCGACGGTGGATTTTCCAGCACGAAGTGAAACCGCCTGGAAAAATACAACGAGGAACTCAACAAATGTCCAAAGACTGGAAAGAACCAAGTGTTCTGATTGTCGGCTGTGGTAGCATTGGTAAACGTCACGCCAGGGCTCTAGTTGATTTGGGGTTAGGCGATATTCGTGCCTGCGATTCAACACCGCAGGCCCGTCAGCAAATGGCGGAACAGAGTCCCTCCCTGAGCCTATTCGACTCCTATGAGGACGGGCTGAAAAGTAATCCCGATGCCGTATTCATTTGCACGCCAACAGAGTTGCACGTGCCCATGGCCATAGACGCAGTTCGTTCTGGTTGTCACGTTTTTATTGAGAAGCCGCTTTCGGATACCACCGAGGGCGTTGACGAGTTGTCGGCTCTGGCGCGAGGTATTAATAGGAAAGTGATGGTGGGCTTATGTTTTCGCTATCACGAGGGTGTCCTGAAGATGCGTTCCACTTTGGCTAGCGGATGCGTAGGCAAGCTCGTAT
>JASLXP010000613.1 GCA_030740295.1 Planctomycetota bacterium
GTGCCCGTGCGATTGGGATTACCGGTGGAGTGCAGGCATTGCCGGTGATCCTGCTCGCGTTGCCGGCGGGGCAGATGGCGGACATGTTCGATCGGCGAAAGTTGGTTTTTGTCAGTCGGCTCCTGGCAGCGGCATGCTCGATAGGCCTCGCTCTTTCTTCGTATTACCAAGCCCCGATTAATTGGATGTATTGCCTGCTGTTGATGGCGAGTATTTCGGGCACGATTGGCAGGCCTGCTCAGTCTTCGCTGATGCCGCAACTGGTACCTGCAGAGATCTTCAGTAACGCGGCGACCTGGAGCAGCAGTACGTGGCAGTTTGCCGGGGTGGTCGGCCCTGCGCTGGGTGGACTGGTTCTGATTTACAGCATTCAAGCTGCGTATGTCATCGCTGCCGCGGGGTCGATCTATTTTGCTGTCAGTGTCTTGACGCTCAATCCCCAGGAGACGGATCGCAAGAAGGAGCCGGTCACCATGAAAACACTGCTCGCGGGGTGTCGTTTTGTATGGGACAAGAGGGTGCTTTTCACGATCATCTCGCTCGATCTGTTTGCCGTGCTCCTTGGTGGCGCGACCTATCTTCTACCGATATTTGCCAAAGACATTCTGCATGTCGGTGGGATCGGGTTTGGGTTGCTGAGAGCGGCGCCCGCGGTGGGCGCGTTTGCAATGGCGATTGGAATCGCACACCTGCCACCTTTTCGGAAAGCCGGCGTGGCAATGTTGTGGGCAGTCGCGGGGTTTGGAGTGGCGACCATTGTTTTCGGGATATCACGGTCCTTCACACTTTCGCTTGTGATGCTCTTCCTCGCCGGGGCGCTCGACAACGTCAGCGTGGTCGTCCGGCATACTTTGATTCAGTTGCTGACACCGGATGAAATGCGCGGTCGGGTATCCGCGGTGAACAGTGTGTTCATCAGCTCTTCCAACCAGATCGGTGGCCTGGAGTCTGGGGAGACGGCCGAATGGTGGGGGCCGGTAACCGCCGTGGTGGTTGGCGGTGTCGGCACCATTGTCGTCGTGATCGTGACGGCGGTGCTGTCGCCACAGTTGTTGAAGATTGGCTCTCTTGAGGAGGTGCACAAGGAGGAAGGGCCGGTGGAAGAGGAAGAGGAAGATTGTGAATTGTGAATTGTGAATGGTGGAAGAGGAAGAGGAAGATGGTGAATGGTGAATTGTGGAAGAGGAAGATTGTGAATGGTGAATGGTGAATTGTGAATGGTGGAAGAGGTGAATTGTGAATGGTGGCAGAGGAAGATGGTGGGACGCGGCCAAGAACGCTTTTCCTTTTTGGGATGCTCTATTAGATTGAGAGGCTGTTGAAAACGGATCACTGCTCTCCGATCATGTTGTCTCGATTCTGAATCGCGCTTGAGAAACAAAGAGAGGTCATCTATGCCCGAAATTGAAACAGTCGGCTCGGAGATCCATGTCAGCACTGATTGCTTCGAAGCTGTCATTGCTACTGAGGGCTACACCAGTGGTGTGAAGGGTGGCTCATTTCTTGACAGGCGAACTGGCGCACGCGATCTGGGGCATGGGCTCGATATCGCCGATTTCCTGCTTGAGCCGGCCGAAGGAAAAGAGCAGGACGGGGAGTGCCCTTATCACACTGGCGATGGCATGCACGGGAACATTGAGAAACGCTACGTGGAATTGCCGCAGATTTGCACGAAGGCGCGCAAACTGCCTTATCAGATTTTCCGAGGCGATGGTTTCATGGCTGCAAAAACGCGCTACACATGGAAGTCGGCGACGCTTGATTATCGGCCGGGCTCGGTGTGGGAACAGACAATCGTCTTCCCGGAAGGACAACGTTATTTCTTTGCCAGCGACCGCATCACCAGCGCGAATGACTGCGACGCGCTCATCTTTCGTCTCGACATGCCAGGGCATCTCAAGCACAACGCGGCTCAGGAGTTTTCAGCCATCTACCTCAGCTATGAAGGTGAGACCCCAGGCTCTGAATTCCTTGAAGACTTCGCGCCCGATGAACGGCATCTCTACCAGCGCAACGATGCAGTCCTGCCGGCACGCATGATCCGGGGTTACCGCGTTTGGACCGATTCAGGCAACGATCCCTGGCTGGTGGGTATGACTCTCGATCCGGCGGATGTTTATGAGGCATGGTGTCACCAGCGTGGATATGTCTGCTTCATCCAGGAGCTGGGCGGTCGGCCGATCAAGACAGGTGAGAAGTTTGGCGCGGCCTATGTTGTCGGGTATTTCGATTCGGTGGATGAGATGAACGATGTTTACGATGGCCTTCGGGGGAGCAACGGGATTGTGGTCAGCGGGGATGAGGAGGATGCCAACTGGGAGTGGGTGGCATAGAGCGGGACGCCGCGACCAATCTGGCCGATCCCAAACGAGCCCGGACCCGCCGGAGTCTCGCCGGCATCGTGACCGAATTCGTTTCCGGCGACCACAGAACACGCTAAAGCGTGCACTACACGGAACTCCCATTGGACTTTTCACGAATGAATGTACCAGCATGTGGCTACCCGCTCGGCTCTTTGTCCATCTGTTCGTAATCCGCCTCCCTTACCTCCTCACTTAAGGTTGATTCATCTTTGGTCTCGATCACGTAGTTGCCCATGACGAGGATGTCGATGCCTGTTTTCATGAAACAGTTGTACCCGTCTTCGGGGGTGCAGACGATGGGCTCGCCGCGGACGTTGAAGGAGGTGTTGAGGACGACCGGGCAGCCGTTGATCTTGTCGACCATTGAGATGAGGTCGTAGTAGATGCCGTTGGCCTCTTTGGTGACGGTCTGGACGCGGCCGGTGCCGTCTTCGTGGGTGACCGCGGGGATGACGCTGCGTTTGTCCATCTTGACGTCAGGGATGAGCAGCATGTAAGGGCTGTCCAGGTCGCCGAGATCAAAATATTCGTTAGCGCGATCTTTCAGGACGCTCGGCGCGAAGGGGCGAAACTTCTCACGGAATTTGATCTTGGCGTTGATGATATCCTTCATTTCAGGATTCATCGGGTTGGCCAGGATGCTGCGGCTGCCCAGGGCGCGTGGGCCGAACTCCATCCTGCCCTGAAACCAGCCAATGACCTTGTTGGCCGCGATTTCTTTGGCCGTGCGTTCGAGCATGCCTTCCTTGTTGTAGGCGTCGTACTGAATGCCGCGGGATTTGAGGAAGTCCTCGATCTCTTCGTTGGTGAACGATGGGCCGAGATAGGCATTATCCATCACGTATGAGCGGGGCTTGCCCATGACGGTGTTGTAGATGTGGAACGCCACGCCGACTGCCGCGCCGTCGTCCCCGGCCGCGGGTTGGATAAAGATGTCTTTGAATGGCGTCTTCTGCATGATGCGCCAGTTGGCCACGCTGTTGAGGCCGACTCCGCCGGCAATGCAGAGCTTGTCGAGCCCATAACGATCGTATGCGGCCTGGGCCATATTGACGATGGCGTTTTCGGTGACCTTTTGTCCGGAGTGCGCGATGTCCCGAAAGAACTCCTCGGGATGGTCGTCACCGGGCGGGCGGCGCGGGCGTCCGAAATGCTGTTCGAATCTCTCATTGAACGGCAGCGATGCATGATAGTGATAGGCGAAGTAATCGAGATTCAGCCGAAAGCTCCCGTCCGGCTTGGTGGTGATGAGCTCTTCGAATTTGGCCACATGGGTCGGTTTGCCGTAAGGGGCGAGGCCCATGACCTTCCATTCCGCGTCGTTGACCCTGAATCCCAGGTAAGCGGTGATCGTGCTGTAGAGGAGTCCAAGTGAGTGCGGGAAGCGGATCTCGTTTTCCAGGGTGATGTCCGTGCCTTTGCCGTAACCGATGGCGGTGGTCGACCATTCCCCTACACCATCGAGCGTGAGGATAGCCGCCTCTTCGAATGGAGAGACAAGAAATCCGCTGGCCGCATGGGAGAGGTGATGTTCACCGAAGAGCACTGGCTTTTTGATGTCCAGATTCTTCAGGATGGCGCGGCGTATCCAGAGTTTTTCGTGCAGCCAGATGGGCAGGGCCTGGCGAAACGCGGAGTAGGATTTTGGCCAGGTAGCGACGAAGTTCGTCATCAGCCGGGCGAACTTCTTCAGCGGCTTCTCATAGAAGGCGATAATGTCGAGGTCGTTGGCCGTGATCCCGGCTTCCTTGAGGCAGTATTGGATTGCCAGCTCGGGGAAGCCGAAGTAGTGCTTTTTCCGATTGAAGCGCTCCTCCTCCGCCGCCGCGATAAGATGGCCGTCCTGGAGGAGTGCGGCTGCCGAATCGTGGTAGTAACAGGAGAGGCCGAGGATGTTCACGTGATGTGTGGTGGGGGCACGTTTAAGAATGAAAGCCCGGATGAGTCCAGGCCCGCAGCTTCAAAACTGCATGGTGTATTTCTTGAGGGACTTTTCCGTCGGCTCGCGGGGTTCCCAATAACTATCGGCCTGCTGGGTCTTGCGGATGGGATCTTTCAGTCGAATGAAGAGGACGAACGGCATCATCACAAAGTAAATGAGAGTCAAGAGGATGAAGGTGTTGACCCTGGAGAGGAACAAGCCGAACTTTATCCAGCCCCTCCAGAGCGGCATCAACGCACGAATGACAGCCGGCCTCTCGCTATCGTCCGACGGTGGCTCAGCGTGTCGTAGCGGGAGGGATTGTTCCATAATCCTCTACTTTCCGGGGAGGCCGCAATCTTTTGAGGATAAATAACTTACGCGCGGATTTGGCGCTGAAAGGCCGGGAGTATAGCCGCGGTCAGGCTCGGTTCAACCCCCTTGACTTGACTACCTGCCCGCCTATAATCCGCCACATTCGAGGGTCACGACAGAGGGCAAGCCAGCTTCGCTGATTACTACGGCAGACTTAAGAAATTGTTGGTTTTGCGAAGGAATCATGCGGATGATTCGACTAAGGATGGCTGCTCTGCAGGGAAACATCAACCCTCTTTCATTTCGCGCCAAAAGCAGGGAATGCAATGGCCAGGTCAAGAGAATTTGCACTCGAAGTCTATCTGAAGGACATCAGTAAAGTGCCGCTCCTCACCGCGGACGAGGAGAAGGAACTGGCTTACAAAATTCAGGCCGGGGACGAAAAGGCCCGCGAAGCCATGACCGTCGCGAACCTGCGGCTGGTGGTCAGCATTGCCAAGATTTACACCAATCGTGGCCTTATGTTCATGGATCTGATTGAAGAGGGTAACATCGGCCTGCTCAAGGCCGTCGAGCGCTTCGACCCCAAGGCTGAGACCCGTTTCAGCACCTACGCCACCTGGTGGATCAAACAATCCATCCGCCGAGCCATCACCAACACCGTGAAGACCGTCCGCATCCCGGCCTACATGGTGGAAATTATCTCTCAATGGAAGAACGCGACCCAGACTCTGGCCAACGACCTGGGCCGTCAGCCGTCTGTCGCCGAAGTGGCCAAAGCGGTCGACATCCCTGCGGAAAAGGTGAACGTGATCAAGCGCGTCGTCCGTGCAGCCATGAACGCCAACCAGCCCGTCAGCCTCGATGTAGCTTACCAGGGCAACGACGTGATCGAAGATCAGAGCATGCAGCAGCCTGAAGATAGTTTCTTCGATCAATATGACAAGGATCGCCTGCAATCACACCTGGAAACCTTGACCGAGCGTGAAGCGAACATCCTCCGCATGCGATACGGCCTGAACTCCGGCGAGCCCATGACCCTGGAACAGATCGGCAACACCATGAGCCTGACCCGCGAGCGAATCCGCCAGATCGAGGAAGAGGCCCTAAAGAAGCTTCACGAGGTCATGACCAAAGATGACGATGTTGTGGAAGAATGAAGCATGGTTAATGGTTGATGAACTGCGGCATCAACCATTAACCATCAACCATAAACCCTGAACCATCAGCCTCATGGACATCGACCACATCGCATCACTCATCCGTGACATCCCCGACTTCCCCAAGGCGGGCATCAATTTCAAAGACATCACCCCGCTGCTGCAAGACCCCGGTGGACTGCGCACCGTCACCAGTGCTATGGCTGATAATTTCAAAGACAATGGTGTAAATGGGGTGATCGGGATCGAATCCCGTGGTTTCATATTCGGCGCGCCTCTCGCCTATGAGATGGGCGTCGCCTATATCCCGGTTCGAAAGCCGGGCAAACTTCCCCATAAGACCCGCAGCGTCACCTACGCCCTCGAATACGGGGAAGACACCCTCGAAGTCCACGAAGATGCCATTTATGAAGGGGATCGCGTGGTCATCGTTGACGACGTCCTGGCCACAGGCGGAACCGCTGCAGCCACCTGTTCGCTTGTCCGCGGGCTTGGAGCAGATGTGGTCAGTTGCTCTTTTCTGATGGAGTTGTCATTTCTCGACGGCAGGCAAAAATTACCTGACACCGAGATTTTTTCGCTGATTACTTTCTGAATCAGCATCAGCGCCCGTAGCTCAGCAGGATAGAGCATCGGTTTCCTAAACCGGAGGTCAGAGGTTCGAGTCCTCTCGGGCGTATGAATACTTGTCGCGGAGCGCCAAGACCAATGTCGCTTGTCGCCGAGCGCGAAGGCCAACTGTCGGCTTCCCCAGCGCCTCACGCCGTCTCACATCCCCAGACGGGGAATTCCAGAGCCGCCCGGCTCGTGATACTCATTCACTCCTTCTCAAAAGGGGAAGTCCATGTCTCGCTCAAGGATTCTTTCAACAAATCGGCCGTACGTGCGCACCGTCGCTGCTTCTCTAACGCTTCTTGCGACCTTCATCGCAGGATGTCAGATCCAGTCCCGGGGAGGGAGAGCAAACTACGACCCGCCTCCAGCCGAAACGGGTTGGAATAAGGACGCCCCACAGAAAATAGAAACCCTCGCCGCACTCGAGGCCGAGACCCCGGAGTTGTCCGATTTTCCTGACGTCCTCATCCCGGAAGGGTTCGTGCACGACCCGCGCCAGTCCTATGTCAACATTTCATTTACAGATGCCGGCACGAAGTACCGAGTGGCACAATTCTATTATGCGGGGAAGTCAAACGTTCCTTCTGTCTCAAGTTTCTATCGTGATCAGATGACCACCAACGGTTGGAAGCTCAACAACATCATGGGCCTCTACAGAAAGACCCTTGATTTCACCAAAGAAGACCAGGACGTGAATAATAAGCTCCGGGTCATTCTCATCCCGGATGGCAAGAAAACCGAGCTCATCATTCATGTATACTGAGCATTCCGGGTCAGGTTGTGAGACAGAAACCGGCCGCTAAGCTATTCGGCCCTCACTCGCGGCCCCTTTTCGACATCAGGGCCCACTCAGATTCGACAGGACAGAACCGGTGAAAGCCAAGCGAAAACAGGAACTTAAACACGACCAGTTCGTGGACAACGTGGTGGCGTGGTTTGTCAAATCACAGAAGCAGCTCACACCCTATAAATATCACCTCCTGGGCGGTGTGGGCGTCCTGCTTGTCATCTTTATCGGCATTGCCGGAATGCAGGCCGCGGAGCAAAGCAAGACCAGCCAGGCGTGGTCCGAGCTCGAAGCCGAAAAGAAGAAAGCTGCGGATGGTGAAGACGCTGATTTCGGGCGGCTGGCCGCGCTTTACAAAGGCAGCCAGACAGAGCCATGGATTCTCTACTACTGGTCCGAATACTCTTTCGGCAAGCTCGCCGAAGCCAAAACCGACAAAGACAAAGACACAGCACGCGCAAAGGGCATCACGGCCCTCGAAAAGCTCAAGGATGGCTTCCCTCGGCACCCGATCGCAAAACGTTCCGGCATCGTGCTCGCCCAGCAATACGCGGATCAGCAGAATTGGGATAAAGCGATCTCAGCTTACCGGGCCGTCCTCACTTCCGAATCAGAATACGTCGGCAAATACCTGAAGGACAAAGCACAATTCGGACTGGCCTACGCGCTTGAAGGGCAGGGCAATATCAATGAAGCCATCACCAACTACGAAAAGCTCGATTCCGGTGACCAGTCTCATTGGGGTGACATGGCCAAATTCCGCCTGGAACGACTCCGGGCCGCGGGGTATAGGGACTGAGGAAGTGGGGGTGTCACTGGCTGCGGCGGATTGTGGATTCAGGCAGCAGGATTCAGGGATTCAGCAGGGCTCAGGATTCAAGATCAGGATTCAAGATTCGAGATACAGGATTCTATCACTTGCATGAGCGAGGCGTTCTGAATAACAAGGTCAATCGATACTGCACAACAGCCGTGGAATCCGTGGTCCTAGTGCCTCGCGACACGCGCCCCCGAAATCAGCATGTGTCAAGCATCTTGAAGCTTGAAGCTTGAATCCCTAGCCCTGTCGCCTGAATCCTGAATCCTGAATCCTGTCGCCTGAATCTTGAATCTTGAATCCTGCTGCCCCCATCCCGCCACCTCAAATGTGCCAACCATTCCTGCTTGCCACCTTATTCGCCATTTGTCTTCAAGCCGAAGACGCACCGAAAAAAGTTACCCAAAGGCCAGACCTCCCTCCGGCCCCCGAAGGCATGGTCATCGTCGCCGCCGGTGAATTCACCATGGGCAGCTCAGACGAACAGGTAGAAAAAGCGGGAGCTCAATACGGAGGAGCATTTGTCTACGAAGGTGAAAAGCCGCAGCGGGAAGTTCAAGTCGAGGATTTTTTTGTCGACATCCATCCCGTCACCAACAAACAGTTCAAGGCGTTCCTCGACGCCACGGGCTACCGGCCTCAGGGCAACCGCTATCAGAAAATGTGGTTCCTTCGCCACTGGGCCGACGGCACCTATCCCCCCGGCAAAGCCGATCACCCCGTCACCTACATCACCTGGCACAACGCCCAGGCGTACGCCAAGTGGAAAGGCAAACGCCTGCCCACTGAAGCCGAATTCGAAAAGGCCGCCCGCGGCACGGATGGGCGCCTCTGGCCGTGGGGGGATGAATTCGATTACGGCAAATCGAACGTCCGCATCTGGGGCAAAGAGAAATTTGCTGACACCACCCCTGTCAACAGCTACCCCGCAGGTAAGAGCCCCTACGGATGCCTCGATATGGCCGGCAACGTCTTCGAATGGACGAGCGACCTCGATCCGGAACAGCTCAAGAAAGGAAACAAAGTGGCGGTACTGAAAGGTGGCTCGTGGAAGAGCTTCGACAGCTACGCCCGCTGCGCCTTCCGCCAGCACGCCGAAGCTTCCGGTTTCGGCCCGCACATCGGCTTCCGGTGCGCCATCAGTCCCGCGGACGTGGTGGCCGCTCCCAAGAGTGAAAAGTAGGGCGTTCTACCGCCAATGCCTGTAAGCAGCCTTTCTGCACTCACTATTCTTACTCTCCTGCTCCCGCTGCAGGCCGAGAATAGTACGCACGTTCGAAAACGTTCGGTGCTCTTTGTTGGCAACAGTTTTACTTTCCGTCTGGATCAAGTCCTATCCAAAGTTGCCCAATCGGCGGGCCGCCAGTTAAAAGTAGAGACCGTGGCACAGGGCGGGTGGACTCTGAAGAAGCACAGCGAATCTGAGAGGACCCTTAAGGCCATTCGCAAAGGTCGCTGGGATTTTGTGGTGCTCCAGGAACAGAGCCAGATCCCGTCGTTCCCTGAAGTGCAGCGAACAAAACTGATGGACGGCCCCGCAGTCAGATTGTGCAAAGAGGTCAGAGAGGCCGGGGCCGTGCCCTTGTTCTTCATGACCTGGGCTGCTCAGAATGGGGACAGCCGAAACCGGAAAGATGACTCTTTCGATGCTATGCAGATGCGCCTGAAGCAAGGATACGAAAAAGTGGCCGCGGTCTGCAAAGCTGAGGTGGTACCTGTCGGAATGGCATGGCTCAAAGCGGAAAAATCGGGCGTGACAAAAGGTCTCTATTCCAGGGACGGCAAACACCAGGGCTCGTCAGGCGCCTACCTGAACGCGAGCGTCTTCTTTGCATATCTGTTCCGTGCGAACCCAATCGGAATCAGATACCGGTCGGGTGTCTCCGCGCAGCAGGCGATGAGACTGCAGACCATCGCCCTCAAAGTCGTAAAAGAACAACTCGTTGACTCTCAAGACGAGTGACATGGCCCCCCAAAAAGCCAACAAGAAGACTGCCCCGAAAGCTGGCTCGTTGAAATGCTCCGATGCCTGCCGCGCCCAACCATCAACCATAAAAAAGGCCCCGCAAGCTCCTTTGAGAGCTGCGGGGCCTTTCTGTTTAAGCAGACGACTACTGGCCTGAGAAGGGATGCTTGGCATCGTCTTTCTTGGCGGTGATATCACCGATGGCCGGCGCTGAATTCACAGCGTTCGCGATGGCCAGCTTGGTGGCTTCGTAATTGTACTCGATGATCTTTGCATCATCCTCGGCTTCCCAATGAATGAAGACGCCACAGACAATGACCCACTCTTCGGCCTTGTCTTCTGGAATCACACCTTCGGCCACACTGTCAGCAACAGCCTTGGCGACCGCATACTGGGCCGGACCGAACATCTGGACAGCTTGCTTGGCGCCCTTAATGGTGACCTTGGTGATCATAACCGTGGCCGGTTTGCACAGGAGATTAGGCTCGAGCACAGCGAGCAGATTTGAGTGCCCGGCATTCTGGTTGGCGAGCGCGTTTGCGAACGCGACGCCGACAGGGCCGTCTTTAGGTCCGATAAGCAGATCTATGTGAGAAATCTCATTTCCGTCGCCGACAAGGGCTTCACCAACTAACATGACGGGCATAGCATTCCCTCCGAATAAATAATTTATGAAAATGGTAGAACTTGGCTGTCGAGCCAGTTCCCGACTAAGAGCCATCGGGGCGCGGCAATGTAAACAACGCCATTTCAGAAATCAATGAGTTTGGCAGGTCAATGCCCGAAACACAGTCTCCATTGTTAATCGTCGGCGCCAGCGCCAGGGCCGCGGCATTTTCAGCACAACGGGCAGGACTGGACATCTCTTGCGCCGATCTATTTGCTGATGCAGATCTGGATGAAACCGGCGCAGTACGGCTGCCCGACGAGGAGTATCCTTATGGATTGCTGACGATCATCAAGGAGCACGATGGACCCTGGCTTTACACCGGCGCGTTGGAGAACTATCCCGACCTGATTGCAGAGGCGGAGCGTGCCGGCGACCTGTGGGGGAATCCTGCCCCGGTCCTGGGCTGCGTTCGTGATCCCTTTTTATTGATGGAATTCGCCGATGAAGCGGGACTGCACGCGCCGAGGTGCCGGCATGAATTGCCGGAGGATGGCGACTGGCTTCGAAAGCCCTTTCGCAGCGGTTGCGGAACTGGAATCTCTTTCACAGCTCAGGGATACGAAAGCTGTATTGGCTGTTATTT
The DNA here is from genome assembly GCA_030740295.1 of Planctomycetota bacterium. Next base: position 11,198 of record JASLXP010000613.1, read on the forward strand.
TCAGGAATATCTTCAAGGCATCCCCTGCAGCTCAATTTATGTTGGCTTTGAAGATGGCTGCCTGCTGCTTGGCGCCACGCGCCAATTCATCGGTGAAGGAGCACTCAATGTCGATGGTTTCAGATACTGCGGAAGTATCGGGCCTCTTCCTGTGACCCCAGACCAGTTCGCTGACCTCGAACGAATGGGGAACCTGCTGGCATCGGAATTCAAGCTCCGTGGATTGTTCGGTGTTGATTGCATTCACTGTCCTGAAACCGGCCGCTTCTGGATGCTGGAAATCAACCCTCGATACACGGCTTCCGTTGAAGTGCTCGAACGGGCCTCTGGACTGAGAGCGATGAGGTATCACGGCGCAGCATTCCGATGTGACGAGTTCGGCTCGGAGGAATTCCATGGGGGCGGCATCGAGACGTCTCCCAATCCCGGAAAAACAGTCGCCAAAGCAATTCTGTTTTCGGATCGTGATTTTAAGTTTCCTGACGTCCTTCGGCCGCAGAGCCGGCAGGACGCCGACGCCCCCCGGGACCTGTCTCAGTGGCCGCACGTCGCTGACATCCCTCATGCGGGTACGTTCATCAGGAGCGGACATCCGGTGATGACGATTTTCGCGGAAGACGAATCGGCCGATGAATGCGAACGAAAGTTGTGGCGCAGCGTCGAGGAATGGAAACGTAAGCTGTGGGCAGCAGACGGGCCCTGACGTAAGCTTTTCCAAGTGGGTGAAGTGTCCGCAAGACCGAGTTCACCCACATCTTTGTCCTAATCTCTTTCGTTTCCAAGGGGAAGACTTTGTCTAGGGACGGAAGGACGAAGACTGCGACGAAAATGAGATTGAAACCACAGACAGTTCGCAGACCTTCTGTTTCGTATTAGACCACTTCCAGAGTTCTTAGATGCCGGGCAAGCTCAGGATCATATTACCAGTAGCGGTCTATGCGGCCGGCGTTGTTCTGATTCTGTTTCGGCTGATCCCGCTCGGTGTTCCGGACGAATTTGTCTATCCGTATGTAAGAGATCCCTCATTCGACTTGTTCGGGCTGGCCGCGTGTGCACTGCCGGGCGCCGGGATTCTGGTGACACTGATCGCTGTCTTGAAAAGGCGGAAGCCCTTCGAGCCTTCGGAAATCATGGCGACGCTTGCCGTGTTGGTTGCCTGCTCATTTCTGCTGCATGTCACCTGCTCGGTTTTCCTTTCCCCCGGTGGTGTCGAAGGCGCTATGGCGCATGTGATGGATCAGAACGGCGACGGAGCGTACATGCTTCGTGCGTTCTCAATGGAAGACACCTCTGCATACCTGAAGAATCTACACGAGGAACTCGATATTGAGCACCAGGAAAGCCCCTTCCCGCATCTGCCGACACACCCTCCCGGTTTCGTCCTGCTTTTCTATGCAGCAAAAAAGATGGTGCTTGGTGGCTTTCCCGGAACAGAGCTGCTCCGCTCCGTCATCCTGGGCGATTCCATGTCCGATGACCGGCTTCGCCCCCTGGCCTCTGCCGCATGTTTGGCAGCAGTCGTTTTCTGGGTCTGCGCCGCGCTGATCCCGTTGCCAGCCTACCTTCTCGCCCGCACGTTTCTCAAGACGCGGCCATCACTGATCGCGGCTGGCATGTCGACTCTTTTTCCCGGCACGTACCTGTTCAATCCGATCACCGATCAGATGCTGCCGGTTGTTGCGACCGTCGTGATATTCCTCGGCGTCAAAGCCATAATCGAAAGGAAGCGAGGCATCGCACTGGCTTTCGGGATCACTCTTGCACTCTCGATCAATCTGACGCTGGCGATGATCGTGCCTGCCGGGGTGGTCTTCTTTTTTGGCGTGCTCCATGCGCACACTGAATACCAGTCGAAGGGCAGAGAGGGTTTGACTCCGCTTGTGAGAATCGGATTGCGTGCAGGTACGGGACTGGCCATCGTCGTTGCGCTGCTTTATGCAGTCTTCGGGTTGAACATGATCCAGATTGGCCGCCTCTGCTTTGAAAACAATAGAGAATTCAATCTCGAAAAGGCCCGCAGCTACCTGCCCTTTCTGCTGACATCGCCCATCGAGACTGCTTACTCATTCGGTCTGCCCCTGTTCACATTACTGGTCTGGGGTACTGCCCAGAAGCTCAAGAGTACGAAGCAGAAAGTGAAGGGGAGTGAATTCCTGTGGGCTGCGCTCTTCACTATTTTTCTGCTCGCGGTACTGGGTATCAATCGTGGTGAAGTTTGCCGGCTATGGATGTTCCTTTTCCCCAGTCTTGCCATTGCTGCCGTGTTGTCGCTGCGACCTGAAATGGAGCAACCGAATTGGGAAGATTTCAAAACGCCGTTTGGAGCAACGAACGCCCCACGCACGGTCTGGACAGTGGTTCTAATCGGACAGGTTCTGACGATTCTGTTCCTGTGTACGTGGCTCGATCCCATGTGGCGGGGTCAATGAATCGTCCTTGGCCCAAAGGCCGTTGCATATTGTCACGTCCTTCGTTGCTCATGGGCTCAACGAGACGGGCATCGGGCCAGCGTGGCCGTGGCTCTCGCCTTTCGTATCGCCGTTGAAATGAAACAAGGCACGCGTGTGTTCGTCGAGCCTCAGCTCCCCGTCTCGAGATGGGGGTATGAAGTCGGCCGTGTATCGCTGCACATCGGAGAGGCGCAGTTCGTCGTAGGCCGCGTCGATCTTGCCTGAGAGAGAAAACTGTTTCGGCCGGTCGGCCGGCAGTTGGCCTTCCCAACGATAGGAATACTGCATTCCTGCTCTTCCGTTGACGAAAAGCCTAGCCGTGAGAACCTTCGAGCGGGAAGTTCCCGTGAACGAAGCCTGTTCCTGTCTGCCCCACACCCAGGCGATGTGCGACCACCTGCCCCGTTCGATGACCGTCCTCCTGTAGGCGCGCATCGTGACGCGGCGCATCGGGCCGTCGGAATAGAACCAGCCGTAAAGGACATGGGAAAGAAGCCACTGCCTTGCCTTGAGGTCCTTCATGTAGCTTAGAGTCCAGGTATTACCCGTGCTCTGTATTCTCACCAGCCATTTCGTGTGTTTCTCTGGCAAATCGAAAACGCTCCAGTTCGGTCTGAAGAAGAATTCGATGGTACCCTGTTGGAACGGGACGAACTGCCCGCCATCCCCGGAAGGATGATCCGGGCCGGCATTGAGTGAGAAACGGCGCCGGCCTGTCATGGACAGCGCCTGGTCACCATCAACGTTGACGGCGCCCGGGACGTATCGGACGTCCGTCGGAGCTTTTCCGGTCGATAGCTCGGCGGCTGCCGTTCGTTGCCATGGAATCTTGGGTATGAAGTAGCTCTTTGGGTCCTCTGCTGCGAAGAAAGGCGGCAGGTTCCGGACAGCCACCAGCCGGTATCCGGTAGCCTCAAAGCTCCACAAGCCGGGCTTGTCCGAGGGCAGATCGATCCATCCGCTGACCGGTTTGCCATCGGCCCATGGCCGTCCGTCCGGGCTGAAGAGACTGGCTGCGCTTTCGAGGAGAATCCGGCCGTTTCTGCTGTTTTCGGGAACCTGGAAATACCATCGGACAGGCGGCGCCTGAGGCGGCATGGGTCGAAAGTAATCAGGAGCGTGCACCACCAGCGGTACGCGAGCGTGGGCCAGCGCGAAGTGGCTGCCCGGTGTGCTCGGAACAATCTCGTAGTCCCCTTCCGGAGCATCTTTTGGGACCCGAACCGTCACGGCGCCGCTGCTCGTCGAAGACACCCGGCAGAGGTTCATACCCGATGTCGTCGCCGGCTCGATCGCCCTCAGCCGGACACCTCCCGCGGCGCCCTTCCCTCCGGTTTCGGTCTTAACGTCGATTTCCAGGGACCCGTCGTCTCCTTTGTGCAATACGATGCTGGACGGATAACCGAAATCTTCGTAGCACGCCCAGGAACTTGCCGGAGTCTTGTCCGCGCCTGTCTTCACAACAACGTCCTGGGTGTAGGGAATGCCCTGGAACACGAACGTGCTGTCCTCTGCCCCGATGTTGCCGCTTGCGGAGCCAGTGACCTTGCCGGTATCCGGGTAGTAGGCGGTAGCAGCCTGGCGCATCTGGACGAGCAGCCCCTGAGCGTAAGACGGATCGCCAGCCCGGCGGTAAAGGAAGTGGCCAATCCTCCCCTGTGGATTCGTATAGAAAATCGGCCACTTGCCCAGCAGGTTGTGCCACCAAAATCCGGCGATCTTTGTGGACAAGTCGCTGTAGCGGTCCGACCCGTAGACGTTCCTCGCATCCAACAGAGCAGCGATGTCCACCTGGGTTTTATAAGTGGAGGACCGGTAGGGCCTCTCTTTGGTCAATCCGACTTCGCCTTCAGAATCCACAAAGGTATCGGTCGTGGCCTCAGCCAATGCCCGCAGCTCAGGATCCCACGTGAAAGAGTAAGCCTGGGTCAACAGCCGCATCAGCATCAGGCCACGCCAGGAACGCTTCGCCTTTGCCTTGGTCCAGAATCGCTTTACGCCTTCCGCATATTGCAGCACATGATCCTTACCGCGACGGTATCCGGTCAGGTAATAGAGGAGGATGAAGTTGTCCAGGTTCGAAGAGCTGGAGATCTCCATTACCGGATTGCCTTCCCAGTAGAACGGCAGGCATCCCTTGCCATCGCCCGTTTGCCGGTCCGTATCGCTGCTGACCACGTAGAGACCACGCACCTTACCATTGCCATTCCAGTGGGCGAAAATGTTATCCATGTAGGCCCTGTTGGTGGATTCAGCGAACTCCCGAATGCGCCGGTCACCCGAACGTGCGTAGATGAGCCAGAGGTCGCCCCGCAACGTGTAAGTGTAGGCGCTGTATCGATAGGGTTTGGCGAACTTCCCACTGTACTGCAGATGTGGGCCTGCAAAGTAGTCAACGAAACCATGCTCACCCCACTCGTCGATGCGCCGTTCCCAGACGTCGAAGGTTCCCTCGATCAATTTCTCGGCGAGTGCGAATCGCTTGATGTCCTTCGCATGGATCGGACCCAGTGCCTTGCTCTCGCAGATCCAGCCCGGCTCAGCTACCGCGAAGACAGGACGCGGTTGACGATATTGACGATATTGACGAAAACGCAAATGAAAGAGATCTTGAATTTCGTCAGCTTTACGAAACACAAATCGAATGGCGAATTACGCCTCCTGGACTCGGAAGAAGGTGCTGAATTGATGGGACTCGCAACAACGAAAAGCGGCAGCCGGAGCGCACGAGCATTTAACCTCCTGGCAGCATTCCTGCTCGCGGCCACGGCACACGCAGAGATCACCAAAGTCTCAAGAGTGGTCGACGG
>JASLXP010000614.1 GCA_030740295.1 Planctomycetota bacterium
GTTCTTCGCAAAACCTGGACGGCCCTTACAGACCGGAAGGCCCAACGCGCCTGCCTGTTCTCGATGGGCATTCATCCCGATGGAAATGCTGACATCGCTCTCGAGGCCGTAAGGAAGTGGCCCTATGAGGTCTTCGATGTCGCCGCGGCCGTGCTGGCAAAGGGCGACAGAAAACATGCCCGGCGCGCGGTCGAACATATGTTGAAGCACTCCGACCGGGGCCACGAAGAGGCGCTGAGGCTGGCAGCAACGATGAAACTGCGCGGGTCTGAAGAATTTGCAATCAGCATCGCTGAAAGCGAAGGCGACCTCATCCTCCGTCAAACCGCGATGCATTACCTGAAACAGGCAGAAGGGAAATTCAGGAAGTGCGGCCTGCCCTGGCTCGGTCACAGCGATTCTGATCTGCGGCTCTCTGCCATACAGATGATGGGCGACCCGCATGGGCTGACAAAAGGCGACATGAATGAGATTGGCCCGGTGCTGATCAAAGTCGCCCAGTCTGATCCTTCCATGGGACACCGGCAGGAGGCAGTGTTCGCCCTTGGGAAATGGAAAGCCCCGTTGGCGAAGCCGTTCTTCAAAAAGTTGATCGATGAGAACGCTGCCGGTGCGCTACAGTTTCGGATTTCTCACTATTGGAACTACCGACTCTACCTGATGGGGCTGCTGGGAATGGCCAGGATGGAGGAAGAGGGATCATCAGCTCGAAAACTACTGCTTGATATTCACAGAAGAGGCGGCCCGACGGCCAGGATGGATGTGCTTCTGGCGTTTACTGAATTGGGAGAGGTCCCTGAGATCGCACTTGAAAGCCTGTCTACATCCGAGCCCAAAATTGTGGCTACCGCCGCACGACTGATCCGAGTACATGGCTCAGATGACCAGCAACGACGGATGATGACTTTCTTCAAACGCTCACCGCTGTGGGAACTGTTCCGCAGCTCTGGAATCGATGACCACAACATCCTGAAGTTCTCGGAAGTAGCAGAATGAGCCTTCCCATTTTCGTGCAAGGAAACCGTGTCCCGGTGGGATATAATCTCTGCACCTGCTTTCTGATGAAGGTATAGAGATGTCCCAAGTATCACTCAGCCCCGTTTCCCTTGAAAGGATGGTTAAAGCCGTGGAAAAAGTTCGTGATCGATTGGAGCGGGTGACCTCCATACTGGAACAACACAGTGTGCCCTATGCTGTCGCAGGCGGGAACGCAGTGGCCGCCTGGGTGGCCAGGGTCGATGAAGCTGCGGTCAGGAATACGCAAGATGTGGACATTCTTCTAAGGAGGAGCGATCTACAATCAGCTCAGGATGCTCTAGCGCCGGAGGGTTTCATATACCGAAACGTGGCAGGCGTTCACATGTTTCTGGATGGGCCCGACGCCAAGCCGAGGGATGCCGTGCACGTGGTCTGGGCGGGGGAGAAAGTGAGACAAGACTACCCTATTCACGCGCCTGACGTGCTTGAGTCAGAATCCTCGGGTGACTTTACTGTTGTATCACTCGAAGCCCTGGTCAAAATGAAACTGACATCCTTCAGGGACAAAGATCGAACCCATGTCCGAGACCTTATCGGTGTCGACCTGGTAAACGCATCCTGGCTGAAGCGACTTCCATCCGTTCTGGCCGAACGCCTGCAGGAACTCCTCGATAATCCTGACGGATGATCCAGCCGCCATTTCTCACTCCTCGTGGCGACAGGCTGCCACCAGCCTGTCAGCCGTTGTTTTTTTCAGGTCCTGATAAAACAGACGAATCAACACTTTGTCACTTTCGACGATCTGTTATTAGCTCAGTCGTTGTGTGCTGAGAGATAAGAATGCCAACACTCGCAACACAGTTTCCAACATTCCTGAAAAGGCCCTGCTCTGATTACCACATACGTTCTCAGTATTGGCGGTGAAGGGTGACCGAGCACAACACATGGATGCGATTCAGTTACCGTAAGCGTCCTGGGCTCCAGCTATGGAACCGTGTACCCACATTGTTCCTCTGCCATTCTCTCCCAGTGCCGTCGGTGATACTCGCGATCTCGTCTTTATTCCGCATAATGGCTCAATTCCCCTCCACATTCCCTGAGACATCCTGCTGTTCGTCGCGCGTCTCGATCGTGCTTCCGTTCGCGAAGAAGATGTTCCCGTTCACGCGGTGCTTGCCGGACACGATGGGGCTGCCATCGATCTGCCGGTCCGTCACCTTGCCGCGCAGACGCAGGGCCGGGCCGGTGCAACGGCCGATGACGTTGTCACGGAATATCTGGTTGCAGCAGTCGTGCTCGTAGATGCCACTGCCATCGACTCCCCAGACGGAGTTCCGATCGATTAGGTTTGGCACGCGTGACGCTTCGATGAAGATGCCTCCGAACATGGTGTATCCCCCGGTGATCACGTTCTCCGTGCAGCGACTGTTCCGGTTCGCGAAGTCCATCCAGATGCCGCTCCCGTGCAGCGTGTTCTCGATGACGTTGCGCCGAATCACGGTGTTCACATTGTGGTGCGTCTTAATGGCGGCAGTCTCGAAGTACCGCTCCACGTCATGGAATGCGTTCCCGTGGAGAATGTTTGCCTCGATCAGGTTATTCGCGCATGCTACCCCTGCGATTCCGCACACGCCGCACTCAGTCACGGTGTTGGCGCGCACGATGTGCCAGCCGGGATGCTTACGCGGCTGGGGAAGGGTCCCGTGCTGACTGCCAAGATCGATCCCAAGCCCGTTGGTCTGCCGGATAATGTTGTCCTCGATGAGCCAGTGATGCCCCCGTGTGGTCGACAGCGCGCCGAACTGAGGGAATGAGAACGGGTTGCCCGCATGCTCGATGGTGAACCCCTTGACGTGCAAGTAGCCGAGGCCCGGCTTCGCCGGAGCGAAAACGTCTCGGTGCACCGTGATCTCCATGCCGACGGTATTCGGATCTTCAGCGTCGAGCAGGTGGACATATAACATTCGACCGCCGGGACGCACAAAGTAGTACCCCGGCAGTCTTGTCAGCTCCGAGCGTGTCGAACACTGGATCAATCGGCGCCCGTCCTGAAACACCAGCCCACATGGCAGCGTGTATGGCTTCGTTCCCCGCAGCGGCTCTGCCCAAGGCATGATGTCGAACTGGGCTTCCGATACGTTGGGCGTCGCGAAGGGGCTGTCTTCACCGAGGCCCTCGTTGTCGAGGTCGAGGCGCCAGACCCGGCCGGTCCGGCCGCTCCGCTGCCACGTCCCGGAGACAACGCGCGATCCGCGAATAATCACCTCTTCGCCCGGCGCGGCCTGGTAGCTGATCATCCTGGACGGCGAGGTCCCGCCGCGCGCGGGCTGTACCCGTTCGCGGTACACGCCGCCGGCGACCACCACACGTTGTCCTGGCCGCAGGACCTGTGCGGAACGGCCAATGGTCCGGAAGGGCTCGGCCTTCGTGCCCGGGTTGAGGTCGCACGAGTTAGGGGCCGTTCCGGCCACGAAGTACGTCTTGTCGAAACGCAGTACCGGCCGCCACGTGCGGAATTCGCGACCATTGGGCAAATCCACGCGTGGAGAGAGTCCCTGTAGGTTGTGTCCGCTCATGTCATGCGCTCTCGTCTACTGCACCTCACGCCGAAGATCATACTTGAAGGCGTACTGCCCCGGGTCGATCTCGCCTTCGCGAAGTTTGCGGAGAATCTCTTCTTTCTCCCTCTGCTCGGCGTCGCTGTTACTGGGATTGTCCGCAATGATAGCCTCCAGCCTTTCATCGGAGAACTCCCCTTCACCGTGCTTCTGGAAAACAGTGAAACTTTGCTTCTCCCAGAATGGCCGCGGGGGATGCAGTGGTCGAGCCAGTCCACAGGGAACAGGCCACCTGGGGAGTCTTTCGTGGGACAGGCGTCCCGCCTGTCTTCTTGACAGCCGAGACGGCTGTCCCACACGATCGTCCGAATGGGGGTTGCGGCCGCGGTAAGAGTCAGGACAGGAAATCCTCCTCCCGTAAACTCATCCTCAGGCCCCACCGGTGGGCGGTGATCCAAAGGGTGCCGGGCTCAGGCTCGAACGCGTATGGATAGCACACCTCCGCGCGTCGTTCTTCATCTTCGCTCCTGGCGATGACCGTCGAGGGTGTCCAGGTTGCGCATTCGTCCTCGGAGAAGCTCATCGACAGCTCAGCGCGGAAGTTGCTGGCGGGTGTCGCCGACCAGGTGCCGTCTCCTCCCATCAGGGGGTAGCTATCGTGGTTTGCCGGATACGGCCTGTTCCATAAGAGCAGAATCCGCCCGCTCGCGAGCCGCTTCAGCATGGGCGGCGTGCTGCTTGCCGGGATTCCTGTTGGGCCGTAGGGATGCCAGGTCTCCCCTACGTCGGTGGATTCCGCCCGCCAGAGGAACCCCCAGTTCGTACGCATGTACTGAAGAAGCCGACCGTCGCGAAGCTCGATGATCGAGCCTTCCGTGACCCCGTCATGGTGCCCGTTGCCCCCGAGGTCCATCACGTTGCTTCCCTTCCAGGTCGCGCCGTCGTCATCAGAGAAGTAGCAGAGCACGGTATGACGCCCTGGATTGTGACGCATCTTCATGCTTGTGAAGACGATCCTTCCGTCGCGTAGTTCGATGATGTCTCGAGTGGCCCCGGTCCACTCCTCGTGCAGTGTCTGCAGGTCCTGCCACGTCTGGCCCTCGTCCAGGCTGCGCATGGCGCACGTGGGCAGGCGGGCGCCCGGAGCGTCCTTCAGTTCATCATCCCAGGTCCAGTTTCTCGCCGCGGTGTTCACAAAGCCAAGGACAATGGTCCCGTTCCTGGATCTCAGCAGCGCGCCGGTGTAGGCCACGGCAGTGTCGCTTCCCGGCGGGACAACCGGGTGTTCATCCCACGTCCCCCCGCTGTCCCTGCTGATGCACACCTGCGACGGGTCCCGCCCCGCCACGGACAGGATGGCGCCGTCGTCCAGATGCACGAACGGCCCCACGGGGATCGACGGCATCTGCTCGGCCCGCTCGTGAACCCGGATGCTGTCCACAATCTCTTCGGACAGGCACAATTCGCCAGCAGCCTCAGGCATATCACTCATCACAATTGCTCCTCTGAATCAGAATACCGAGATCGCATCCTTCAGCCAGTACGAAGTCTGGACTCCATCCATTCACGGATGCCGACGCCGAGCTCGGCCGCATGGTTCAGAAACTCGTGGTGCAGGTTCCACCTGTCCAGAGCGTTGCAGAGATGACGCCACAGACAGGCGACGAGCCACTCCTTTACCGGCGTCTTTTCCTCTCCCAGGTGCGCATAGACTCGGAGCACCTCATTCTTCGGATCGAACCCCAGATCCACGTGACCGAGGTCAAGCAACAGGAACTGCATCGGCGTGCCCAGGAGCCAGCGATCCAGCCCGAGAGCGTACCCAAACAAGGCGTTCCGGATCCGCTGCCGTTCCGTTCCCTCCTTCCGGCTCGGAATGTCCCACTTCCCCGTCCCAATGCCGTGGATCCAGCTCTCGACCCAGCGGAACGTGCTGTGATGGCAGTCAGAAATGCCATGTGCGCCGTGGGCGATGGCGCCGCAGATTCGGTAGAGGACCTTTCTGTCAGGATCGTCAATGGATTCGAGGTTCTGACGGAACTCCGGCTTGTAGTCCGCGAAGATGCGGGGCAGCCCGGCCGCCGCTGAGATCTTCTCGTCCAGCGCGGCCCCGCGGCCGCCCTCGCCGAAGCAGTCCTCGTTCGCCGCCTTCCTGTCGGGGTTCCTGCGGGTGAAGCATTCGAAAGGCAGGAGCATTCTCTCCAGCATCAGTTGCTGGACTTTAGAGAGGCCCCCCGGCTGACCCAGCCATTCATACGTGCGTCGGACGAAACCTGCCGCGTGGGGATGCTCGGCCAGCGCCTCATCCTCCGACCGGCCCTCGAGATGGCCCTGCAGGACGGTCTCAATGACCGCCATGGATTCTTCCTGGCCAAGCTGAGTGCTCCGGTCGCCCGGGCACATCCAGCATCCGTTATGGAACGGCCGCTCCCCAACCCGGCCCACTGCGATCTCCTGGAGCAGTTCATCGATCGTGATCGGAATGCCACTGTCGCAGTGCACCAGGCTGCTGATGTGCTGCCGCAGCTTTCGCGTTTCGTCATCAAGGGGCACGGGCTGCTCCTGCATCGAGTTGAGGTGTTCGATGTCCGGTCCCCAGGCAGCTTTGACCCCGGACAAGGCCCACAGATCCCATTTGAAGCAGACGTTGCCCGAGGGATCGGTAAACTCACCCTCCGCGTCATTCGTCTCCTGAATCGGCTCGGAAGAGGTATTCCCCGTGTAAATGGCCTCAAACCCTTGGGAGAGCGCGCTGTAAGGAACGAAGCCTTTCATCTGATCAGTCATAGTCAGTTACCCCCTTGCAGTCATCATGGCGCGCAGCAACTGGATCCGTCCGATGTGAACGCCCGTGTGGCCCATGGTCTGCATCAGGACCTTGGCAATGCTGTTGCCCTCGAAGGAGCTTTCCGGGAGCCGATTGAAATCCCGCTCTTCGAGGGAGTCGATGAACTCGTGGCTGCACTGGCGCACATCTCCGACCCATTCCTTTACGTCTTCCACGGAACCGACCGCATCGAGAAGTTCATCGGCCGAGGGGAATCCCACGTTGCATCCGAAGATTGAAAACCTGGCTGGGATCACTTCGTTCTCTGGCCTGCCGTGGAGCAGCACTGCGAGGTGGAATCGCTCGCGGTGTGCAATGTGGCCCACATGCCAGAGGACACAATGAATCCCCGGCATGGGCGACCACAGCAGTTGCTCGTCCGTCAGGCCTTTCACCTCCTCAAGCGGGTCCGTATACCAGAAGCCGCGCCCGAATCCCCAGTGGAATGCGTCGTGCCAGTTGGATTCAGTCGGTTCGCTCATCGAAGCAGTCTCCGTTCTCGGGTCAGATTGTTCAACGCTGGCCGGGACACAATATCAGGCATGGTTCAGTTCCTCTTCAAAGTCAGACCAGAGCTTGATCAGGTTCTGTTCGTCTTCCACGGGCGCGATCATATGGCGGATCCGTGCGGTGAAGGATGCGCCGTCCGGTAGGTCGCCATCCGGAGGCCGGATCTGGTAGTCACGGGCCTGATGCATCCATGTCACCATGGCGGAACAGGAATCGGGGGCAACCAGGACAACGTGATGGTCGCCGTCGAACCACTCCTGCTTCTCTGACATCAGTACCGGCTTGGCGTAGATGCTGGTGATGAACTCGGAATCGCTGGCATATCTCGCGGTGATGCCCGCAGTAACCGCGCCGACGCGCGCTGTTTCTTCCGAATCGCGGCTTGCGCGAAATGCCTCCTGACCGCAAGGCTGTATCCCCGCGGTCGCGTCCCAGTAGTAGTTTCGGTCGGGCGGGTGATAGCAGGCGAACAGTGCGTGGTAGTTCTGCAGCGTTTGGCCGGTCAAGTTCTCGACCGTGATCGTCGTGTCCCACATGGGGCGGCCATCATGGGCAGCATCTTCTCTGAAGAGCCAGGTCACGGTGGTTCTGACGTGGTTGGCGATGTAGTAGTACGACGCCTCAACACAAGTTCCGTCCTCCGCCAGGGAGATCGTCGGCGCGTTGACCACAGTGTTGCGCGGCTCAAAACTCCCGTCGAAACCTGTCCACCATTGGTGCTCCCTGTTATCCCAGAGGATGCGCGGAACAGGAGGACAGCCGTTGAGCTGAAGAGCTGTAATACCGACGAGATCCGCAAGGCTGTTATCCAGCACACCATCGGGATGCATGCGGGCGTATCCGACGTTCATCTTGCCGCCATCCGCGACACGGGTATTCATCGGCGTCAGGTTCAGCTCAAGCCAGCCGCCAGTGAACTCGATCAGGTGGGTTCCTTGATCAGTCTCTCTCAGTTGCATTGCTGTCTCATTGTTTCTTCCGCTGTCTGCCGCACTCCGGTGGGAACACTCATTAAGGAAACCGTCGACCTGTGAAGTTGTTCTTTTCGATGATGCAGATTCGTTTCGCCTTTGCGTCCAGGGCCCATAACTTTTTGCCGTCCCATGCAAGCCCTGCACAGCCATCAAAGGGAGTCTCAGCCCAGTCGAGGAGCTTGCCTTTGGTGTGGGTCTGGACGATTAAGGGCGCGAAATCCTGGATGCAACACACGCCGTCCGGCATTGCTGTTATCCGGCTTCCGCCGCCCGTGTGACCGTGGTGGCGACGCTTCTCCGGCCGCTTCGGATCGATGCGCATGATGGTGCCAAACCACGCGTCGTAAACCCAAAGCTCGTTGCCTACCTGGGCGAAGCCCTGCGGCCATTCGAGCTTTGCGAGTGATACTTCTCGCACGATGTCGCCGGTTTCGGGATCGAGCTTCAACAGGCGTTTCGGCTTGCTCTGCACCACGCCAGGGCCTCCGTCCCACCATCCGACAGATTTGGCTTTCTTGAAGGAGAGCTTCAGCCGCTTCTTCACGCTGCCGTCCGATGTTGATACGGCAAAGACCACCCCTGTCTTTCGATCCAGAGCCCAGAGATGGCCATCACCAAATACGAGATGAGCCGGCTCATCGCAGGGAGCGGGGATCGAGCGGACGATCTTCCAGTCAGGAGCCAGAGGGGGAAGCTTGCGGAGTGGTTCCAGGAAACCATGCCTGACCAGAGCGCGAAAGGCCGCGAAGCTATGGCCTCCCCAACCGCCGTCGGACTTTTGGGCGCGCAGGATCATTGGCACCTGTCGCTCCACCACACGCCTTGCTTCTGGCAGATCGATACGCCCTGCCGCGGAAACGAAGCTCCACGGATCTTTGTAGCTCATGCAGCCCGCTTCGTTAAGACCGTCAGCGATCCAGCCGAGGGTCCGCTTCACGATGGGCCGGGTGTCGTAGACCTCCCGACCCTCCCACAACGAGTCGACGTAGAGCTGCGTGCCCCACGGGCAGAGCCTCCACGGCCCGGTCCAGACCTTCTCACGATCGACCATGGTCTTCACGGCTTCCTTGACTTCGGGCAGATCCGTAATCCCCATCATGACAAGTGCGCGGGTGCCGCGGACACTGATGTGCTTGAAGTTATCGGCATGCTCACGAGTCCGTTCCTTCAGGAGCAGGTTGGCCACGCGCTTCACTTCCGGGCTACCGGTATCCGCGCCAAGTTCGACCAACTCCATTAGCCGTTCAGCGGTACCTTTGATCCCGTTGGCAAGCCCGCCGTCCTTTTTCTGCCCGTCAAGAATCTCGGTGATACGTTTCTTCAGGATGGCTTCATCGCCAGGCATCGGCTTTCTGAACACATGTCGCCGCACGAGCGCGCCATGCACGGTCCCGGATTGCTCGACCCATTTCATCGGGTCAAATCGAAAGCCGTATTTCAGCTTTGCTGCCGAGGCTGATTCGGCGTCCTCTGTGGCTTCTCCTCGACAGTGGTCGACGTTCGCTACAGCCGCAAGCAGTAAGGTCAGCCCAAAGCGCATGATAGGATCGATACACATAGTTTCGTCTCCTTTACTCCTGAGATTCGTTGCGACGCGCGCAACGGCACTCACCTCTTGGCGGCCCTGAGTGCCTTCTTCACCTCGCCGATTGCGGCCCGCTCATGGGCTGCGGCCTGGCGAATCGCTCCCGCTGCCGCGAGGCGGTGAGCCTTCGTCTTCTTGACACCGAGCGCGCCCCAGCCGATCTGGTAATGGGCGACCACCCACGAATGGTAGGCGGCGAAGTACCAGGATGAGGCCGCTTTGATACGCTCGCTCACTTGCTTCAGAAATATGTCCGCTTTTGCCGTCCGGCCCAGGTAGACCGCGCTGCACCTGCGGGTGGCCCATTGCGGATTGATCGGATGGCACATGCCGAAATCGGGCAACTCGCGCAGATTGGCGCAGTCTTCGGCGTAGGCTTCGATGCCCGCCAGCCCCCAGATTGCATTGGGGTTATCTTTCTCCCAGTCGCCCGGCGCTTTGGTGCTGTACTTGACGAGATCGCTCATCACTTTCAGGGCCGTCTTTTTCCTGGAAGCGGGCCGGACTCGCTTTGTGTGCCGGCCGATGAGATCGTTCAGGTTCCAACTGACGATGCGCTTGGCCCAGTCCTCCCACTCCTCCCAACTCATCCACCGGCAGATATCTCCCGGCTCGTTGCTCAGGCCAAAGACCTTACGTTGCCCGGGCCTGTCCGCGTCGCGGTACCCGACGTAGAGGATGCCCTCCCAGTCCGGCGCCTTCAGCGGGCGTCCGGTGTCGATGCTCTCCTTGAGTATCTGCCAGGCTTCCTCCGCATCGTTGAACTTCGGGTGCTCGTACCCGAAGCCGGTAGCCTTGGCGATCTGATCGCCGGGGTCCACGGCAAAGAAGGCGTACTTCGGCATACAGTCGTCCCGCTCGTAGCCGAACAGCCCGGCCGCGCCCGAGACCCCAACAATGGTCGCCATGTCTACGTCTGTCCATCCTGCCGCATGCGCCTGCAGGTAGTGCAGGTAGAAGAGTATGTTAGGTCCGGCAAACATCCATTCGTCCACCCCGTCGGCGGCGCCCGTCTTGAATTCCTCGACGACGCTCTCAAGCAACACTTCGGGGTACTTCTTTGCCATGGCTACTCTTCTTTCGTGACGTGAGAAACGCGTCTCTCCATATGACGGACGGCGACCATTCTCCAGTCACGCAACTGGCCGTCAAGGTTGCGGTCTGCATTCTTCGGTCTTCGGCCTTTCTCAACGCGCTACTCGATATCGTCAGTCCACCGGGAGGAGCCGGCCTGAAGATGAAATAGAGTTCTCTGTGTCCATCGACGCGTCCCCGAAATCCAGATACCTGAGACCCGCAACCTGCTTTGCCTACCTCCTGAGTGCCCTCTGAATCCTCCCGATTAGACCGGGATCGTTCATCGCGGCATTGCCAATCGCGACCGCGTCTGCCCCCGCGTCGATGAATCTCCGGGCGTCTTCAACCGTCTGGATCCCTCCTCCGCTGATCAGAAAATCGCACTGCTTCTTCAGCTCCGGGAGCAGTGCGAACTCGGCAGAGCCAGGTCTGACATCGTGCAGAACGACATTCAGCATTTGAATGCCCGCGTCCCCGATGACCCCGGCCGCCCCGACGGTCTCCTCTGGGTCGTACGCGCCCATCTTGAAGATCACGGGAATGCTCACACACTCGGCCATGGCCCCCACCCATCGCGTCAGCTCGGACCAGTTCTGCCTTTTGCAGAGCGTCGAGCTCAGCCCTCTGGATGTGAACATCTCCATCGATGAATACGCGCAGTATGAGACATAATCCGCCCCCGCCTGCTCCGAGCAACGCATGAAATCCAGCGTGTCCGCCATCTCGACACTCACCACGCTTACGCCGACCTTCGCTCCGCTCGCCCGGGCCGCCGTGACATGCTTCCGCAGATATACCTCGTAGTTATCGCGGCCTGACTTGAAGGTGAAATCTCTCGGATAGTCGACGTGATTCCCAGGGTCCACCACATAAGTCCCCATCAGCGCAAGCGCTCCCCCGGCGCAGTACTTCGCACAGTAAGGCCCATCTCCATATCCGCCGAGCTCGGCCAGGGCCACTCCGTTTCGCAGATCATCGAAATACTCACTCATGTTTCTTCTCCGCAGCCATCGGCCGCAACCAAATCAAGGTGCTCAGACTTTTAGTCCTACTTTTTGTCTCACTTTCTTCTCTGTTAGTCCTTCTCTTTCAGAATGAAGTAAGACAGAAAGTAGAAGAACACGCGCTACGCGCAGAAGTTTCAAAGCCGGAAAGTGTCAGCCTATACGCCAGTTACTTGGGAGGCAAGGGCTCTTGCGAGTCATGTGTCACGTGTGTCACAAACAACGAGTTTGAAGGTTTTGCGAACAGCATCCCGCCCCGGTCTCACGGCCTTCGGCCCTCCGCCGCGTGGCGGACGGCGATATGCTGATCCTGCGTGGCCGCCGCGCGCTGTTCGTCGGTGAGCAGGCCCCACTGCCGCAGCAAACCAACCGCGGCTTTGCGTTCGCCCCAGTGATCGGACTCCAGCATTTCGAGCGCAGCGGGCCCGGCGGCTTGCTTCATGCGACGTATCTCGCGAAACGCCAGGGAGGCCACCTTCTGCGGCCGGCCCTCCCGCAGGCAGTGGCGGAGCACAGGCAGAGACGCGGCGCCTTTCCGTCGGACCAGATCCCTCACGGCCGACCTCCGTTGCTCTGGAGCGCCACAGAGTAGGATATCATCTGTCGTGGCTCGCGAAGCGGCCAGTCGCCCCTTGGCGAGAGCCCACGCTATTCCGGGTTGCTGTGCGTCGCCGCGCGACAGCCGGTCACCCCACTCAAGAAGCTGCTCTGTGAATTTCCACGCCAGAGCCCTACCCATCATACGAGTCCACTTCCCCTCTCGATGACCACGAAGCAGTTCGTCGGCGAGGACACCGAACACATCCGGCCCGCCTTCGCTCACAAGTACCAACGCGGCAGTGGCCCGCTCATCCGCCGAGCCAGAGCTCATGAGTTCTCTGAGAACGCCCTTGCCATCCTCCCCGTGCCGCAGGACGAGTGTTCCTGCGAGACGCCGACTGGACGCGGGCACACTCCGGTCGAACCCTCGCAGACACACCTGAATCGGCAACCGCAGCCCCTCGCGGACTGCGATCCACCACGCGCTCCCGCTGTGGCGACGGAATGTATCGTCCGCGAGCGCTTCCAGCACGAGTCCCGTCGACATCGTCGGTTCATGACTGCAAAGGGCCTCCAGCGCGGCATTGCGCGCCGAGTGAGGCAGAGCGGAGTTGCGGAACGCTGCCAGGAAGCTGTCGCGGGTTCCTTCGATCGCCGAGCCTTCGCGCACGCCGTAGATGAGGAGGTCCGCATGTGCCGGGGGATCGTCCCGCAGTGTGCGGAGCAAGCCTTCACGAGCTCCGGGGATACCAAAGAATTCCCCGTTGCAGAGGATGTCCAGATGCTGTGAAGCCCAATCGCTCCGGCCGCACAGGAGCTCGAGCAGCGGCCCGAGCGCTCGCGCATCGCCGATCCGGCACAGGGCCTCTGCCGCAGCCTTCCGGATCTCCACGCGAGTATCCCCCAGGGCCTCGCAAAGTGACGCCACACCTGCCGGGCCAAGAGCCGTCAATCTGCTGATGACGTCATCCCGCCGCTCCTTCCGGGTGACGGCGAGGTCAAGGAGTTCACGAATCTCCTCTTGGAAGCCTTCTGGTGGGGACATTGCTTCAGTTCCCTGTTCGTTCACTGTACCTTCCTCCAGTTCTTCTTCACGGGCAGGCCGCATCTATCGCTCCAACGGCACCACGTCGACGGGAGGGCCCGGTCGGGACGGGACTCGAACCCGTACCTGCCGCGGAAACGGCTGCTCTTTCCGTTTAAGCTACCCGACACGGGCCCACCGAATGATTCTCTCAGGCGAACGCGAAATGTCACGGTGTCGCTGGAACGCGCGGGGCCAGGGCGGCTTCAGTCTGTGCCGTGATCAGATGGACGGATTTCAGATTCGAGCCGTGAGCCAGGCGGAGGCAGCGGTCGCAGCGGCCAGGCACAAGAAGTTCGGGCCCTTCCGCTCAGATTACTTCGGTTTGCGCACGTCGGGCAGCATCCAGGCTGAGCCGTCCTGTTGCTTCCTATGGATATGGCAGGGCAACGCGTTGCCAGAAACATCGGCGACACCTATTTTCAGTTCACCATCCTGTTCCATCGTTTCTCTGAAGGCAGGAGAACGCGCACCTGCTTCCTCCGGGTGTAACGAAGCATATGAAGACGGTCATGGCGGGACGCTGAAGTTCTCGCCTGGCCCATCCGCCATTTACTCCAACACAGGTGACGACCATGTCCGATGAATCTGAACGACCGACCGCCTCTGCCGAATCTGATTCCGATCCGCTTCGGATTCTCTCTATTGGCGCGCACCCGGCGGACATCTTCGACCAGTCCGGCGGAACCATGGCGCATCACATCGAGCGTGGCGATTGGGTCGGATGCTGCGTTCTGACCCATGGCGCGAGAGTGCATGATAAAGTACTCAGCAACGACATGTTCCATGCCGAGAAAATGCCGGACTCGGATGAAATGAATGCAATCATGGAGGAGCGGGCGGACGTGAAGGCCGAGGAGGTCCGGCAGGCCTGCGACATTCTGGGGGTGAAGGATGTTCATTTCTTCGGGGCTGACGACGCAGTGCTGCTGGTAGATGAGCCGACCGTTCGCCGGCTGGCGAGGTTTCTGCGCGAAACAAAGCCGGACATCATCCTCACTCATTTTCCGAACGAGAGCGGTGGCATCTGGAATCCACATGCTGTCACGGGACAATTGGTCCTCCTGGCCACTAAATTCGCCGCGGTCGTGGACCCCGATGATGACCGCAAACCGCACAGAATCTCGTTCCTCTTCTACTGGGGACAAGGCGCAGGAGGCATCGCCAGCTCGGTCTGGGACGCCCATCGGTCGTTCTACAACGACGTCATCATCGACATCACTGATGTCGTAGAGAAGAAGCTTGCATGTATCGACATGCTGGTGAGCCAGGGCTACGCCGGCGCCTACGCACGCAAACGCATCGAGACCTCAGATGGCGCT
This sequence comes from Planctomycetota bacterium, assembly GCA_030740295.1. Next base: position 14,460 of record JASLXP010000614.1, read on the forward strand.
TTCGGACAGGCCGGCGGTGTTCCCTATGGTGAGGCATTTATCAGCCAGTCCGCCCAGACCCATTACTATCTCCCCGTGAGCGATTACACCCGCAAAAGGGGAAAGATGTCCGACCATGAGACCATGGAAGCGTACAGCCACCGGATTACATCTGGCCGGGGATAGGAGTCAAAGATGGTGCGCACGCCGTCATCCGCAACAACAAGAGCTATAAGAACGCGGTAACTGGCATTTCCGCGGACAACGGCGCTTACGTGTTGATCGAAGGCAACGAAGTCTACGGAAACCAGTACCCCGGAATTGGTGTCGGCGGCCACAGAGCGGCCCAGGCCGTTATCCGCAAGAACATCATCCGCGACAATGGCGGACCGGGAATCGGCGTCAATCTGGGATCAACAGTCGTTATCGAAGAGAACTCCATCCGGAAGAACGGCGAGGGAATGCCGGGCATCGCCATCACCCACGGTTCCACTGCAATGGTGATTCGGAATGAAATAAAGCCTGGTACCGTTGCCGGCATTGCAGTGATCGAGTCAAAGGCCACCTTGTCAGGTAACACTATCCAGAGCCCGCAGAGGGCTGGCATCCGCGTGGACGAATCCGTGGCGACCATCGACGGCAACGAGATCACGGATGCCGGTACGGTTGGCATCTTCCTCTTTGACTCCCGCGTGAACGTGACCCGAAACAAGATTCTCTCGAGCACTCACCACGGCATTCTGGCATTCGGAAAGCAGTGCCGCGCGAATGTCCAGTCGAACGTCCTGAGCGGCAACGGCAAAAAAGGCGGAGCCCACATTTTCCTGGACAAGAGGATGGGCTCCCGTCTCGCCGCGAACAAATTCAGCAAGCCGGGACCGCTCGGCGACGTCTTCTACGGCGAGCTCACCAAGGAAATGGTGACCAGGGTCAACGAGATGCACAAGCGCATGGAGCAGAGACGCCCGGACAGAGCCATCTTGGGCCCCGGCCCTACAGAGAATTTCTTCAAGACAGGTAAAGAAGATCACGCCCATGACGATAAAGGTCACGGCAAGGATCATTAAGGCAACAGGCACCGAGATAATGTAGCAGCCCTGAATTGCACTGACTTAAACGAGTGTGGCATGGGCGTCTCGCCCGTGGAGGATCGCAAGTCCTTTGACCACGGACGAGACGCCGATGCCACGATGGTGAAAGCAATGCCAAAACCGCTTAAGTCGTCGCCATTCGTAGCAAACCCGGTTGCTCGTAACGGCAATCGTCACAGTTCATGTCAATCACAATCCAGTCTTCCCCTCCTGTCGGGGAAGCGCCACACACAAAAAGGGAGCGATCATGTCCAGCAGATACCTGATTCTGTCCTCGGCTTTTGCAGTAGTTTGCCTGACCGGGAGCGATCTCGTCGGCGATGCGAAGAAGAGCCGGCAAAAGCCTTCTCTCGCGGAGCTTAAGGCCGTCATTCAGCCTATGGTGGCCAGCCTGGAGCTGCCCGCCAAACAGAAGAGCATGGCGGATGGCGTGATGTCCGAAGATGCGTGGGCCACAATCCTCGAAGGCTTCAAGAAGAAGCGTGGGGGCGAGATTTTTACTGCCGCTCACGGCAAGATGCGAGAGATAGTGCCAACCCTCATGATGCCCAAGATGATGAAACACAACATGGGAAAGATCATGCAGCAGCGCATGAATAAGAAGGCCGGCCCCCCTTCGCAGAAGGATATTACTGCGATCCGCGAGAAATCACAGAAGGTCATGCGCGGCAAGCTGGCACCTGAGCTCATGAACAGTACAGACGGGCTCCAGGAACTGACAGGCCAACGAATGGAAGAGCTCCTGGCCGACAAAAAGGTCCTGGTTCGAGTCCTCGGAGACAAGGTCTCAGAAGTGGCTCTCCTCGGGGATCAGAAGACAAAGCTCGGGAAGGCCATAGCAGACGCGGGATACCCGGAATCACTTACCCATGGCTCCGATCCGGTCCTTGATAAAAGGATGAAAACGATGCTGGAGGCAGTGATTGACAAGACGATCGCTGAACTGAAATAGGCCAGAAGCGGAAAGGGAACGACAGATGAGACCGTTCTGTTGGTGCTGCCCACATCTCGTTAAAGTCATTCTGCTGGCCACGGCACTTGAAGGGACGCAATTGCAGGCAGCCGGCGGCAAGCCCGTGGCTTACTTCGTTTACGGGGACCGGCCTGGCGTCAAAGAGGGCTTCAAGCGTGCCTGGGGCTTCGACGTGGTTCTCGACGTCGCTGGCAAGCGACTGATCTTCAATGTCGGAGCGGATCCCGGTATCCTGAAAAACAACCTTGCCATGGCCGGCATCAAGCCGGAGAGCATCGACGCGATTGTGATTTCTCACCATCACTGGGAGATGTACGAAGGGCTTGCCGCCATCCTGGACACAAAACCTGAGGTGCCTGTCTACACGACGGAGATGACTGGGGGCCTCATCGAAAAGATGAACCCGGATTGGGTGAAACAGCTCAAGGTCGTAAAAGCTCCCCTGGAGCTCTATCCGGGCCTGGTATTGATGAATCTCCGCAGCAAACCGAGAAGAGGGGGCCCCTTCGGCATCGACGAAGTCCACATGGTTCTCAAGACGGTCAAGGGGATGGTCATCTTTCAGGGTTGCGGGCATCCTGAGATCGTCAACATCGCCCGAAAGAGCCAGAAGCTGACAGGCCTTCCGCCCTACCTCATTATGGGAGGTATGCGGCTCCAACTGAAAGCGCAGGCGACTCAGCGACCAGGGCGGAAGCACGCCTTTTATTCGCCGGCCGCCTACCATTCGTCTCTGCCTTACATACAGGGCATCGCGGCGGATCTGAAGAAGATGGGTCTGAAAAAGCTAATGCCCACCCACTGTTCCGGTGAAGATGCCGAGCGCATCTTCAAGAGCCACTTCAAAGAGGGCTTCATCGACCACAAGCTCGGCATGAAGATGGAACTGCCGGCAGTGCAGAAGCCGTGATGCTTGCCGTGGTCGACGTTTCACTAAGCGCCTGGAATCGTGTCCGCAGGACTATCATGAATTGGCCTTCTTGCATTAGCCGCAGACTCCGCCCGATGGAGCGGAACAGATGGGTCACTATATTTGTTCTGATCTGGGCGACCCGGCGCAAAGGAATTGTCGCTCTAAGATTTTGAGCGACACTGGCTGGGTATGCATCGAACTGAGAATCGACAAACTCGCTATCGGAATTACCGGTCGAAGGTAGCTATTGCGTGCTCAGTATTTTTCATTGTCATTGCGTTACTGGAATTGGGGGCGCGACTCATTGAGCCGGATTCTTACCCCCTCCTCCGGCTTAAGGTGACCGGCGGCCGGCGGTTCATCGTCGCCAACGAACACTCGAAGGTGATTGCCTCGGATCCCTTCTCGGGCATACGAAAACTCCAAATCGAATTAGGGTCTTCGCGTCGTCCAGTCATCGGTGTCGGCGAATCGACGATGTTCGGGTTCGGCTATTCACACAATGGATCATTCTTCAATATTGCGGAGACGCTCATTGAGGACGCGGTAGGTGATCGGGCTGAACTACCGATGTTTTACAACTGCGGGGTACCCGGCCATGGCTTCCAAACCATAACGCAGATCGTTCGGGAACTGGTCGACCTTGGCCTGCAGGACGCCATCTTCGTTGTGCAGAGCGCCCATAACGAAACGTTGCCATTTGTTTTGAGCCGAACGCTGGCAAATCGAGATCCGCGCTTCCGGCTCATGATGTGGCTTCGACGGAATTCGCGTTTCTTTGCCGTCATCGGCGATTGGTACTGGAATCCAGCATCAATTGATCCGTCTTACAACCACGTAAGCCAGTCCCTCAAGTATGAATTGCTTGATTCAAACCGAAGCCACCTGAAGACAATCCTCAATCTTGCTGCTCGATCCGGCTCAAAGGTCCTGCTGTGCACAGCAACTTCCAATGAGCAGGATCAACCTTCAGGATTCACGTTCCTTGATGACTATGACTCAAAGAATGACAACGAATTCAAGAGATTGAGGCTCAAGGCTAATCGCAAATTTGCTGTGGGTGACTGGCCAAGCGCTGCAGCATTGTTTGAACAGTGCATTGCCCTGACTGGCGGCGAGGCAAATTCCCTTTTCTGGCTTGGGAAGACGTATCAGTTCATGGGCGAAAACGAGCGTGCCGGCAAGGCGTTTCGTCAGGCCAGGAATCTCGATGGGGCGACCTGGCGCCCACGTGCATGGGATGCGATCAACGAGTTGTTCCTGACCTTTGCGAAGGACAACGGCATCGCGATCGTCGATCTGGACGCTGTCTCGCGATCAATATCGGAAGGGGGCGTTCCTGGTCCACAACAGTTCCTGGACAATTGCCATCCAACATTCGAGACGGCTATCCATCTGGGTTTAGAGTTTGCCCGTGTATTGCTTCCCGTTCTGTATCCCTCCCAACCGATTCAGACGCCACCACTGAAGCCGACGGAATACTACGTCAAACGCCGACAGGTCAGTTTGAGTCAAGCGGCACACATTGCCATCTACTACTACCTTGAAAGGGACAACCCAAGAGCCGCACAGCATCACTTCGAGACGCTCGATCTGCCGAAGCCCAGCCTGAAAACAGATCTGTTCAGATTCATGATATTGGCTCAGCTCTGCAGAATCAGCGAGGCCACAGTTCAACTCCAGAAAATCATCGAACATTATCCACCGGAGAGTATCCAGGGCCTTCTTACCAAGGATGAGGCCTTACTAAAGCTCATTCGTCGTGTTCCCTCTGTCTTCACTCGATTACTGATGCCTGGCCACGAGCCGTTTCCTATGCAGATCTATCCTGAGAGATTTCATCCTGTCATAGAGAAGACGTCTAAAGGCAGCTTCGATGTCAAAGTTTATGCCCCGGCAGGATTCAGAATTACTATTGCCGGCCGTGAATCAGTGAGGGTCTGGTCGGGCCAACTGAAGGCCGGTATTCATTCAGTCGTGGCCACTGATGAAACTCATTACGGGCTGTTTGAACTGATGTTGCCGGACGTCGTAGACGAATTCCACGTTGTGTCGTTCGTCAAGCTGCCTGAGAGTCTGCACGTTGAAGGAACAGAAATCTTCGGAGCAGATGGTTCACCACTGGTGCTGGTGAAAGGCGAAGATCGAATTTACGCGATCGACCCTCTGCCGGCGCGTGCCGAGACGCTCACAAGGATGTTCCCTGAATGGGAGGTCGGGGAAAGAGACGGCTTTGCCCTCGTCCATCTGTCGAATGCTCTTCAATACCTTGCCGGCCAGCGCAAGCGAATCGCCAGGCTGAGTGAATTCACAGACCATCCGAGTCCCAGCCCGTCTCGCCATCGTCTTTGCACGCCGCCGGGCGATGCAAATTCTCTTGAAGGCCTGCTCAAGCTGATGCAGGCACATTACCTGGCCCAGCCACTTGCATTCGATTCAAAGTCTATTCCACAACAGTTGATGCCTTTCGATCCGTGGAGC
>JASLXP010000615.1 GCA_030740295.1 Planctomycetota bacterium
AACGGTGGCTGTATGCAGCCTCTTCCCCAGGTTTCTCGAGGACAACCAGCTTGGTTTTTGGGTGCTGGTGATACCTGGTTCCATTGAGAGTCCAGGTCGTCTCGCCGGTCTTGAGAGGTCGTTTGTAGTTGGGGCCGGGAGAGCCGGTGAGCCTCACCATGTCCAGGCCGAAGTATCTGCTGATCGTGAACTGCGCCAGAATGTTGGCCTCGAAAAGTTCCTCCCATGCGATGCCGTCGGCCATGGCATCCCAGGCCATCGCCTGATCCGTCGCCACGTTTCGGCCACAGATGTTCCAGTGGATCGGATGATAGGACTGAAAGATCTCGAACAGCGGGGTGCGATCCGGTAATCGGTGATCGAAAGCTTTTGAGACTCGTTCGCGGGATGTCATCGTGGGGCTCCAATGAGTGCTGGATGTTCGATGCTGGATGCTGGGAGTTGGATGCTGGATGCTGGATACTCGAAACTGAATGTTGGGGGCCGGGGCTGAATGCTCGATCGAGCATCCAGTATCCAGAATCCAGCATCACACTGGCGAAATCACTTCACCTGTATCCGGACCTCCTCTCTCACCTGCGTGGCCACATCGGTAAACACCAATCTCCAGTCTCCTTTGGGTTCGTTGAGAGCGAAGGGGACGGAGAAATCTGCCTTCCCCTGTCTTGTCTCCAAATTCTGAGCCAGGTACCGAACGGTTTTGCCATCCGGCCGAATCGTCTCAACATGTACGACATGCCGCACAGGCTCAGCATTGCCAGTTTGCACGGTGACCGTACCGGAGATCTCTTCGCCCGGCTTTACTGAGTCCTGAACCAGAGCGCACTCAAGACCAGCCACCTGGTAAGGGAGTAAGGAGAACAGTTTCACCATGAATTTCGGGACGTCCAGCTCCAGAGCCTCTCTGCGTCCCACATACTCACCAGAGAACATGTTGTAGACGTGTCCCGCCGCTTTTGGTCTTATCTTGATGCGGCTGGGGGCCTGCCGGTCCACCTTGCGTGTGAGGCCGATGTACTGAGCCGCGCCGTCAGCGTACGGGGCGACATCCAGCCGGAACGGCCATGCGTCATCCGCCGGCTCCATCTTCAGGGCCCGCCCCACACCCAGCGTTTCCAGGATGTGGTTAACGATGTTGGAGATGAGCGCGTTGTGCGCTTCGTCACCCCAGTAGGCGTAAAGGCAGTCGGGGGTGTTGTAGCCTTTACCGTACGTAAACGGGATGTTCAGGCAGATGGCCCGTCCCTTGCCAACTTCATTGACGGTGACCAGTGGGACCCCATCGATCTCGCAAAGCGCCCTGGCGCCGTTCAGCTTCACTGCCGGATCCGCGGGAAAGGACCAGGAGGGCTCGATGACCAGTTTGCGACCCAGCAAAGTTCCTTCCAGCTTGCCACTGAGCTCCGTGCGGCCCAGCTCCTTGCCGAACGACAGTCCGAATAGAGAGGGCACGGGGCCGCCTCCACTCCATTTGCCGCTGCCATCGAAGACCCCGGGGCGCCAGTCGGCGATGATGGTGCCGCCCTTTCTGAGCCACCCCTCCAGAACCTTGGCCTCCTCTGCGCCAATGAGGACCGACTTGGGCATGGTCAGCACTTTGTACTTGTCGAGCTCCCCTTGGGAGACCTGCCGATAGTCAACAAAAGTGTATTGGCGTCCGCAGTGGTTCTGCAGAATGTTCATAAAGATGTGCATATTGAAATTGTGACCGTACCCGCCCCCTCCCTCGGGCAGGACCCCGGATGCGATCCGGCTGGGTACGGAATCGTGCATCGCGATCGGGCCGTAGTTTCGGCTGAGCGGATTGAGGAGCGTGTAGTACCCGCGGTTGCTGCGGGTAATCGCGTCTGTGGCTGCGATGAGTGTGGGATAAGGCTCGTAGCCCGGGCCGAGGTTACCTTCATTCGATCCGGGACTCAGCGTGTACCACCACATGCTGTTGAAGCCTTCAAGGAATCCGTTCCACAGTCGCCAACGCTGCCAGGCCACGTCCGTCAGTTCCTCCTTGCGGTCGTAGGCCATGTAGAGGTAGCCGCCGTAGGTCAGGCCGAGGAACTGCCCGGGCTTTGCGTACGATCGGGCCTGTTTCTGTGGAATGACCTCGCCGCCGCGACCGTAAGGCGCGAAGTACTCAAAGTTCTGCATGAAACGGTACCAATCGTGGCCCGATGTGGAGTGGGGCCACATGGGGCAGTCCATGCCAACCCGCGCCTGCGGATAGACCTTTTTGATGCCTGCCCTGGCCACCTCTGCGGCCTTCATGTAAGCCCGGTAGTTATCCAGCCATTGGTCCACGTATCGTGCGTAGTTGCGCGTGGTCTGAGCCGTTTCAAGGAACTCCTCCTGTTTCACGAAAGCTCCCAGCTCCTTGAGCTTGTCGACCTTCTTACCGGGCAGAATGGGGTAGATTTCGGCGAAGGCTCCGTAACCGCTGTCCCAGACCTTATTCAGAGACTCGATAGTCCCATACCTTTTCTCGAGGAACTCACGATACGCCTGGATTCGAGAAGGCTTCTCTTCCCCGCCCTTGTAGAAAAACTCGTCGCCCGTATTGAAAGCGATCGGATCGAAGCCGAGCTGCGATTCCGCGATCTTGCTCGCCGATTCGATGGACCTCTCCAACATTTCCTTGTAGTTGATCTTCTCGTGGCCGTACCGAGGGAATGGGTATGGAGGCAGCGCCACTTTGTCCACCGCCTCCAGATCCTCGATCTTCAGCCGATGGTGCCGGCTGGCCTCGAAGCCAAGCCCTGCGAGCACGCGGCTGTAGATGACGTCCTGATGGCTCCTGACCCCGCCGCCCCAGCCGACGAAAACGTAGCGGTCCCAATCTCGGCGAATGGTGGTGAACCGGGCAACCTTCACCGACTCGGAACGATCCCCGATCAACAGCTCCGCGCGGACGCGCCCCAGCGTGGTCGAAAAGCGCTTCACGGGGAAGGCGGCCACTGCGACTTTCGTCCCCGCCTGGATGACCACTGCCCGTTCGGCAAGGAGACGGTCGTAGTTGTCGATGAGCTGGAAGCGCGCTTTCATGCCCGCGGGCGCGGCTGCACTCAACACCGCCTCTGCGCCGATCGAATCCAGCTTGCCGTCCGCTACGTCAATGTACTTCCTCGACAGCTTGAGCTGGGCAATGGCGACGGGACGTTCCACGGTGAGGTACGAGGTGGCCCAATTCGCCTTCTTCCCGTTCAGCTCGATGGTGACATCCAGGAAGTAATCTCCGGCCGGCAGGTGAGGCAGGGGAACCGAAACCGGTGTTTCAGGTCCGGCCTTGATATCGTGTGACGCGGTATGCAGGGAACGGAGAGGGGCTACGCCGCGTTCCAGGCCCTGGGTAGTAATGGGCGCGGCCGGCAACTGAGCCAGCTTCTCCTGAGAACGGACCATAAGTGTTGCTTTGCAGCCGCCCGGTACTCCCGTGAGGGTGAATGGCAGCGACTGCGTTTTGTTCTCCGCCGTCTGGGACAGCGTTGCCGGGAATTCCTTGAACTGCACCCGCGGCTCTTTGCCTGCAGCCCACAGGATCGACTTGATAGCAAAGGACAAGTAGTACTGGTAGTGGAGATCGCTGTTGTCTCCTTTGCGGTTGGCGAGGGCTCCGATCCATCGCCCGTTGAGCCTCATCACGCGGCCCTTGCCGAACTGGAAAAGGCTGGCCACGTTCTCGTAGCGTTTCTCTTGATCCTGCTTTCGCAGATGGAACCCCGGCAGCTTGCCGAAAGGCATGGCGAGAGCCAGCAGGTTCGGCTGTTCCGCGATGGGCTTTGCGGTCAGCGCCTCCTGGTACGAGTGATCCCCTTTTGGCCTCTTCTTGCCCTTCTCGGAGGGGATGCTCTTCGGCGGAAGGGCCCGCTGGCGGTAGATCAATCCAGTGCCGCTTTCGACGAGCGCTTTAAGCCGGCCGGCCACCACCTCGTAAAACAGTTTCTCACCGCCTGACCCGCGATATCCACCGATACCGGCAAGGATGATCACGTCCCACTCCTCGCTCAGCGCCTTTTCGATCCGCGCCTTTGTATCTTTGTAGAACATGCCCTTCAGCAGCGGGAAGAAGGGGGCGGTCGAATACTTGCCCTCATAAATCGCCTCGTAGTTCCGCGAGCCAAGATCCGAGAAAACGATCGTGACATCCAGGTCCGTGCGGCGCGAAAGCTCAATGAAATCGCGCTGCCCCGCCCGTCCTGTGAGGGCCAGTACTTTTACTTTCTCGCCCGCGTAGGGCCTGGCCCACGCGATGCCAGGCGCATCCACACCTGTATTCAGGCGGTAGTAAGCCTCCGGCATGGCCATCAGACGCCCCACGTTGTTCCAGAATCCTCCGTTGATGCCGCGGATGACTTCGCCCGCGGAGCCGGCAGTTTCCGGGTCGTCCGCCTTCGCTGCGGTCCATGAACGGTCCGACCTGATGAGGACCGTTTCTCCATTGGGAGGATTCGCTTTGCCGCAGACAAACAGGCCCGCGAACCATGAGTTCGTTTTGGCGTGGGTGCGGAAGCGATTCGTCCCCTTCTTGAGGAACGGGCGGATGTCGTACTTATCCAGAGTGCCTACCTGGTCGTCGCTTCCCACTTTCCTGTCGTTGATCCATAGAGTGTACGTGCCCTGGGCGGAGACCCGAAGTGAAGCTTCCCGCGGCGCGTCCGGAAGCTCGATGTCTTTCGTGAAGACAAGTTCCTCCCTCTTCATAGGATCGGTGAGCATGTCCTTCTGGCGAGAGATCCACCAGGTCTCCGAAAGTTCCTCATCCATCTGCCAGTCTTCCCCGCTCGTCCACCACGAGGGGCTGCCGGAATACTCCTTCGCCTGTTCCTCTCCGTGTCCCAGGGCAAAGAGAAACGACCAGATGAGAATGATGTTGAGTGGTCTGTTTTGTTGTTCCAGCATTTCAGTTTTCATCGTAGATTACCTTTCCGCCTCTTATCACTTTTACTGGACGCCCCCTTTTGTACCACCAGTGCCTGGATACCCGTCCGATTCGGGCCGGCCGGATGTCGTGTTTGATGTACTCGGTCTTGAATCCGTCAGGCCCGTAGAACTCTTCGCTGGATAGAACACCATCAGGAGTCTTGTAGACCTGCTTCTTCAGTTTCTCGTTTTCGAATTCCTGGAAGCGGAGCGGCTTGCCATCCCCGTTGTAGTCCACATGAGTCGCTCTTCGGCCGCTCTGCCACTTTTCGGTGGCAATCCTGCCATCATGCAGATGCATCAACTCCATGGTTGACTGGGGGGCTTTCATCGCATCGGTTTCGGTTACCGTCTTACCATCGACCTGCCAGCTTCGGGTTGTCCAGGAGAAGTCTTTTGGGGCTTCTTCGAACACCATTCCCGAAGATTTCCCCTGCACTCTCAAGGGAAGGCTCTTCTGGCTTTCCAGGCCGCTCCATTCGACAGCCGAGGCTGTGTATTCACCCGGCACATCGATCTCAAAGGCTGCCCCGGGTTTGAACGGTTCTGTGGACAGAGCCTTGCCGTTCTTGAACAGACGATACCCCTGGGTTTCCCAGTGGCTCTCGCCGGGTATCAGTTGGACCTTACCGCCAGACATTCGCAGGTGCGGACGATCCGGCAGTCTGGCCACGACGATGTAGCAGTTGGTCTGGCGCTGATACAGCAGGGGGTTGTCTTTCGAAATTCCGGCACGGACCATCGATGAGTTCGGCTGAACCCGTTCCTTTTCTTTCCCGGTCAGTATGAAAGCGGAGAGTGGCAACAGCACGCGTACCTTGTGAACCATGTCAGGGGCGGGCCGAGTTCCATACTTATTCCGGGTCAGCCCTTCGAAGGTCGTCTCCGTCTTACGGCTGTAACCGATGACCTCCCATCTGGCCACGATGTCGCCGGAATCAGAGAACCCTTCGGTTGAATCCACATGGATGATATCGGGATGCTTTCGGTCGTACTTGGTCACAGTGGCCGAGGGCAGGCCTTCCAAATCACGTGTGGAGTGATAGTGGATCTTTGTTCCGTCAGGACTTCCTTTGGGATCGATATCGGACAGCGTGGAGTAATCGCCCGCCATGGGATAGATGATGGCCGAATGAGGCCGGATTACGGTCCACACATCGCCACTGCGTGTATCTGCCATGATAAGGCCACCACCGCAGATGTAGCGTCCTGATTTTCCACAGGGGCAGACATCGCCTCCACCAGCGTAGGCCAGCGTTACCAGGTCGCTCGGAAAAGGTTTATTCCATGGGCGGCCGCAGTACTGCCGATTGCCCATCAGCAGGAACTTGCCGCCGCCGCTCCATGCCATATGCCCGGACTCACCCATGGTGGCTGCGATGCGAACGTTCGTCCCATCAAGGTCAAAGAATCCCCGGTTCATTCCATAGATGGGGTCTGAAGGATCTTTAGCCCGGACCATGACAATTGGGTAAACAGGATTCGCATGAACGTGCGCGTGCCGGTTCGGAGCTTCGGGCAGGTTTTGAATCCTGCTGTTTGCCTGGTTGCGTACACGTCCGGCTATGAATTCAGGCTTTTGGCCGCGATACCGTTGACTCCCGTATAGCCAAGTATCGGAGCTGTCGAGGCTGTAGGGCGCTTCCATTCCAAAAGTGATCACCACCTTTTTACCTGTGTCGGCATCGTATCGAATGACTTGGGTGCCGGTCTCGTAAGGCGGTTTGCCGTCGCCCGTCCAGTGACAGAAGAAGAGCCAGTTGTGGTTGTTTGCCCAGCGGGGGCTGATGCCTTTCTCCACGAATCGGTCTTCGCCAGTCTTCAGATCAATGATGTGGATTTCGGCAGAGGCTTTTCCGCCGGGGCCTTCATTGCCTCCCCAGTGAGTGTAGCAGGTGTACCGTCCGTTATGACTCCAGCACTGGGTGTTGTGGTAGTTGGCCTCGTCCCGAATGGCGGAATCATTGGTCAGACGCCACACGCCGAAGTTGCGTGTGCCCGGCTGGTTCACTTTGAACTTCTGTATCTCGGCGCACAGGTGCGAATGTAATCCCAAAGGAACGGCCAGACACAGGAGCGGTAAAGCAAGTTTCTTCATGGTTTCGTCGAGGCTGTTCTGTCAAAGATAGAGAATCCGGATTACTGAGACTCCATCACCGTAGTCGGCTGTGCCGCAACATCTCTGCTGAGGAACTGATAGCCGATCCATGCCGATGTAGCCATAAACAGACATAGGAGGAAGATATGAATACCCATTCCCTGAAAGCCAGGCAATGTCACCCCCAGGACATCCACGGAAACCGGCGCCCATCCCTTAAACAGCAACATCCCGAGGAAAGGGCCGATGGCGCCGCGCACGCCCGTCAATGTCACATGCACACCCATGTAGCCGGCCACCTGATGATCCTGTGTAAAGTCATTATGCCCGAGGTTCCAGGCGAGCAGCGTGCCCGCCCGGCCCACTCCCTGGATTATTCTGGCCAGAATGATTAGCGGCCACAGCATGGTCAGCATCCCAAGCCAGAGAACGAAGTGATCGGACATCAGCACGAAGCTCTGCAAAACTCTGAATCTTGTAATGTGCACTCTGTCCAGATAGCGCGCCCACAGCGGAAGGATGATGGTCCCTACCAGCCGCGGAATTGCGGCTGTGAGTGCAATCGACGCCATGTAGGCCAAGGACAATCCCCTGGTGAGGTCCGCTACCAGATAGACCATCACCGTCATTGAGATCATGTTCGCGCTTCCCAGAATAAACTGGTGGATCATGTAACGCCGGAACAGGGGATCGTCCCTGAGCACAGACCAGAATTCAGGACTGGCCCCATTCTTCTGTGCTTCCACATCCACTTCAGTTGTCTCTGGATCAGAAAGATCCTCGCCCCTTTCCGTTCGCAAAAGCCCAGCTTCGCCTCTCACCTGGATCCGGGAATAGGCAGATACACCAATCATGGCCACCAGAACACTGACAGGATAAATGACACGAAAAGCCTGCGGGTTCTGATCAAGAAGCGAGTAAGCCAGGAGCGGTATAGAGCCAACGATGATACTGTGAATGACAGTGAGCCTGCCGGTGATCGTTGCCCTGGCGTCACGAGGATAATTCATTCGCCAAATGGTGCTGCGGAGAGTGATGACCCCGCACATCAGGCAGCTCTGTGTGGCGATCAGGACAGTGAGCAAGAGGGCGCCGGTGGCATTCATCGGTAAGAAGGCGATCGATGCCACCGAAAGCAGCGACAAGATCTGGAGC
>JASLXP010000616.1 GCA_030740295.1 Planctomycetota bacterium
CGGCACAGCATCGTGGAATACAAAAGCCGCCGGCCCCGGCGCGCCAGCCCCGGCTGAAGATCCGGATGCCTATAGAAAGTGGCAGAGCAGATTGCGCAGCGATCTGCGTAGCATGCTGGGCATCCCCAACGAGAAGGTATCGCTCGAGGTCGAGTCGCGCGGACAGATCCAACACGACGAGCTGATCATCGAGAAGTGGGTCTTTACCAGCGAGCCAGGATCAAGACTGCCAGCGGTCCTCTACAGACCCAAAGGATCAGAGGGAAAACTTCCAGCGATTGTGCTCACTTTCGGCCACGGCGGAAGCAAGAGCCATGTTTGCTACCAGTACATGGGCCAGACCTTCGCCAAGCTCGGATTCATCTGCCTTGCCATCGATCCCATCGGCGAGGAGGAGCGTCACATCGAGGGCGGGATGGGCACGAGGGCCCACGACCCGGAGTCCGTGCACTTGCGCGCCTGGAGGGCAAAGCGTCCTATCATGGGCAAGCTCGTCTACGACACCATGCGCGGCATCGATTTTCTGCTCGAGCGGGAAGATGTCGATGCCGACACCATCGGTGTGGCCGGCAACTCTCTTGGCGGAGCAAAGGCGTCCTGGATGGTCGCGCTCGAGACGCGGCTTTCCTTCGCGCTCATCAGCGGTTGGGCTTTGAGCAATATGACGGTTAAGCGGGGCAAGTTCTGCACAAGGGTGCCGAATGAAAACATGAGAAAGCGCTGCACGTGGGAGGAATTCGTCTCACTTGCTGCGCCCCACTGTAAGGTGCTCGTGCTCAACGGGGACAGAGACACCATCATCGATAAGGATGACACCGGTGAGGCATGGGAGGGTACGAGAGAGACGGTCAACAGATCCGCGGCAGTTTATAGGGCGCTGGGAGCAGAAGGCGGTATAGAGACTTGGTTTGAGCCTGGCGGTGGACACCGGCCGTATCCGGCATCCAAGGCCGCCATCGAGTGGCTGGCGGGGAGTGGTTTCGTTCCTGGCTGGGATGCTGCGAAGGCAAAGACGCTGCCCGAGCAGAATTTTGGCAGGTGGGCCGAAAGCCACGGGATCGAATTCGAGCGGCTCTATGGCACCGAACTCCACCTGAAAGGTGCGGTACTGGCTGACTTGGAGATTCGTCCGCTGAAACGTGAGGAACTGGCCGTGCTGCGACCGGAAGAGCGCGGTCGACCGGAGTTCACGATTGAAGGGTGGCTGGATGCGATTGAATGACAGTTGAGGTGAACTCTGAGTATTGAGTTCCTTCAGACTTCGCTGTCACATTCTTGGAAAGTCGTCAGTGCCGACAGGTTTCTTCCGCCTCAATCGATCTCATCTGGATCGATTCCCAACTCTCGCATTCTCGCCGCAAGTTTTCCGCTCGCCGCTTGGCCTCATCTCGTTCCTGCCTGGCCTGAGTACGCTCCTGCTCGGCTTTCTCCGCTTTATCCACCAATTCCAAATACGTGGCAAAAGGCGTCCCGTCTGGTTCGAACAGCCGAAGTTGGCTTTCAGGTTCGCTCTCAAAACGTAGTTTCATCCTTGGGCTTACCCAACCATTCATCTCCGGTATCTCAGCGAGAACCTCTCCTTCGCGGATGTAACCAACGAAATCCAGATTGGCCGGATCGTAAATGTAATACTCCTTGACTCCGTACTTTTCATAGAATCGAAACTTGCGAATCATCTCCTGGCTCCGATTGCCTGGAGACAGGATTTCGAAAACCACTTGAGGCGGAATACCACCCTCTTCCCACTGCTTATAGGAGCCCCGGTAGCCTTTGGGGCGGCCGAAGGCTACGAGGACATCCGGCCCTATCCGGGTCTTATTGTCACCTTCAATCGGATACCAGAGCAGGTTCCCCGCGACGAAAACATTTGGGTCTTTCCGAAAGAGCTTCTCCATTCCGTCCTTGATAGCCCGGCTCGATCCCCATTGGAGTGTGCTGCTCGAAATATCCTCAACATCGCTGTCCGGGTAAGTGATTTGTCGTTTGAGAGGAGTCTGCAGTTGTCGGGGCATACCAGCTACCTTTATCAAAGATCTGATATCAGAATCAAGCAATTAAACCGGCACAGGTCATGGCATCCACAACGGCCCGATTACTTCTCCTCGCCCTCCTCTTGCCAATTTATGCCCATTCGTTCCCACAATCTTTCTCTGAGTAGGCTGGGGAACGGGGCGGCCATCGTA
>JASLXP010000617.1 GCA_030740295.1 Planctomycetota bacterium
GATACGTCGTGCTGCTCGTTGATGATTCGGTCAGCATGACGCTCAGCGATAATTACGACGAAGACACCAGAGAGAAACTGGCCGGCCTGTTTTCAGCGCCAGACTCAACACAGGGACCAGACCCCGGCAAGTTGACCCGCATCGAACTTGTGAACGCGGTCCTCAACAACAAGGAAATCAGGCTGGTCGACTCGCTGCGACAGAATGCTGAGCTGAAGGCATTCAGCTTTGCCGACACATTGAAGCCCATTCCTTTGCCGGCAAGGCAAGAGACAGATGATGCGGAAGAAGACAATCCACCCGGGGACGAGAAACGATTCGAGGTCGAGCCACGTGGGACAGTCACACGTATGGGGGACGGCATCGCCAATGCGGCGAACAGTCTCCGGGGCCAGCAGATTGCCGCCCTGATCCTGATTACGGACGGTCAATCCAATCTTGGGCTCGGCGCGGAAGATTCGGTGATCGAGAATGCGGTACGCAGAGTTCCACCGTTCCCCATACTGGCGGTCGGCGTTGGCAATCCCGAGGCGGGGAAGGACCTGGAAATTCTGCAGGTGCTGGCCAGGGAAGCCTGCTTTGTCAACGACGAGGTCGTGTTTTCCGTTCTCATAAGAAACCAGGGGTACGAGATTACCGAGGTTGGCCTGAAGCTGAAGCAGAACGAAACCGTCGTCGAGGAGCAGGCGGTGTCATTGCCGAAGAGCGGCGAATCCAAAGAAATCAAAATCCGATATCGGCCGCGAACGGTTGGAAGGTACACCTGCGAAATCCTCCTGGACCCGCAGGAAGGTGAGACCATTACAGAGAACAACCACAGGAAACATCAGATGCGTGTGGTTGACGACAAGGTCCGTGTTCTTTATGTGACCGGCCACCCGAGCTGGGACTATCGGTATCTGAAAAATGCGATGACTCGCGACCATTCCACCGAGGTCAGCACTCTCCTGCAATCTGCGGACAACGAGTTCGTTCAGGAGGGCAACCGGCGCATCACGCGCTTCCCCCGGAACAAGCAGGAACTTTACGATTACGATGTGGTTGTTTTTTCGGACGTGGATTTCTCCGATTTCAACGAGGAGCAGACGGGAGCATTGATCGGTTTCGTGGAAGACCTGGGTGGTGGAATCTTCTTTCAGGTGGGGCCCTACAATCGGCTGCACTCTCTGGCCAACAGCCCCTTGTCAAAGTTGCTCCCTGTCGTGCCTGCGGATGCAGGGATGCTGCGGACCGGTGCGATCCTGGATTCGTTTGTTCCCCGGCTGACCCCGGACGGCCTCGGGCATCCCATTCTCAGTCTTGAAGCAGATCCCGCGAGGAACGCGCGGAGGTGGTCTGAAATGCCGGGCCTTTACTGGTATCTCCCGGTCCAACAGGCCCGGTCCGGAGCTCAGGTGTTGATGGAGCATCCATACGATAAAAGTGAGTTTGGCAACCATCCGCTTCTGGCCGTCCAGATTTACGGGGCGGGGCGTTCCGCATTCCTTGCTGCGGCCACCACATGGCGATGGCGATATTTCTTCGGCGACCTGTATTTTTACCGATTCTGGGGGCAGTCCATTCGTTTCCTGAGCGCCGGGCGTCTGCTTGGTCAGAACCGGCGCGCCACGTTAGTCACGGACAAGAATACCTACCAGTTGGGGGATGAAGTGTTGCTCTCTGCGCGACTGCTTGATGAGCTTTATCGTCCCCTTGATGAGCCCGAAATCAAGCTCCGGATTCGGGCGAATGAGAAACTCGAGAATCTGAGCCTGAAGCCTGTCCCACGCAGACCGGGCAGATACAAAGGGACGTTTCTGCCACAGTTCTCCGGCCAGCATATGGCAGTGCTCGAGCTCGATGACGACGAAGCCGTTTCCCGTGTTTTTACAGTTAAAAAGCCTTCGCTGGAATACGATCGTGCTGAGGCGAATGAAAAACTGCTCCGTCACCTCGCAACGCTTTCCGGTGGCCAGTATTTCACCCTGGATCAGATCAGGGAGGTGCCGGGTAAGATCTCCCAATTGCAGGAGAGCATCGTGAAAGAGGAAGAGGATGAGCTGTGGGATTCGCCATTCTTTCTGATTCTGTTCAGCGGCCTGCTCATCTGTGAGTGGATTTTGCGCAAGAGGAGGATGATGATATAGTTCCTTGCCTCTTAAGTGCTTATATCCAAGGACGATGGATTGCCCCGGGGCCGAATCGGGTCAATTCCACCATTTTCGACTACTCAAGCCTGAAATCCGGCCAAGTATGCTCCATATCCTCCTGCCTGTCCTGGTGATCGCCGCTCCCATTTCCTCTGAGGAGTCCCAGGTCTCAGCAGTATTCCGAAACTCAAAAAAACTCGATGCCCGCATCGGCAATGGGCTGGCATATCTGGCTTCTCACCAGAGCCGAGACGGCTCGTGGGGTGGGGGAGCGTACGCACGGAATGTCGGCATCACCGGCCTGTGTGTGATGGCCTTCCTCTCAAATGGCGATCTGCCGGGGGAGGGCAAATACTCCAACCAGGTCTCCCTCGGGCTGGGCTATCTTATCCGTTCGACTCGGCGGGACGGGTACATAACGAATGAAGGTGCTAACATGTACGCACACGGTTTTGCGGCCTTGTCCCTTGCCGAAGCGTACGGCGTCAGCCCGAAATTCCCTGCATTGGGAGAGAAACTTCGCGACGCCATTGGCCTAATTGTTCGCACCCAGAAACCGGACGGCGGATGGCGCTATACACCAAACCGGCTGAATGTCTCTGATCTGTCGGTCACCGTCTGCCAGTTGCAGGCGCTGCGTGCCGCCAGGAATGTTGGGATCAAAGTTCCAAAGCAAACCATTAATCGGGCAGTGGATTACATTTCGAAGTGTGCCAATCCAAACGGCACATTCCGATATATGCCGGAGCAGCGAGGCTTCTCGCTGGCAATGACCTGCGCGGCGGTGACCGCGCTATATGTGACCGGTGATTATCATTCAGAAATTCTGGTCAACGGTATTGAATACCTTCTGAATTATGCAGGCAGGGGAATTCGGCGTCACAACTATTTCTATTACGCGCACTATTACGGGGCCCAGGCCATGTTTCAGGCCGGCGGAAAATACTGGAAGGCCTGGTATCCCAAAATACGTGACGATTTGGTCCGCCGGCAACGCGGGGATGGCAGTTGGAAGGGGGATGAAGTCGGACCTGCATTCGGGACGGCGATGGCCCTTATAGTATTACAGATACCTAAACAGTACCTGCCAATTTTTCAAAGGTAGCCGTGACACATCGCATCGAAGAGAAACTTCAGCGTCTGCGAACAAGACTGCGCATCAGCCTTGCCGTTGCCGGCATCGGCAGACTGTTCATGCTGACTCTTGCCTATTTCGCGATGACCTTCGTGCTGGACTGGTGGTTTCATCTGACCGGCTCAACACGGCTCTTTATGCTGCTGACAGGTGTGGCCTGCATCGGGTTCACTTTATTCAGGCATCTGGTGCAGCCCCTCACGCTCCCTCTTAATCAAGACAATCTCGCTTTACTGATTGAGAAGCATTTTCCTGAGTTGAAGGAGAGCCTGATCAGTGCGGTGCAATTCAAACGTGAAGACGCTTCAGGCTCTGAGCCTCTCGTCCAGCGGGTTCTGGAGCAGGTGGAGGAAAAGGCGGCACATATCGATGTAGCTCGAATTATTTCAATTAAAAAACCTGTGGAGTTTGTTGCTCTGGCCGGGCTACTGCTGACGATCTGTATCTTCCAGGCCGTGTCCAATCCACACCTTGTCAGCATCTGGGCCTCCAGGATGGTGAACCCCTATTCCACCGCCAAATGGCCACGAAAAACACAACTGAATCTTGGACTGGAAAGAGTAACCAAAATTGCACGTGGCGATGACCTGCATATAGAAATATCAGTTGAACGCGGCAATCCAGCGAAACTCATGGTGGAGTATGAAAGCGGGCAGGGAACCAAAGGCGTCCGGCGCATCAAGAAAAACTCCAATGGCCAATTCAAGGCTTTTTTTCCACGCCTGTCGGAAAAAATGAAAGTCCGGGCAAAAGGCGGAGATGATATTACAGACTGGCACACGATTGAGGTGGTGGAAAGGCCCCGTGTGACACGCATCAACGTGGAGGTCGAGTATCCGCAGTACACCGGCCAGGAGAAAGACGTACTGCCGGAAGGGCAGGGGAATGTACATGCTGTTGCCGGCTCCAAACTGAAGATCAGTGCCCAAACCGATATGCCAGTGCAGAACGCAGCCATCGCTGTTGAAAATGGAAATCCGGCGCAGTTGGCCATCATTGATTCGCAAGAACTGCAGGGGGAAATCGTACTGCGTCCAGAGTTCCTCTCTTATCGCGTCGAGGTGCAGACCGTAGACAAAATCGGAAACGCTAATCCACTCACATTCAAACTCCGTGTAGTTCCTGACAGAGCTCCAATTGTGAAAATTCAGGACCTGGAATCAGAACAGGAGTATGCAGCAAACGGCGAGCTCCCTTTGCAGTACCTGGCCAAAGACGACTTTGGAATTAAGGCGGTCTCACTCAAATGGCAGATTCCAGCTACGGCCGGGACCGCTGAAGAGGATAGGGGAGGGGAGTCGCCCCTCCTCGAGCAAGTCGAGAAGAAAAAAGAGATACGGTCTGAGCACACGTGGCAGCTCGAAGCTCTGAAA
>JASLXP010000618.1 GCA_030740295.1 Planctomycetota bacterium
ATCACTCGCACGGTTCAGAACTACGGTCCATGAACATGTCCCGTTCTTGAAGAAGAAAGCACAGCGGGCTGAGGATTACCTCAACCAGCGTTAGACGTATGAGAGATCGAGCCAATGTCGGTGCCATCGAGGCAATCTCCACACTGCGCGGCAAATGCATTCAAGCAGGCGAGGACATCCGTCGCGCACTCGATGGGTGCCTCAGCCAATCCGCCCACGTATTGGCTTGGGTGAGGGGGCCGCAAACTGATTACTGGAAACGCCAAAAACGAAAGAGAGAGCAGAAAGGCGCGACAGCCAGGAGTGACCTCCAACGAGCCATGATCGCCAAGCCAGATGCAGACCCGCGGAGTTTCTCTGATCAGCACCGAGCGATCAACCTCGCGAAGAAGACAATCGAGGAAGCTGATCAGAAACTACAAGCCATCAAGTACTGGAGTCGTGAGTTAGAGCGGCAACTAGCCTTGTTTCGAGGTGGCATCAGTCCGTTGGCCAATGCCGCCGAAATAGATCTGCCCCGGGCAAGCCATTGGCTCAAGGAGTTGGCCGCTCACCTTGAGGGCTATCTCGCGGTCGCGCCGCCCATGCCTGATGCTGCTGCCCATGTGGAAGACGAACTGGATTCTGCCGATCACAGACGAATGGGATCGACCGGAGTCACGCCAACCAACTGTGACCCAGCAGAGGGGGAACCTCAATGAGCCACCTCCGCGCAAGCCTCGTTTCGGAATGTGCCCGACTGAGGGAGTCCGCCATCATGCTCCGCAACTCCTGGGAGATTGCCGGACACACGTGGAGAGATTCCCAGCATCGCCACCTCAATGAACGCTTTCTTCAACCCCTCGAACAGGCTTTGCGAACAGCTGAAAATGCGATTGAGACCATGGATGAGATCCTGCACCGGGTTCAACAAGACTGCAGAGACGAGCAGAGCACATAGAATCCCCCCTGTCTTCCAACTCCCATGACACGAGGCCCGCTGATCAACATGTCTGATGACCGTCTCATCACACTCGTCCAGAACACGCTCGCTCACACCGTGATGCGCCTAGAGAGAACGGTACAACGGTGCCAAGCGGCGGATCAGACGTTTGAAGCAACAAGGCTTGGAATTCAGAAGCGACACGCTTTGAAGGAAACGACGATCCGCAGCCAACTCGATCAGGAACTCGACACACATGAACAGGTGTACGAACAGGCCATGAAGCAGGCCTTGGACACGTGGACCGCGAATTCCGACAGACTTGCCACACAGGCCGACGAGCAAAGGCAGGAGATTCTCGATAAGTCGGGAGCGTTTCACCGCACAGCAGCCGAAGCGGCGGAAAATGAGACGTGGGACACTGATTCAGACTATGAGATGAGCGTCGACGTTGCGCAGCAGGAACTTGCGCGAACCACCAAGCACCTGGAAGAAGCCCAGTGGCGAGAAACCAATCTGCTTGAGCAAGTGAGCACCTTGCGTCGCGCACTTGGCGTGAAAGCGGAAGCACCACACACTGCCCCCGATCCGAAACCATCCCCAGAGCGGTCATCTGTAGAGAACGTCGATCGCTTTCTCGACCGTGCTGACAAGTGTGTAACGCGTGTAAAGGGAACTACACGGCAGCGATTTATGCGGCATTTCAATCAGTTCATAGGAGGAGGCATTCCATTGGCGGCTGGCATCGCGATCGGCATCCTGACGGAGCGAATGGTGCTTTCCATCTCCGTTGGGGGCGTCATTGGCCTGATCATCCTTGTTGGCATGCGAATCAGAGCTCGCAGAAAACGCCGCTGGCTCCTATCGGCCGCAGAGCGGCTTGCCGCCAAAGGGGTCGCGCTGGCTGAGCGTCGATTTCGTATCACCAGTTCCAACCATGCTCAAATTGTGTCCAAATCGCGACAGTTCAGAGACAGCAAACGGAAATCTACTCGTGAGCAACTGGCCGAACGTATCGAGTCCGCAGCCCCCCGTACTCAGCGGAAGTTGGAGTCGCTGGAAGTCCATTACAGCGAAACCCTCTCTGAAGCCAGATCTCGCAGAGCGAAAGCCGAGCAGGAAGCCGTGGCTGACCGAGAGGGTTCCGTTTCCGCATCCACCGCCCATGCAGAAGATGCACACCGCTCACTACAAGCCTCGACTGAAACGGCAATCACTGCTGCAACTGAAGCACACGCTGCTGAGTGGTCCGACGTGATTGATGGATGGGCACGAGATCAGGATCAGATTCAGGCCGATTTGAAACATATCGCCGAGCTCCAGAACGGTCTCGCTCCACACTGGCCATCGTGGGATGCAAACTGGGCGTCACATTCGCTCCCCGAAACCTTCGCAGGAAACATCGGAATCGGGCGATTGCGATGCGGCCTGAACGAATTACCCTCAGGGCTCCCGGAGGATCCCCGTTTAGCGTGGACAGGACCTGCGGTTCTCGAACTTCCCGCTGTCATCGACTTTCAAGGACGCGGCTCGCTGGTCATCGAGACGAATGAGCAATCACACGCCGAAGGCATTGCCATCATGCAGGCGCAACTTGCACGCGTCCTGACAACCATTCCTGCCGGACAAGTTCACCTGACGCTCTACGATCCGATCGGACTCGGGCAGAATTTCGCCGGCTTCATGCATCTGGCTGATAGTGATGAGACTCCTGTTCTTAAACGCGTCCTGACCGAACCGATGCATCTGGAGAGCAAACTCAACGACATCACGGAACATATGGAAACGGTCATTCAGGCCTATCTCCGCAATGAATATGAATCGCTCGAAGCCTACAACAAGGCAGCGGGACAGATCGAAGAGCCCTACCATCTGTTGGTACTGACGGACTTCCCACAGGGCATTACAGACAATGCCGTCAAGCGAATCGCGAGTATTCTGACCAGCGGCCCTCGCTGCGGCGTGTTCGTCTGCATGTTGCTCGATACCACCAAGAAAACACCTCCGCTCCTCCAGGAACTCGACTGGAACTCGAATCGGGTTCGGTTGGGCAAAGGCGACAACGGCTGGCGTATCACCGAACCGCCACTCGGTGATTTCGAGTTCATCCCGGACCACCCACCGGACGACTCGACCTTGACCACCATCGTTCAGCGTGTTGGCGAGGTCGCATCTGATACCCACCGGGTCGAAGTGCCATTTGAACTCATCACGCCAACCGAAGCGGAGCAATGGACCCGCTCCTCCACCGATGAGTTGCGGGTGACACTCGGACAGAGCGGCGCCAACAGGTTTCAGGAACTCAGGCTCGGCCGAGGTACAACCCAGCACGCACTTGTCGCCGGCCGGACCGGCTCTGGCAAGTCGACCTTGCTGCATGTCCTCATCACGAACATGGCGTTGTGGTACTCGCCAGATGAACTTGAACTGCATCTCATCGACTTCAAGAAGGGCGTTGAATTCCAGACCTATGCCGCGCACACACTCCCCCACGCCCGC
>JASLXP010000619.1 GCA_030740295.1 Planctomycetota bacterium
GAGCTCCACAACAAGGGAATCGGAAGCAACGTCCTCACCCGTGAATGCCCGGCCTACGAGCATTCCAGGAAGCCTTCAGCGCTCGAACGACTCGATGACGATTTGATCAACCTGAAGCCGGACATGGTCTTCCTTTCTTACGGGCTGAATGATTCACGAGGGGGGATATCGCTCGAGGTCTTTCAGCGCGCCTACCAGGAGCTCGTGGATCGCATCCGAGAGGCCATCGATCCGACGATCGTCATACTGAATACCTATTACATGCACGAGGTATTGTACGACCACGAAATCTGGGGCGCCAGCAACTATGAAATCACCGACGCATTCAATGAACTGATCGCAGGCTTTGCTGTGGCCAACGACCTGATCCTCGCCGACATCTACTCGGGAGAGGTAGGGGTGGACTGGATCATCGATAACGATCATTGCCATCCGAATGACGTAGGACACATGATCGTGGCACACCGAGTGTTCGAGGCGGTCGTGAGGAACTGCAGTTTCACGGCCTGCCAGATTCCGGAAGAGACACGCATTAAAAAATTCGTAGAAACCTACGGAAACGGGCCTGACTGAGGCGGCTGCAATCGGCGGAAAAGGCGGCGCTACCGAACGACATCCCCCAGGCAAATCACACAATCTTCAATTAAACATTGCATAATCCCTGTCAGTCGGTGGAATAAGCGTATTCTGATTCCAAATCCCCCTGGAATCGGCAGCACCTACCAACAAATCCAGTGAAAAATCAAGTTATCTGTACCAACTGCTCGAAGCCGTTGATATATGCTGGCGAGCACGCCGGTAAAAAACTCCAGTGCCCGAACTGCAACGCCATCGTCCTTGCTCCCGCAGTAGCGCAGCCGGTGGCTGCCGCCACGGCGGAGAAACGCCTGGGCAATTATCTTATTCACGAAGAGTTGGGAAGAGGTGGCATGGGCGCCGTTTTTCTGGCCACCGATACTTCCTTGAATCGCCGCGTCGCGCTGAAGGTTCTCAGCTCGAAGCTAGTCAAGAATCAGACTTATGTGGACCGTTTTCTTCGTGAGTCTCGTTCCGCTGCTGCACTTCAACACCCCAATATTGTGACTGCTCTTGATGTGGGGCACGACGACGGACTGTACTACTTCGCCATGGAGCTGGTGGAGGGACAGAATCTCCGAAAGTTGCTCAAACAACAGGGCGCAATGACGGAAGAGCGGACCCTTGAAGTCGGCATTTGTATCGCCATGGCTTTGCAGCATGCCTGGCGAAAAAACATCGTCCA
This sequence comes from Planctomycetota bacterium, assembly GCA_030740295.1. The sequence continues at coordinate 1,262 of JASLXP010000619.1, forward strand.
CCGCGACATAAAACCTGACAACATCATGATCGCTCATGATGGCACCGTAAAGCTGACGGACATGGGCCTGGCTAAGGCAACCGATAACAGCGATGCCACGCTGACCCAGGCCGGCATCATGATCGGCTCCCCTCACTATGCGTCGCCGGAGCAGATCCGAGGTGATTCCGAAATCGATTGCCGGACGGACATCTATTCCCTGGGCATCAGCCTCTACCACATGGCCGTGGGCGGCCCGCCGTTTCTGGGTGAGACCGCCGGCCTGGTGACTGCCAAACAGTTGGAAGAGCCACTACCGGATCCAAGGCAATTTAAACCGTACCTGACCGCGGGTTTCTGCCAACTGCTCCAGCGGATGACGGAAAAGGATCGCGACAAGCGCTTCCAGACCCCTGATGAGATGTTCGATGCCATCCAACAGGTGAGAGCCGGGAGCGCGCCCGCACAGTCCTCCGTGCCGACCGCTGCTCCCATTGCTCCCCGGGGCGTTTCAAGTGCTCGTTCGATTCAACGTAAAAAAAGCAGATCTCTGGCACCACTTGGCTTCGTCGCCCTTCTTTTACTCACGGCAGGAGCGGTCTATTTCTATCTTAACAGGAATGAAAGCAGGCCCGCTGTGAAGCCGACCCCGGCCGTGGTAAGAAAGAAAGCCCCAGTCGTCGATAAGGCGCAAAAGGCCAAGGCGAATCTGTCGAACGCCAATCGATTCGCGGCGTCGCATCCAGAGGATTACGAAAAAGTCATTGGCCAGTATCAGGAAGTCTGGCTTCTTGCCGCCGGCACACCCGTCGAGGCAGATGTCCTGGCCGCCATCGAAAGTTGGAAGAAAAAGTGGAAGGGGGCCGCGGAGGCGAAATTCAACGCCGTCAAGCTGCGGTCAGACAGCCTGGCTCAGGCGAATGATGTTGAAGTAGCCGTTGCTGCGTGGAAAGAGTTTCCAACAAATTTGCGTGAGCCCGGGATCGCCGAGCGCATCTCAACCGCAACCGGCGCATTGCAGCAACCGGAAGAGACCGTCGAGACGGTGGCACCTGAATCTGAAGAAGCCGGCCTGGATCCTGAATCATTGCAGGCCGCGCTCAAAGATTACGGCAAGGTCATGGAATCTTTGGGGCCGCTCTTTAAGGAGCGAAATTGGCCACGAATCAAAGTCGTTACCGCCAAGTTGCTTGAACAGGAACGTACAGAACCGATGAGGACGTTTCTCACCGCTTTCGACGGTGATATGAAAGCTGCCCAATCCTTTATCAGTGTGGAACGAATCAGAAGTCGTATCGGCCAGACCCTGCGTTTCGCAGGCATTGAATCCACGCTGTTAGATGCAAATGAAAAAGAGATCGAGGTAAAGAATGCCGCCGGAGAAATGAGCAAACCGCTATTGAAAATGCGTGCGAAAGATTTCTTCGAGCTTCAGGGCCTGGATTCCAGCACAGCAAGTGAAAAGGATCTTCTTGCGGTTGGCGTCCTGAGCTTCATGGACGGTAAGTTTAAGGACGCTACGGAGTTTTTCGGCCGGCTCGAAAGCCCGAGTGCAACAGCTTATGACGATGCGATCAGATTCAAGACTGAGGTTGCGGCCAATGAGAAAGTCAACCAGCTTAAAGCCGCTGTGAAATCCTCCGATTACAGAAAGACCATTGCCATCGCTAAGACCTTGAATTCAGAGTATGGCCAGACAGAAATCGGTGAGGCTTACAAGGACCTTATACAGGAAAGCAAAGAAGCAGCGTTGGCCGTTTATGAGGAACGTGCCAAAAAGGCCGATGCTCTTATTACGTTTGCTGAGGAATTGACGGCAGACAAGCTGAAAGTGCTGCAGGGCAAGTATGAAGCAGAAAAAGAAAGGATTACCGCAGAAAAACAGGAAGCGATGATGGATCCGACCGGATACGTCCTTGATCGGAGGTCTACGTATTCGAAATATTCATCAAGAAGCAAGGGCGGCGAGCCCAGCTCCTCCGAGAAACCTGTTCCTTTACCGGAAAAACCTATCGCTTTACCAGAAAAGCCTATCTCTTCCTCAGAAAAACCCACCTCTTCCTCAGAAAGACGTACCTCAGGAAGGCCTACCTCATCCAGCAAGACCTACACCTATGTCTACTATCACGTGGCCCTGAAAACAGGCGAACCCATCACCAAGAGCGCCAATTACAGTAGCATCTCGGAAATGTTGAGAAAGAAGGACATCGAGAGAGAATCTCACCGTCTGTTGAAGAACGAGTTGAAACGTCTTAAGAGGGAGCTCCCCGCCATCAAGCGGAGATACGAAAGCATCGCCTCAAAACTCATCAAAGGGGCGCGCAGCAGGAAGTCAGCCATCGAAACGCGAAAAAGACAAGTAATCCTGCAAATAAAGGAAGGCAAAGCAACGACTCAGGATGAAGTCAAAGCATATCTCGATAAGGCTGATTGAGGCTGTTTCATCGATATCGGTCTGAGGCGATCGCATCCCCCGCTCCTCCATGCCAGACCACCCCCGAGCACGTTCAAAATTCACAATCCCGCTGACCGGTCTCTCCCTCCTGGCAGGCATTCTCTTCTTTCCGGGCTCGGCGCAGACCGTGGCAGAAGGCAAAAGTCTTCCACCCATACTGCGGCTGCGCGAAGGACAGCAGTTGGTCGCCAATCGATATCTCACACCCGGACAGGGTTCAGTGCTTGTCCGAATACGAGGCGAAGGATGGAAATCAGAACAATTTGAATCCTACCCTCTGATATCGCTGGGCACCGGTGATAATCAGATTCAGGTGGACGCTGCCGGCGCCACTGTCATCGCGTCCGGAAAAGAGGAACGCCTTTCCCTTTCCAAACTCAATGACATGGTGGACCATCTCGTCCTCATCCGATGGAAAGAAGGACGCGTCGAACTCTGGCTGGACGCCAGAAAGCTTGTGGAGGTAAAAGCCAGCTTCACACCTTTCGTGGGATTCCTGCGATGCCCGACACCGACGAAGAGCAAGCAGCCTTACCGCATCCTTGCATTCTCTGTCCAGCGGAACGCGATTGCTGAAAAATCAATCGGCCAGACGATGCATTCCCTAAGGTTCTCCAACGAGCCAATGGTGACCGTCCCGCGCTTTGAGCAGGCGCCAAAGATCGACGGCGCTGTAGCGGACGAAGTGTGGCGGAGTGCCGCAGCCGTTTCGGGACTTCACCGCCACGAGGAAAGGCTGCTTGCCAGAACTCAGGGCCAGTTTCTTCTCGGATATGACCCTGACTTCATGTACTTCGCCTACAGGGGGCCCGTCCCAACTGAATTCAAAGACTCACCCGAAACACGGAACAGCTTGCCACCGCTGTGGCAGAACGAAGAGAGGCACGACGCGGAAATCGATCAGGATGACAGCGTCGGAATTACCGTCGTTCCAGATTATCCATTAGGCACCCGGTTTGGCCTGCTTGCCAATCACCTCGGCCGCCGTCTCGACTACCGGGCATCTCGCTCCATCGATCTCAGTTGGAATCCAGACTGGGAAACGGCCAGCAGGTTTGAGAATAACACCTGGACAGTAGAGGGGAGGATTCCATTCAAAGCATTCGGCGAAGCCCCCGCTGAGGGCGACGTGTGGGGGATGAATTTCCGGCGCATCTGGCGGATGCTCCAATCAGGCGCCGATGAATGGGCAACCGGTGAGTTGCTCTCCAACGGGCATCGCCTCAAAGCCCAGAGACCGAATGGAAGCCCCGGCCTGGGGCAAGTTCGATTTGGCGGTAAGCAATCCATGTCCGTGCGAATCGAAGAGGTTAACGGCCTCCATACCGTACGTCCCCTTTTGAGCCTGCGTCTGTTGAATCCGTCGGAAAACGAGCGGCCCATAAGGGTGAGGCTCAACTCAAATTGCGGCGCGGTCAACGAGGCCAGCGATGTGAGCGTACCCGCGGGCGGAGAGAGGCCGTACCAATATGAAGGAGAGAATCTTCCCGATTACTCCTACCGTCTCGCCCTGCGTGTGGAAGATTCGAGAACGGGTGAGCTGTTGCATCGTTCCGTTTTCTATCACCAGCCTCGAACGCCGGCACGCTGCGAGATTCGATACTACCCGACCTTTGATACGGTTCGTCTGAGATGGGATTTCTCGGATCTCGAAGGCACAACCCGGCTGAAAGACATCGCGGCTGAAGTGCATTTTATTGACCGCCGCACCAACAAGATTTCTTTCAGCTACGGCATCCCTGAATTCGAAAGTTTTCATCAGCGCGACGAGATTGATATCCGGAGGCTGTCGTCGGGGTACTATGTGGTTGCCGCGATTGTTGGAATCAACAGGAAAAAATCCGGTCAGACGGTGAAGCTCATTACAAAAACCAGCGGGGAGAAATGGCTGGGCAATAAGCTCGGCAGGGAAGAATATGTTCCTCTTCCGTACCTGCCCGTTCGATCAAAAGGCTTCGGTGCGGTGTCCGGGCGTAAGATAGAGGTGCTCGGGCGCGTCTATGATTTTGGCCGTGCTGCCTTGCCGCAACAGATATTCATCAACAAGGAACCAATCCTCGCCGGGCCCATTCGCCTCATTGCGGAGCGAACGGAAGACGGCAAAGTGCGCGACCTCTCAAAAGACCTGGTCTGGGGGATCGGCGCAGGCAATCCGATCGTCTTCGATTACTTTGCACGGCGTTCTGACAGGGTGGAGTGGGCCAGCACATCGGCGCGTGGGGACATCATCCATCCGACCATTAATGGATGGGCCGAGTATGACGGTCTGATGTGGTTCAAGATTGCTGTACGTGGAAAGAAATGGACCAAATTGAACTACCTCAAACTGCAGATCCCCATCAAAAAAGAATGGTCGAGCCTCGTCAACAGCTACGGCGATATCGTTGGAACGCTGCCTGAGAAAGGCATCCGAAAACACTGGCAACCTGTCTGGCTCGGCAATGAGAAGGGCGGCCTGCAATGGCTAACCGATTCGACCGCGTCCTGGAAACTCGAAAGACCGGACAGAGCGGTCACCGTCAAGCCGCGACTTGAGGACACGCTGCTGGAGATAACCTTTCTCGATCATCCGTCTAAACTGCCGCACGGTCTCCGGACCGAGTTTGGGCTCATCGCCACGCCCGTTCGACCGCCCAAAGACTGGCACTTCACCGGGCGCAGCCCTCTGGGCGATGACTGGGCAATCGGCAATTATTCTCCCGCGGGCGAGGCCGCAAATCCAAAGGCATGGCCTGATGGCTCATACGGCCGGCATGTGAAAAACGCAGGCACCCAGGAAGAAGAGAGAGTCGAGCTCGCACCTCGCGTCGCTCTCGATGAATGCCGGGCTGGAAAGTCTGCGCCTGGGCAGAAGATGACCGCGACCCTCAACCATTACTTCTACGAATGGGCTGCCACCGGGCAGCAGACTTTCCTGCCTGGCCCGAAGGCTTTGAACATCGCGACCAGCTCACAAACATGGCAGGACTTCCTGGTCTGGAACTACTCGGACATGTACGACAGGAATCGGTATTCAGGGTTTTACGTGGAAGGCGCGAACCCGGGTTTCAGCGACAATCTCGATGCAGGATCAGGCCAGCTGCTGGACAAGGTCGCCTACCCGCGATGGAGTCTTCTCGGCACCAGGAAGCTCCTGAAACGCATGTTTGAGATGCTGCGAAAGAAAGAGCCTTATGGTTCAGTGCGTCTGAGGGTTGATGGCCCGATACTCGCGCCGCTCATCGGATTCTGCGAAATGGTCGCGACCGGCGATTCGGTGAACCGGCATTTTTCGCATGAGAAACCGAACGCGTATCAACACCTGACACTCGATCAATTCCGTGCCAGATTCCTCGGCACAAACTTCGGCCCGTACTGCTGGTGGCGCCCGCCGAACGGTCTGGTATTCAAAGGCGAACTCGAGGACGGACAACAGCCCTCCGATCTCTACGGCGACGTGGACAGAGAATCGCGCTGGCTCGCGGGCATCGCGCTCCTTCATCATTGCCCTGTCTGGCCCAATCTGATTCCAGGAAATTGGTCGGGCATACAGAAAGCCGTCGATGATTACGGCCTCGACCAGGCAAACTGGTCATTCAAAGGCTACTGGGACAATCCTCCGGCCAGGCTGCAGCCAGGGCAGGAGAACCTCGTCGTTAGCGCCTTTGTTATTGCAGACCGAGAGGCCGCGGTAAGTGAACATCGAGCTCTCTTCGTCATTTTCAACAACTCCGATTGGTCGGGAGAGGTGAAGATCGTGCCGGGCTGGAAGTCCCTGAATCTGAGTCCAGCGAAAACTCGGTTCGAAGAGGCAGGTACCGGAAGAAAGCTCAATGCGACCGACACGGTAACCATCGAGGTCAAAGCCAGAGATGTGGCCCTGGTTGGATTGAAGGAGAGCAAATGAAGGATCTGCGGCTCGAGCTTCTTCAGAAGTTAAACCGTCGCCATCTTGCCGAACACCCCGGCGAAAACGACTTGCAGGCCCGCATCGCAAACTACGAGGTCTCCGCTCGCATGCAGACCGCGGCAACCGGGGCGTTTGACCTCAAGAAAAGAAGCGAAGCCACTCGAATGCTCTATGGCATCTAAAGTGCCGCGGCTAAGAGGACGGCAGAGGCATACCAGATCTCCAGCCGCCTGGTCGGTGGACGGGATCCTGGCACAGCGCGATTTCTCACAAACATTTCAGGACACCGTCGTGGCCGCAGGCTGCCAGCCTGCGAGCACGGACAGATGCGGATGCAATACTTCCTGTGTAGTCCGATAAAAAGCGGCGTAAGATAAACATGTCACAGTACTAAGCGAATGACCATCACCATCACATCCGACTCGCCTATCCCGGTCCTTGCCAGGACTGAGGCACTCATCGTTGAGGGAACCCTCGCCGGGAGTATCGCCGCCTTCACTCTTGCAAAGGACGGACGCAAAACCACCCTCGTGGCAAGTGGGTGCTCAATCCCTCACGAGATGTGCGTCTGCCGCCGTGCGTGGTTAAAAGAGACTGACCTGGCCGAGTTGCCGGAAGAATTTCAGCATGCATTTCAGGAAAGCGTCTCGGAGACGACCGAGGACGAAGAGTTGCTGCTGAATCTCGCGCAACTGGCCATGCGCGTCGAAGACATTCTCATCGAAGCGGATGTGCAGCTTTTCTACGGCATGAAGGCATGCGGAGTCATACGGGCGGGGGAAGAGACTCTTACAGGCGTCGTCTTCAGCGGCAAGTTCGGTCTGCAGGCTGTTCGCGCGGATGCCATTGTCGATGGCACCCACTCGGCGCAAATACCAACCCTTGCGGGACAAACAGTCAAGATAAGAGAAACGGCCGGAGACAGCCTCGTCGTAACTGTCATCTCCAAAGCGAACGTGACCGAAGACGACGTTCCTTTTGCTGTCAAAGAGGGCAAGGAGACTGATGGAGGAAGTCGCCCTCAGCATGTTTGCCCCACAGCGATTCCGGCAGAGCGTAAATTGAGCGTTACGGGAGAGACCGCGCTGCGCGATGGTCTCATTCCACTGCACGGACCGTTCGCCGAGTTCAATTTTCGTCTGCCCTTCGATTTTCAGAATCCATGCTGGCAGGCGCACCTGTCTACGGCGACCCGCGAGGCGCTGATCCGGACAGGGACGATGGTGACCAGTCAGCGGAAGGCCGAAGGGAAGAGGCCGTTAGTCTTTCATCGTTTCTCCGGGGATATCCTTGTGGAACCGGTGTTCCGGATTTCTCCTGTATCGCCGGAAGAGCCAGGTCGGCCGTTGGGCCTGGCCAACGTGTGGGTTTGTGGTCCGGCGGCAGCAACGGATGTCTCGCAAGACAGTCAGCCGTTTGACCCTTTCCGATGTGCGGGCCTCGCCCGCAGAGCCACAACAGGTGTTTTGCGAGAAATGAGAACGGCCGACCCTTCGGGGAGCACGGTTACTCTGTCGGGCGATACGGATGGCCGGGCCGACGCCAGAGCGGAATTTCGCTTCACCGATCAGAAGCCGCTCCACTCCGAAGATGAGACCATCGAGATCGCCGAACAGTCGCTGCCTGTCCTCGATGCATGCGATGTTCTGGTCGTCGGAGGGGGTACCAGCGGAGCGCCGGCAGCCCTGAGCGCAGCTCAGTCCGGCGCAAGTGTCGTACTGATCGAACAGCATTGTGATGTGGGAGGCACCAAGACGACGGGGGGCGTTTGCACTTATTGGTTTGGAAGAGAAACGCCCTGCCAGAAGAGCCTCGACGATGCCTTCAATGCTCTCTCGCAGCAGAGCGGGATGGCACGTGAAATCGCCATGATGAAATGCTTGCTGGATGCAGGTGTCATTGTGCTCGCACCGTGTTCCATTGCCGGCGTGGCGTGCGAAGGCACGCGTGTGCCCGGCGTGGTTGTGTCCACGGACCGGGGACTCGCAATCGTGCAGGGCAAGATCATCATTGATGCAACTGGTGATGCCGATCTCGCCGCCTGGGCCGGTTTCGCTTACGACTACGGCAACGGGCGTGACGCCTGGACCATGTGGGCATCCTTTGCCAATTTCAATGCGGAAAGACACGCGGCCAGCCGCCAGTATGAATCGGCCATCGAAATCCGGGACCCGCATGATTTCATGCGCACCGTCGTCACCGGCCGCCGCCGTCAGGGCATGTGGCGCCGCCTGGAACACGATATGCCGCAGCTCTACGCCACGCCAAGGGAATCGAGACGCGTCAAGGCCGACGAGCAGGTGACCTACCGCGGCATCCTCGCGACGGAGACATTTGAAGACGTCATGTTCGTCTGCGAATCCAATTTCGACATCAAAGGCATCGCCTCCAGCGACCTGATTTGCTGTGGAGTTGTGTGGAGCTGGAAAACCCACACCAATTACCTCGCGGCTGTTCCCTGGCGGGCAATTCTGCCGGAAGGTTCCGAGAACCTTATCGTCGCCGGACGTGCCTATTCAATTACCCACGATGCACTCTCTCTTGCGCGTATGCAGAGGGATATGGCCAGCATGGGCGCTGGGGCGGGCATCGCAGCCGCTCGAGCGGCGAAGACGGATATCCTTCCCGCCAAACTGGACGTTGGCGCTCTTCAGGCCGAATGGGTGCGCCGCGGAACACTCCGTGAAGAAGACCTGCATCGCTTCGGATCTCAGCGGGCCTCGTATTCAAAGGCCGACGCTGAACGGGACGCCCAGGCAATCCTTGATGGGGACTGCACACCGCAACGTCTCGCAGGGCTGGCCACGTCACCGGAGAGCATCGGACCCCTCAATCGTGCCTACGAATCTGCAAAGGACAAGAGCGTCAGAACTCAGATAGCAAGAGTGCTCTGTTATCTCGGTCAGGCGAAGGGTGTACCGTTTCTCCTCGATGAGATTGCCGAACAGATCCAGGATGGCCTCCCGCAACCACAGCAGCAAACCATTTCCACACCGCCCGAACACGGCTGGGCGCCGGAGCCGGTCTACTCCCTCTTTGCCATCGGATTGGCAGGCCGCGGGCAGGATGCCGTCTCTTTGATGGAAGCCATCGCGAGAGCCGTCGAGGACAGTGCCGACAGTTTTTCGGATCGGACAACATCGCCTTTTGAATACATCCGAGCGATCTGCTCTGTAGCCGAGCGCTGCCCTGGCAGCGCCATGCTCGGTCCCCTGGAACTACTGCTGAAAAAACAATGCCTCACCGGTCTGGCGATCCAATACAGCGACGATCCGCGCCGCGCCGTGGATCCCGTCCTTGAAAGGCGTTCGTACCTGGAGCTCTGCCTCGGCCGCGCATTGGCCAGATGCGCAGACCGCAGGGGCTACAAAGTCCTTCTCAGGTATGCCGGCGATCTTCGCGGCGGCTTCGCCAGAAGCGCCAGGGACGAACTCTATGAACTGCTGAACTGCACCGGTCCGCAGAACCAGAAAACGTTCAGCAAAACCATCGGCCAACTCGCAGAACCTCTTCAGCCGAGACCATTCAGAAAGAGAATAGAGTGAGGAAAGACCCATGGCCGCTGAAGACACTGTAAAGCTTGCAGCCGCAAACAATTCGCACACTCTTACTTCTCTTCTTGCTCTCCATCTTTATCTTTCAGTTTGCAGAGCAAGTCGAGACCACAAGCAAAATCAGAACAGATCCTGAATCGAGGCCGGCAATGAAACGTCTTCTCCTCGTGCAAGTGGCCGTGCACCTGTTGTCCACCTGTACGTTGGTCGCATCTCCCGCAGACGACTCTTATGTCACTGCGGGATTCGCGCAATCCCCCTATCACTTCCAGGTCTCGCAACAGACCTCCCTGCTTGAGGCGCGCCTGCCCAACACGCGCGCGGGCGCGGCGGAAGCACTCGGATTTCTGCGTGCTTACGCCGCGGCGGATCGGCTGGCGGAATTAGTGGCAAAAGACGGCTCTGCCGCGGTCCGCCGTGAAGCGGCAATGGCGCTCGCGTGGTGTGGCGGACGAAAACAGTTGCCGGCCTTGCTTGCGGCGCTTGGTGACCCGGACTGGTCCGTCCGGCAAGGGGCGTGGGTCTCGCTGACCAACATCACAGGCATGGAATTCCCCTTCGATGCGCTGGCGGAGACATCATTACGCTCCGCACAATCGAGGAAATGGCGCAGGTGGTGCGGAGCTCTTTCGCCCGATCGTATCCCCGGAGACATACTCGACCTTCTGAAGCTGCAGGGCGCTGGCGACCCGGATGTGGATCTTGCCTTCCGCTGTAACGTTACCGCCTCGAGCACTTACAAGGGGCCGCCCAATGTCCTGACTGACGAGGCGAATTCTGCGTTCTGGCAGACAAAGCTTGTGCCCTTTCCCCAACACTGCACGGTGGACCTGGGCGCGGGAAAGCAGGTGGGATGCGTGTACGTTGAGCAGTACGGGCCGGGGTTCTGCATGACGGAGTACTCGTTGTCCGTGAGCGCTGACGGAAAGACCTTCCACGAAATCCGCCGCAAGAAGGAGAAGACGCCTCCTCATCTGATCATCCCTTTCACCCCTCGGCGCGTCAGGTTTGTGCGCATTACATCTTACGGGTCTGAGAGGCCGATCTACCCGACGACTTTTCGCAATGTGAAAATGTGGGAGAAGAAGCCTGAGCGATTGATTGCCCCCGGGCCGACTCCTTCGGCACACGCTATCGAACGGGCAGTGCGGGCCCTGGGCGCTCTCGGTCTCCGCGGTGGATCGCCGCTGATCATCGACAAAGTCAGACGTTATTGCACGAGCGCGCCCCGCGACACTCAAGGGAAACTCATGGTTCAAGCCGCCATCCGGAGCCTTGGCCGGCTTCGCGGGGCGGAGGCATTTCTGATTCTCCAGGCTTTCCTGAAGAACACATACTGGGCGCGATATGCCGCTGACGCGTTGGGTGACTTCGGCGGAAAGGAAGCCGGGCTGGCGTTGATTGAGGCATATCCCGGCTACGCCGTGAACATCACCGGGCGCCGGCCACAGAAGATTCCCCGAGACGACCGCCCTGGGTTCGAAGCGGTCGACCGCATGTATGAGACGCCGTTCAACATTGCTTCAGCGCTCTGCAGGCTGGACCTCGACGGGCCTTCCATGGTGGCCGGGCTGCGGAAGATAGCCCCCCTCCTGGTGGTTAACATGGCCAGCGACTACGACGGTGCCATGCTCTACGAGCCTCAGGCGTATCAGCTAGCAACGGCTTATCTGGTTGAAAAGGCCGGCATGCGGCAGGCGATCTGCGACATTGCCCTGGCGGCCCTCGGTTGCCAGGTCACCGATACAGATCCATCCGTCGTTGCGCCGGATGTTTGGAAACACCTCCATAACGTAGCGCGGAAAACGCCGGGCGGCACTTCCTACGCGGCGACCTGGATAACGGCGCTCCATCGGGGGACAGAGCGCCTGCCGCAGTTGCTCAGCTTGCTCGAACACGACAACGGGTGGGCAAGAATCAATGCGGCCAAGACGCTCATGTTCAATAACGAACGGGCCGCGACTGAGCAGCTCGCCCGCCTGCTGGAACAGTCTCGCCCCGAGGCCACATTCGGATACAACGGCAGGTTCTTCTTCAAAAAGCGACCCCAGGGGCAGGACGAGTACAACGCGCCGTCACCATGCTGGCGTGAGGCATTCGTGCGAGCGCTTGGCGCACTGGGGACGTCCCGCCACGTTCCGCTGTTGATGAAGCTCCTGGATGATGAGCGGAACGTTCTGGAAGTTCGCTACGCGGCAGCCGTATCGCTCGACAGAATCGGCGGTGACGAAGCCATGGAAGCGCTCAGGCGGGCGGAAGAAACGCACCCCTTTCACAGCATCCGTCTGGTGGCGCGTGAAGCGCTCTGGCGCCGCGGGATTCTAACCCGCAGAACAGTCAAGCCACCGCCTCTCAAGACGCAGCGCCCACGTACATCAGCGGATACTTCCGAGCCAAGTGCGATCGTTTTCATCAAAGGCGACAACAGCATGCCGAATGATTTTCAGATCGACATCTGGCGCCAGACCTACTCCACAACTGATTCAGGGCCCACCTACCGACTGGGGAAAAATCTCTACATCCTGAAGCCGGCCGCGCCGAACGGCAAGGTCCTCCCGCTGACGCACTTCACCGACGGCTACGTAGCTGACTGTGAGGTGACTTTTGACGGAAGGCGAGTGGTCTTTGCACGGCGAGGCGGCGATGGGGATCCCTGGTGGCATATCTTTGAAATCAAGGTTGACGGATCGGGGCTGCGACAACTGACGAGCGGGCCGTACCATGATGTCCAGCCCGCCTGCCTGCCGGATGGCCGCATCGTCTTTTCCTCGAGCAGGACCGGCTTGAGAGACGAATACCACGGCTATCTCGCCACCGGCCTGACGGTCATGGAGCCCGACGGTTCTGATGTCCACTGCATCGGTTTCAACCTCGGCCGCGACAATGAGCCCTCCGTCATGCCGGACGGACGGATCCTCTTCAGCCGGCTGGAACTGTTCTACTCCCGACTCAAGACAGAGATCACCCTGCAGGCTCTTGCTCCTGACGGTACGAGAAACGTGACGCTGTACGGGCCCGAGCGAAGGAAGTTCTGGCGACAGACAACGGCTCGGTCGCGTGAAAGATGGTGGGGCGAAGCTCCGCCCCGTCACCGTGTTCTGCGACTGACTCAGCCTCATTCACTTGACAGAAATCGGATCCTCTGCGCGACAACCGGCGGAATCACGCTTGTCGGCCCGGGGCGTTACGCAGAGAAAGTTCTGTCACGTCACAACAACATGGCGGTGACGTCACCATTTCCGATTTCAGAAAATCGCGTGTTGTGCGCCGCGGCCGTGCGCGTTTTTGATCGTTCGAAGGTAGACCTCGGCATCTACGATCTGAACCCGGAGACGGGGGAACTGTCCCTTGTCTACAACGACCCGGCGACTGCCGACTTCGAGCCGAGGCCGGTGATGAGGAGATCGCCTCCGCACCTGCTGCCCGAAATGCATCGCAGCAATGCCTATACGGCGCGCTTGATGTGCAATTCAGCGAAGATGTCCCGCGAAGAGTTAACGGCGACGCGCGGCAAGCTTGTGCGCATCATCGAGGGACAGCCTATTCTTTCACGCCATCACACACACATGAACGGCAACGGTCCCGCATGGAAGAATCATGTCGGCACCCACGCCCGTGTGTTGGGAACGGTGCCGCTCGCCCATGACGGGTCTTTCCACGTTGAGATACCGGCCGATCGTCTGATTCATTGCCAGGTGCTTGACAGCGACCGTCGAGTGGTCGGAAACCAGTTGGTGTGGATGTACGCGCGGCCCGGCGAAACAAAGAGCTGCGTAGGGTGCCACGAGGCACCGGACAGCACGCCGCTCTCGGCGCTACGACGCTTCCCGGCGAGCGCGAGTAACGGGCCCCTCAAATGTCTGCCCTTTGGCCGCGAGTTCTCATACAGAGGCAAGGCGTGGCAGAAAGGAACGCTGCATCCGGAAGTGGAAGAGCGCACTCGTACCGTCAACGCCGTCAGCCTGCTGGGCCGCCTGTGATCTGCCAGGATATTGGGGGGCCTCTGACTGTCTCTTGCGTGCACTGGTATCTTTGGGGTTCGGCCGACCCAAAGCTGACCCGGCAGTCCGCGCTACGATGAAAGAGCCTACAATTACGCTGATTAGTTGCCCATATTTTGCGCTCAGACCTATTGTCTGGCCCTGCATACGTCAGCGGCCGATTAGAAGGCTCCAGCTTCCATCAGTGCCCGACGCTCGGTCATACGGTCAGGAGCATTGAGTCTGAAGATCTTAACGGTCACACGCGCCTCGGATGTTAGCGGGACGATTTCAGCACCATCAAATCTGAAGTGCTCCAACCAGACATGAATGCGGGGATTGAAAAATGCCACGAGACTTCCCGTATCCGGGTCATAGGAGCCTACGTTTGGTCCTTTGAATCGATTGCAGCGGAAACACGCGAGAGCCAGATTGTGACTTACAGTTCCGCCGTCGTGTTGAACCGGGACGATGTGGTCCGGCTCGTGGCGGTGGAGGGCTGCTGATTCTGGCAGCAGACAGTGGCCCGCAGCTCTTTCGTTAATGGCACGCCGCAAATCTGCAGGGACATCTGCGGCCATTCAGGCTCCCTTCTTAAGCTGCTGAGCAATCCTGGCCTTGAGGAGTGTCACGATATGCTCGACGCGTTGAAGTTCCTCCAATTCCAGTTCTTCTTCCCGCCCCAACAGCCCAGCCTCGTTCAGCGATAGCAGACGCCGTAATCTCATCTGCGACCGTCCAGAGGCGTGAAAGTCGCATATCTCTTCCTGGCTTGGATTGACAGACAGGAATTCAATCACTTCCGCTGCAAGCTCCGTTGCCCTTGTCTTGAAGCCGACCAGACCAAGTTCCAGAATGGTAGGCAGCCACGGCCCCATGGGCTGAAGGCGCTCAGCCAGTTCTTCCGGCACTTCCATCGTGATCTGAGTCATTTAGACCTCCTGTGTAAGGCCGCGGCGGGAGCACTCACTATGAGCTGAAAGCGATACGAGCACAATGATTATAGCTCACTCAAGGCTCCCTGAAATCAGATTTCAGCAACTGTTATCGCGTAAAGCAATCGAATGGGCCCGCCGGGATTGATGGGTTGATATGAATGATTGTGGCAGAATGGCTTTCGCTTTGTGCAGTGTTTCATCATTCCACAACTCATTGGCCCATCATTCCAATCATCAAACTCGCTGCAAAGGAGCAATCTCATGAATATAGGTTTAGCCGGCTGGGCGATTCAACGCCGATTTCGCACAGAAGAACCGCCGCTTGATTTTCTGGATTTCTTCAAGGTCGCCAGAGAGGAGTTCGGCATAGATCGCGTCGAGGTGAACAACACCTTTATGGCGTCCCACGACCGCGATTACCTGGACAAGGCCGTCAAGGCCGCCGATGACGCCGGGGTCACCATGGAAGGCATGGCTGTGGATGGGACCGGCAGCCTGTCCGAGCTTGACGATGTGAAGAGGGCCGAGGCCGTTAAGAATGCAATGGCCTACTTTGATGTCGCCGAGGGGCTGGGGCTGGACTACTTCCGCGTCAATACGGGCGGCAGCCCGGAAGCTCTGCCAGAGATGGTTGAAGCCTGCATAGATTCTTATCGCCAGCTCGCGGAAGAGGCTGGCCGGCGCGGAATTAGAGTCGCCATTGAAAACCACGGCGGCCTGTCAACGAAGCCCGAAACCATAGTCGAGATCATCGAGGGTGTGGGAAGCGAACACCTTGGCACCCTGCCCGACTGCGGTAATTTCCCCGAGGACAACCTGATCGAAGATCTTCGCAAGATAATGCCGTATGCCCTCAACGTGCACGTCAAATGGTCACGAGGTGACAAGCCGGGCAAACGAGATCTCTTCGCCGTCACCCGTATGGTGAACGAATCCGGCTTCGACGGCACCATGTTCATCGAGGACGGCGGACCGATCGATGACCATCAGGGAGTGCTTGAGCTGAAAGGCGCAATGATGGCCTGTCTGAGTGCTGAGCTCTGAAGCCACGGCCTCACTTCCCGAAGCTCCTCAAAGGCCGACCACTCTCACGGAACGACGCTGTCGAGGATCGACTGAGCGAGGTCCATCGTTTTGATGGCCTCATCGAGGTTGGCTGCCGGCAAAGTGATGGGCCGGTCTTCTTTGACGCAATCCAGAAAATGACGGTTCTGCGCCTGTGTGCTGTCGCCCGAACAAGTCATTTCGTGGCGTTGGCCATCGCAAACGATCGCGCCTTGATTGACTCCTTCGAGGTATGCGGAAATCCACCAGCCGTGAATCTCATATCTCTCCAACCGCGCATCTGTCGTGTAATTGGCGATGAGATTAGCCACGCAGCCGTTCTCGAAGAGAATCAGCGCGCTGTGAACGTCCCGGTAATCGGAGCACGAACGCCGCGCGAAAGAATGCACCTCCTTGACCTCGGATTTCGCAATCGACCGGATAGCATCGAGCGCGTGGATGGGCGTCTCGAGCAGGAGTCTGTCGAGGAGCCGTTCCGGGAAGCTGCCCAATGCCTGCTTCATGCTCTTGTGGAACTCGCCTACGATTTGCGTCATCGGCCCCCGTTCCTTGATGCGGCTGCAAGCTTCATTGATGAACGGGTCAAAACGGCGATTCCAGCCAACCATGCATTGGGCGCCGGATTCAGCCGCGGCGTCCCTAAGCTGCACCGTCTCCTCGAGCGATAGCCCGGGCGGCTTCTCCAGAAGCACTGGCAGCCCGCGCTGCAGGCAGGGCAGCGCGGCCACATGATTCAGATGTGCAGGCGTGGCGACAATGATCGCATCGAGTTGCTCGTTATCGAGAAGGTCATCGATCTCGCCGTATTGACGCCCGATCTGAAACTCCTCAACTGCCTTCCCCAAGCTGGCCTCGACCGGATCGCAGGCCGCGATAATCGAAACATCATCGTAATCCTCTATTTTGCGAAGGTGATACCGTCCCCGCCCGCCACAGCCAATGAGCCCAAGCCTTAATCTTGACATGATTCTTGCCCGTGAAAGTGGACCGAGGATCCTGAATACCCCATTGAATGCGTCACGATAGTGATCGGGGTTACTGGCAGGAATGGACCCCAGACACAATCGATGTGCAACTGGAGGTCGGTCTTGTCAGTTGAGCTCTGAGTCTCGATTTCGAGCGGGTTCTCCCTCTCGAAATTCCGTTTGGGTGGGCCGGGGGATTCCCCGCCTGATCCTCATTCCCTCGCCTTTATTTTCTTGATGATTGTTTCGATCCGGAACTGAAGATCCTTGTGCCGCTTTGCTACGGCTTTCAGCGCAGGGATGCACTTCGAGGTACCAATAGTCGAAAAGATGCCTATCGAACCTCTGACGACGTCTGGATACTTACTCCTCAGCAGTACGATTGCCTCCTCCTCTGCGGCAGGTCCAAGTGCGGTGATGGCCCGAATTGCCTTGCTACTGAAACGGAATCTGTTCCTCAGGCCCTTAAGTTCATTCATCCGTTTCTCAAAGTGTTTTCGTGCTGCGCCGGGATTCACCCGGAAGAGGGCCTTGAATGCCGGGAACTCAAACTCTTTCTCGGTGAATTCTCGCTCGTTCAACTCAATGAGTTCCCTGGTGTCTGCCTTCCTGGACCAGCGAATGAATGCCTTTGTTGCCGTGTTCTTCAGATTCTCTTTTTCAC
The DNA here is from genome assembly GCA_030740295.1 of Planctomycetota bacterium. The sequence goes on from JASLXP010000619.1 coordinate 18,751, forward strand.
TCTTGAGGTATGGTTTCAGAAGAGGGTTCGGATGTACTTTGGTCTCGACAACTTTATTTTTCACCAGCCAATCCATGGCCCTTTTTCGCTGTGTATCGTTCTCAGATTTGAGCTGAGCGACGGCATCCTGCACGCTCTTTATCGGTATGCGGTTCTTGGGCCCTGCCCAGACGCCGGGACCGATGACAAGGCTGAAGAGTGAGAGAACCGAGCATAGTTTCATCTTCTGACCTCTCTGGTATGTCGAGGGTGAGAGTTTTACCTAGTGAACTCTCAGACGGTTTCTTCTGCCATGACTAGTGCGCGAAGTGGGCATGCCGGACGTATGCCTCGCAGACCTCACGATAATAGTGGGTCCAATTGCAGCAAGCGCCGAATATGTACATAGTCACCGCGAGTCCCATCGCCCGGGGAACGACAGAATCGAGATCTTCTTACTCATTACTCATTACTCATTACGTGAACCTACTGTCAATTGTACTCTTCAGCGTGTTTGCAGAATCCCCGAGTCCTCAAGCGCGCTTCCACACCGTGCCTCTGGACGGGCTGATGAATGGCGAGTATGCCAGCGATCTGTTGTTCAGGCCGAAGGGTCGGCTGGCGAAGGCGATGGCGAGCATTGAGCTGAAGGGGATTCCCTTCCATGTAGCTCGGGATGAAGAGGGACGATGGCGTTCCGTGGATGCCGGGCCGTCGCGCTGGCGTGAGATGGAGAAGGACGCGCCGAACTGGAACAACGCTCCCTGGCTGTCTGCAAAGGCGCCGAAGGACCTCGCTATAAGTCTGCCGATGGATCAATACGTGCGGGCCTATCTGCTGGTGATTGCTGATGGACAGGAGGGACACGAGCCCGCGTTGACGTTGAGGTGCGGGGTCTTTCAGGGGCGAGGCTTTATTCGCGATGTCTCTGTCGATGTGCCCACTTTGGGAGAAAGGAGATCGAAGCAAGCCGTTGATACCGTATCGGGCCGGGCGGATATCGGCGGGCTGGAACAGTCTGCGAAGCTGTTTGTTCTCCCTGTCGACTTGCCGGCAGGTGAGCTGATCAAGCTGCCGGCGTTGGGCGACAAGACAGCCTTCGACATCCAATTCACCCGTCGGACCCACGTGCGAGTGGCCGCGCCCGATCCGTTCATGTTCGGGCACATGCCTCTCGGCGCGCCGAGCGGTGTGCGGATCTTCGCGGTCACTGTGGAGCGTTCTCCTGTTCAGTTGGACGTTTCGGCGCGCAGCACCTGGAACGTCTTCCCCAGCGCGATGCAGCCCTCTTTTGATCTGGTGCTGGAAAACACTTCCGGCAAATCAAAGAAGGTCGAGCTCTCTGCCCGCTGGCTGCAGAAAAGGATGAAGCAGGCTAAAGAGCAATCTTGGAAGCTCACCCTCGCGCCAGGCGCAACTGAAACGATCGCTCATGAGCCGGACTGTACCACTTACGGTCTGTTCGACTATGAGGTGACCCTGGCTGGACGAAACATCGATGTGCCTGTGAATCACAGAACCACTTTCGCCCGACTACCCGATTTCCCAAAGGCATGGCTGACCAAAGATATTCGCAGCCGTTACTGTTCATGGTGGTGGGACGGCACACACGGGACGGCCAGCCGCGGCGCGGGGCTCGATCCCGTTGACTGGTTGGGACTCGGATACGTGCAGCATTTCGGGAGGATTCCGCCGAAGTTGTCTGAAGAGCTCAAAGAGCGCGGCATCCGTGACTACCACGCAGATGCGAAACTGATGTGGCACGAGAAATATCTTTCTGGCCCGCATCTCATGCATTACCCGCGCCTGTTCCTCAACGGTGAAAGATACAACTTCGACGAGAAAGAAAAGGTCAACGCCAAACACTACTTCGACGAAACAGTGAAGCAGTGCTCGAAGCTGCGGAAAGAAAAGCCCGACACCAAAATCCTTCTCGGCAACAGCAGCTTCAATTTCGTCGAGGAGCTCCTCTACCGGAGGCTCCCTTCGAAGTTGTTCGATGCTGTCGGCCATGAAGTGCCTTGTTTCGCGAGGATGCCGGAACGCCAACCTGAGCTCGCCGGTTTTCAGACCGCCTGGTGGTATCGGCAGGCACTCGACCGATACGGCTACAAAGGCAAACCGATCACGGGTTGCGCGGAAGGCATCTATCGTTCCACCAATCCGGGCAACCTCTCTTGGCAGGAACAGGCCGACCTCTACGCGCGGGACATCATGCACTGCCTGTCCTACGGATACTCACGGATCACGCCGTCCTGTTTCGAAGACGTGGGCACGGGTTACTACTACTCGAACTGGGGCGCGTCCGGTCTGTTCACCCGATACCCGGACGTGCACCCCAAACTCTCTTACGTTGCCTACGCGGTGGCCGCGCACCTGACGAGCGATGCGGATTTCATTCGCGCGGTGCCGACGGGCAGTCACAGCGTCTTTTGTCTGGAGCTTTCCCGCCGCCGCGGCGATCGGCTGTTTGCGGCCTGGACGCTTCGAGGCAGGCGTAACATCACACTCAAGGGGAAGTTCGGAGACACCGTCCATCTCACAGACCAGGAGGGGAACAGCACCGTGCTTACAAAGGCAAATGGGGAAGTGAACTTCACTGCGAGCCCGTCCCCGGCATTTATCGGAGGAGTCAGGGAATGTTCTTCAATCGAGCTCGGTAAGCCGGTCTACGCAGCCCTGCCCCAGACGAAACGAGCAAAGGTTCTTTCACTGAATTCGTTATCTGACTGGACGCTCGAGTCAGGAGCCAATCCGGTACTCGACGACGGCAACTTCGATTACCCACGCCAGAAAGGCAGCTTCGAAGTGAACGAAGCAGATGACCCCGATCAAGGCCGATGCCTGGAATTCAGATTCATCAAGAAAGGGAATCGTCCACCGTGGATACCTTCGTACCAGGAGCTCCGGCTCAATCAGCCGGTCCGCATCGAGGGCCGCCCGACCCACATTGGCCTGCAAGTCCGCGGCAACAGCGGTTGGGGGCGCGTGTTGCTCGCGTTGGAGGATGCGAAGGGGGAGCCGTGGCTGTCCATCGGGCAGCCCATGTCATGGAACTCGTATGACATCGAAAGCCTGTCCTACATAAATTTCGACGGCTGGCGCTGGATCGAAATCCCCCTCCCAGGCCACTACGCCAGCGGATACCACTGGCCGCGGTACTGCATCTGGCGCAACGGCACCGCCGAGAACACCGGAGCAAAAGAACCTCGTCACGGATCGCCGAGACCACGAGACGGCATCGTGGATTACCCGCTAACACTGACCGGCCTTGCACTCGAACAGCGTGATCAGATCGTGTACGTGAATGAAATGGTGCCAGCGTCACGTCGCCCCATTCGCCTGGGAGCGATCCACGCGGTCTACGGGAACCCGGAACAGGTCGGCGATTGGGAAGGACGGGCGGTATCATCAGAAAAGTTGAACAGGTGAAAACAGAGCAGCCCAATTCGCAGCCACAACTGTCATCGAAGCCGCCGAAGGAGAAACCATGCTGGACATCAAGTCGGATCAAAGCGGGGCCTTAAGAAATGAGACCTGAACCCATGCCAAGACCTCTCTTGCTCATAGCGATCCTTGTTGCCGCGTTTGCCACCACCCTATCTGCCGCCCCCAATTTCATCGTCATATTCACCGACGACCAGGGGTATAACGATCTCGGTTGCTTCGGATCAGAAAACATCAAGACTCCGCACATCGATCGCATGGCGAAAGAGGGAATGCGGTTTACTGATTTCTATTCCGCGGCGTCCGTCTGTACACCTTCGCGGGCTGCGCTCCTCACGGGCTGTTATCCGGAGCGCGTTGGCAACCTGCCGGTGCTCTTTCCTCGATCCAACATCGGGCTGAATCCGGACGAAATCACTATCGCCGACATGCTCAAAGAGAAGGGCTATGCGACGGCCTGTATCGGGAAGTGGCATCTTGGGCATCACAAGGAGTTTCTGCCGACGTCGCAGGGCTTCGACTACTATTACGGCATCCCCTACAGCAACGACATGCGGATCGATCGGACGATGTCCCTCGTACAGAATGTCGTCTGGCGGGAAGGAATGACGAAAGCGGATTTCAAGAACGGTAAGAGCAGGGGGCCACCCCTGATGCGCGGCACGGAGGTGATTGAATGTCCGGCCGACCAGAACACATTGAGCAGGCGTTACACAGAAGAAGCCATCCGGTTCGTTCAGCAGAACAAGGACAAGCCCTTCTTCATTTATCTGCCGCACACCATGCCGCACATCCCGCTCTATGCGACGCCCCAGTTCGAGGGCAAAAGCGAGGTCGGTCTCTACGGCGACACGATCGAGGAGATCGACTGGTGTGTCGGCCAGCTCCTTAATGCGCTGCGCGACGCGGGCGTGGATAGAAACACGATGGTTGTTTACACGTCGGACAATGGCCCGTGGAAGCTGGCAGGCAACAAGACTTCCAAGGTGAAGGGCAACAAGAATCGCCGCGTCGGCGGTTCAGCGTTTCCACTGCGAGGCTACAAATTCCAGAAATTCGAGGGCGGCATGCGCGAACCGACGGTGATGTGGTGGCCGGGTCGCATTCCCGCAGGCAGTACGTGCAGTGAGATTGCGGGAACTATCGATCTGCTGCCGACGTTCGCCGAGTTGGCCGAGACCTCTCCTCCCCAGGATCGTATCATTGACGGCAAGAGCATTGTTCCGCTGATCGAGGGCAAGGCCGATGCAAAGACCCCGCACGATGCCTATTTCTACCGCACTCTTGGGGTGCGCTCTGGCAAGTGGAAGCTCCTGGGCAGGGAGCTTTTCAATCTCGAAGAAGATATTGGCGAATCAAAGAATGTCGCCGCGGACAACCCGGAAGTTGTCGCCCGCCTGGCAAAACTGTTGACCGATCACAAGGCGAACCTGGCTGCGAAGAGGCGGCCGCCCGGGCGGCGCAAGTATCCGACCCGCAAGCTCGAAAGCCTCCCCGGGTGGCGGATCGGTCAGGGCAATTTCAAAGTCGAAGCCGGCATACTCAAGACGACATCCACTGACGAGGCGGCCATTTTCGCGCCGCCGCAGGACTTAAAGGATTACACTTTCGAGGTCACTGCACGTGCGACCGCCGGCAAGGAGGGCTTTCGCATCATGGCCCGTGTTTCGAACGTCCGAAACTACTATCGTCTGAGTGTTGGCGCTTTCGCTAATACGCAGCACACACTGCTGGTGGTTCGTGAAGGCGGTGTCCACAAACGAGTCAGCCCTGCGGCAAAAGGCAGTGTCGATTTCGGCAAATGGTATCGCATGAAACTCGTGGTCCGGGGCAAACAGATTCAATGTTTCATCGACGACGAACTGATTCAGAAGGCTCAGTTCAGCAACTACAGATCTGGCAGCATCGGCCTGGGCGGACTTCAGGCGCTCGCCGAGTTTAAGGGAATCAACGTTACCGCACCGGACGGTAAAGTACTGTTGAAAGCGCTTCCTGAATGACGGCATGTGCGCTTCCTGGATTGCATCCCCTCTACGTAAAGAATTGCGGCAACAACGCCCGCGAAGCTTCCAGAAGTTCATCCAGCATGGGCTCGGCCTTATCGGGGAAGATCGCCATCTCATCCAGCATCAGAGCCTGCATGGCCAGATTGCGATCCCCCGTGACTGCCGCATCAGCCACGAGTTCCTGCCAGGCGAAACGCTTCTCCAACATTCCTTTGAGAACGACTGGAGCTTCGTCCATGTGGACAACTCTCGCGCCAGTTGAATCGGTCACGGTTTCGACTTCCACCAGCGCATGCCTTGGCAAGTTAGGGATGGCACCCTCGTTGGCAGTATTCAGGATGTGTACGTTGCGGCGTCCGGCGCAGATATCGTCGATGAGAGAGACAACACTTTCGCTTCGCAGCGGGTTGCTCATTTCGCTGGGCAGCTCGACCTTGTCCAGTTCGGCCTGAAAATCCTCGGTGAACTTTGCCATTGCCTCCGGTGAGTCGTCCGGACCGTCAGGCATGGGTTCGTTCTCGTCATACGCGTGATTCCACGCGCTCTGGGCCATGGCCTCAGGCAGTGACGACTGGCCACCAGGCAGGCCGGCGAGGAAAGGATAGAACTCCGCGATATGGTCGTCCGATTGGTAAACGATGTTGTATCCGTAAATCTCAGAAAGTTTCCTGGACATCTCTTGATTTCCTGAGGGCTGTCTTTCTGCTATTCGCCGCCTCAGCTCAGGATAGACGTCGCGGCCTTTGTGCACGATTTTGGTGAACCAGTAGTAATGGTTGGTACCCACCCAGACGCAGTCCAATTCCTCAGGTGGCACTTCGAGAATGCCGGCTGCTGCCCCGATGCCGATTTGAACACCGTGGCAGATCCCGAACACCTTGATGTCCGTGTACTTCGTCAGTGCCCGGCAGATGACGGCCATGGGATTGGAGTGATTCAACAGGATGGCGCTCGGAGCACGCCTCTCCATCTCCCGGCACATTTCCAGGTAAGCGGCCACGGACCGGAAACCCATCATCATTGCTGCAGGCCCGCCGGTATCACCAATGAGCTGATGGATTCCATACTTGGCAGGAATCCGCATGTCCGCCTGATGATAGAAGGAACGATCGATGCTTCGCGAAGCTTCCGAGCCCGCCCCTCCGATACCACCGACGGCAAAGTCGACTCCATCCACTGCATCGGCCAAATCAGCCGTGCCCCTCATGGTGAGTCCTGTACCCGCCTCATCAGCCAGGCGCTGCCCGAGAGCCGCAACGCGTTTCGCCCTCTCCTCATTGATATCGTAGAGGACGATCTCCGATCCACGCAGTGTCTCGGCCACCGGAAAATATTTGATCACATTTTTGAAATAAAACGCTCCGCCGCCCAGGCAGACAATCTTCTTAGCCATGGTCTGTTACTCCAGTCTTTGGGATCAGGGGTCAAACCTGCGTCAGACAAACACAGATCGACTCCCTCTCCGGGATATTAGGATAGTTGGTGCAGGAACACGAAGCAGTCTGTGTCCCTTCGATTTGCTGCCGAACGAAATTGCGGTGACCCCGCGAATCGTGCAGGTGACTTCGCCTGGATGGTTTGCACGAGATAAGTTTGTACCCGATGTTACTGACCGAGGGTAGCGCGGGCCCTCCCGTTTCAAACGATCACGTAGCAGAAAAGAAGCCTGAGGAGCAGGTGATTAATTCGAACCCATTCAGGTCCCGTTTCGCCGAGTCTGTCTCTCTGAGCCTGCTCCTCTTACTCTGTCTTGACCTGGTAAACGCCATGCCGCGACTGCCCAAAGGAATGCCACCTGCCGAGTATTACGGCGGCTTCTACCCGGACGAAAAATGGGTCGACGCCCTGAAATCCATAGCGCGTGACAGGCGAGAGAATCCTTTTCAATCGATATGCGTCGTTGAGGATGAATCCGAAGGCAAAGACAGTTGGCAAAGCCCCACCATCAGGCTCACGCAGGAGCAGCTTCAGCGATTGAAAGAGGAAGCCAAGCCCTACCTGAAGCTGAAGCCGAAAGAACTGCTGGGCCTCGTTCCCAGGCGCAACCGAATTTCAGGAAACAGCCGGGTGATGAGGGCATCGCGCATGCCACCTTGCCCCGTTGGTGACGGAGAGCTGCTTACCTGGAGCCCGGACCGAGCAGACGAGCTTGCCTGCGCGCGGGACCACACAATCGACCCTTTCAAGCTGTACCGGCAGACGGGGATCTTTCGCATTCGTGGCCCGAAAGGTGAAGAGCAAGAGTACCCCTACAACGATGCGGAGGACGGCACACGCACCTACCTGCTGGGCGAGTTCATGCATCCCCTTCGTGTCCATCATCTGTCGGAAGCCGCCAGGGACTTGGGACACCTGTACCTCCACACCCGCGATCTGGAGTATGCCCGACGGGCGGCAGCAATCCTGCTCGATTTTGCGGTGGCCGTGCCGCACTGGCCGAAGATCCATCGCGGCTGGAACGGCGTAGAGGGCATAGATCGCTTTCGATCCGTGGATGACTTCTCAACCTACACCGGCATCTGGTACGACAAGTATCATTCAGGAATCAATGCAGGGCCGGACGTGCTCGCCCTTGCCTACGATTGCATCGTCAGCGCACCGGTCTGGAAAGAATTCGATTCCAGTGCTCCCGGAAACGACGCCCGAAGGCTCATCGAAGAAGACCTGTTCCTGTATACCGCCAAAGACGCCATCCGTTATGACATTCGGCATCCGAGGCCATCCTCAGCCATCAGCAACTACATTCCCTATCAGATCAGTGGCATGCTGTGCATCGGCCGCGCGACAGGAATGCCGGAATTGATCCACTACGCGGCGTGGAAGCTCGATCAGCTTCTGGAAAAGACCCTGATGGCCGACTCGGTGTTTCCGGAAAGCCCGTCCTATGGCCGCCAGCATATCTACGGAATGGCCAAGGCTGCCCGCATGGGTGAAGGCTACAGCGATCCTGACGGATTTCGCTCGTCCATTGGCGGCGGACGCTTTGAGAATCTCGACATGGGCTTCAGACCCCAATTGAGTCGAGCAGTAGAGATTCTCGAATCGATGGTCTATCCGGACAACAACTACGTGATGATTCACGACACCTACGGCAAGCTGCTCAGCAAAGGCCATCCGGCTCCGGAAAAGACGTCGCCAACGATCTATCCGTCCTTCGGTCACGCGTGGTTGGGGAGGGGAGACAGAGCCAGGGGCAACCAGATCCAAGCCCACCTGCATTATTCAGGGAACTGGGGCCACGACCATGCTGACATGCTGGACGTTATCCTGTGGGCCTACCGCGACGAATTGATCTCCGACATCGGCTACACCCACACGTATCGCAGCTTCGCTTCCTGGTCGTCCGGCCACAACGTCGTGGTGGTAGACCGTCACACACAGAAGCAGGTTCCTGATCACGGTAATCTGATCGGGTGGCATTCGATCGAGAACGCAGTGCAGGTCGTCGAAGCGTCCGCGCCCGAAGTCTACGAGCAATGCTCCGTCTATCGCCGCGCCCTCTTTCTCGTCCCGTTTGGTGATGACAATGTGGTGGTCGATGTTTTTACGGTGGAGGGTGGAAGCGTGCATGAATGGATGGCGCAGGGGAGCTGCATGTTCGAACAGTCCATGGAACTCTCGATTCCGCTGTCGGAACACGGCGAAAGCTATGCGGACGACAAGAAGCCGTTCACGCCGCCAGCATTCAACGAATATGTCAAGAGTCGCAGGGCCGCGGGGAAACATCCCTACCGGCTGGAGCCCGGTGAGAAAGATCCCTGGTACGGCGTGTTCCGGGATGTTCGCCGGGCCGATGTGAAAGGGCCTCTTACAGGAAACTTCTATTCCCGAGGGAAATCACAGCACGACCTTCGGTTCCACATCCTGTTTCCATCTGAGGGAACAGCCTACGCGTGCACCGTGCCCAGCCTGCGGAGGTGCTGGTCACAGAAACTGCGGAAGGAGATCCATGCCGACGTTGAGAAATATCGCATGCCCAAAATTGTTATTCGCCGAGACGGCCAGAATCTTCGCAGCCGCTTCGTAACCGTCTGGGAACCGATCCGAAATAAGCCAATTCTCAGCGATGTGCGCAGTCTGACGGAAGGGGACAAGGGACCCGTTGTCGTCCAACTCAAATCCAAAGAGCACGACTGGAAGGCAACGATCCATTATTCAGATGGCGACAGAGTGCAGCAGACCGTTGGCGACGTTACGTGGAAAGGACGCTACGCGAGCATCATCGAACAGGACGGACAACTGAGCATCGACGTCTACGACTCCTCCTATCTTCAGCACGGCTCTATTGAGTTGAAATTGGAGCCATGGCTTCCACTCGTGCTCAATCGCGTAATAGAATCCAACAAGGGCAAGTTCTCCCTCGAACTGCAGGGCCGCTGGCCAGGCGTAGAAAGAGGCGGCCTCATCAAGTTCGACCCGGCAGAACTGGCAACCATCCAGGTTGGTGATGGCCAACGGCTGGTGCCTGTCGATGCGTTAGAAATTGCAGGGGAGAAGACTGTTCTTCGCTGCACACGCCATCCGGGCTTCACTTTCGACCGTGAGGGAGAGAAACTGAAGGACACGTTCACGCCTTACCTTACTTACGAAGGCAAAGCCACGGTCCGTCTTCCGAGTCGATTTCACCTGAGATCCGTGAAGGGCCGTAAGGGGGCCTATCTGATACGTTCGACGAATCCGATGACCATTGGCAGGTCATCGTTTGGCAGGACGGAAGACTGGTCTGAAATTCAGGTGCCATAGCGATGTCACTCAGTCGAATGAGTTGTTCGTCCCTCCTCCGCTCCGGGGGACTAGTCCTCCAAGACGGAGACGTTCTGACGGATTTCAGGGGCGAAGCCCCGGGCCGTTTGCCTAGCCCAGCCCAACGGGCTGGGTGAATGGCACAAAGATTTGAAAAGGGGCAACGCCCCGGCTATTTATCAGATTGCCATTCACTGGCGCAAATGACCGGGGCGTTGCCCCTAAGAATGATCTGCCCGAAAACCCAGCCCGATGGGCTGGGCTAGGCAAACGTCCCGGGGCTTTGCCCCTGAAAATTGTCACTCAAATCCGTAAAATTGCCCTCGTCTCGGCCACTAGTCGATGCCTCAAGAATATTCTGGTCTGCATCTATAAACGTCTGTTTAGTCGAATGACCTTGATTACATCTGACATCCAAATCACTGAAGAAACCTACTCCCAGGACAACTATGCCCAGCACCTCTGTGTGCTTGAGGACGGCTCGTTGTGGGCGACATGGGCTGAGTTTGGGCCGGTTGGCTCGCGCGTTTTTGGAAGGCAGGTTGTGAACGGCCAGGCCGGGCCCATCCAGGCTCTGGCTGAGACAGCAGGCATGCAGACGCAGCCGCGCTGCTTTTCGCGGCGTACTGGTGGCGCACTGACGATCTGGTTCCAGAAAAATGGGCAGACTTACTCCATTCATGGCCGAGCATTCAGCGAAGGGAAGCTGGGTGAGAGTCAGCTCCTTTTCAGCCTTCCCGAGGGTGCCAAGCCGGGCGAGTTGGAAGGGACAACTGATGCGGATGGTCAAATCTGGCTGGCGTGGGCGCAGGCTGCCAGGGGCCGAAGCACCATCGAAGTGGTCTGCATCCCGACCGGAGGAGAGGCGAGGCACTTCGAACTCGATGCAGGTGTACCATTCAACTATCGACCTGCCCTGTGTGAGGTGGACGGCGGTGTTGCCCTGGTCTGGGACGCATACGTGGGCAAGAGCTACGATGTGTTTGGCTGTTCTGTCGAGCATCAGGGACCGTCAGGAGTTCGTCGTATCAGTTCCGATGAGTGTTGGGAGAATCGTCCCAATGTCTGCTGCGATTCGGCCGGGCGGTTGTGGGCGGCATGGGTGCATCACCGGGACGTGATGTTCCAGGACAGCATCATCCAGTCGAAGTGCGCAGTACGGGGTGCCCTGTACGAAAACGCTGAATGGGTTCCTCTGGCCGGAGCTGACGGCTCGCAGGAGATTGTGCCGCTCCATTACGGTTTACTGACGGATCTCAAAGTTCACCCGCAGTTGGGACACCAGGGGCACCGCCTGAAGCCCATGCTGAAGGCTTCAAAGGATGGTGGCATCTGGCTGTTCTATGAGTCCAAGGCAGAAGAGGCGGATAACACAATCATCAGCAAAGGCAGACTGCTCGGTTTGCATCACTCAGGCAGCAGTTGGTCGAGCCCGTTGGACATCGCGGAGGGTCGCGTCGAATACACGCTCGCGTCAGAGGAGACTGTCTGCGACAGTCTTCTCCACCTTTCGAGAGACATTGACAACGACCGTCTGTTTCTGTCAGAGACATCGCTGGTCAGCAGCATGAATCAGGTTCCGGATGACAAGCGGACGGTCGATCTAACACATTGGAAAGAAATTCAGCTTCCTTTCCCAAGTCCGAAAGAGCGACCGAAGAACGAGCTGCCCGGCGAAGAGAGTGGAAAGTACCAATTATTCTGGGCTGACCTGCACTGCCATTCTTCGATGTCTATAGAAATGGAAGGCGATCCCGACGAGCTGGCCTTCTATGCTCGTGACAGATCCCTCCTCGACGGGTTGACGGTCTCGGACAACGACCAGTTCTGGAACAAGTTCACCCGCAACAGCCAACGCTACCTCAAGGACCACGAGTGGGACATGGTCAAGGGGAACGCTCTCGTCACCAACGAGCCCGGACGCTTCGCCATGTTCCCCGGATACGAGATGACTATCGGCGGGAATACGGACGAGGAGCGCAACCATCGTTCTGTGATGTCGGATGATAATGAGATGGAGATGGACCTCCTCCATTTCAAAGAGGAGCATTACGTCCCGCATCGACACGGAGATGCCGCGATTAACAAGGATGTTGTTGAATGCATAGCGTGGGCAGGGGAGAGGAGTTACCTCCCTCATCCACACCCGCACAACGGAACTTATGGCCTGACTGATGAAAACGTCGAGTGGAACGTGGACATCTACGCCGGCTGGATGAGGAACATCGAGCTTTACGACATCTTCTTCAAGTACCTCGACGCCGGTCACAAGATCGGTTTCACGGCCAGCGGCGACAGCCACTATCGCAACCCCGGCTTCAACTGCGGAGTCACGGGCATCTGGTCCGAGGGTCTGGGCCGCGCTTCATTCCTCGAAGCCCTTCGGGCCCACCGCTGCTACGGAACCGCGGGTCAGCGGATCGTAATCGAATTCACGATCAACGATCAGATGATGGGTAGTTCACTGGTCGTGCAGGACGATCCCGTTCTCAGGTGGCGCGTGCTCGGAGAAGACCAGGACTACATCCTTCGCATTCATCGCGACGGGCGACTCATGTTCGATGAGCGTTTCCGTGGGGAGACCCGCGGGGAATACGCAGAGTTCCGGTTTCTCGAATACCGTCCTGGCCGCCACTACTACCTGTTGGAAGTTTCATCGCCCGAACCGGTACCTGACTATCCGTCCAACGTCGCACACGCACTGGGCGCACGAGCGTGGTCAAGTCCGATCTGGGTTGAGACGCCTGTCCCATCCGGATAGCGCGCCTGCATCCCTGCCGTGTTCAGAAGACACGCTCCTGTTATCATTGAGACAATGATGGAGACAACTGAATGAAAGCTGTTTCTGAATGGACAGAAATCCACATGTGGGATGCTGTCCGCGAAGTGAAAAGCAAACGTGTGGCCAGAAGAAGGGGCAGGCTATGAACAGGATCGCGTGTCTGAGTCTGGTCTCTGGAGTTTTTCTGTCAGGAACACAATTGTGGGCTGGTACTCCTGACGGCTCAGAACGCGAAACAGTTCAAAAGGCAGTCAAAGCAGCGCGCTGCTGGCTTGCCGCAAATGCCGCAGGCCGAGCGGCATTCGAACCGACATTGGAGAAATATGGCCAGGACATAGACGCAGTCATTGAAGAGCTAATGCCTAAGGGGAGCGACAAGTACAAAGATATCAAAGGCTATGAGGTAAAAGGTGATTCTTTCACGATTCCGGAATTGTTGGAGAGGAACAGAGACCATCCATTTAATTACTATGTGCCACCGCATTACGTCCCTGCTAAGAAAATGGGACTCATGTTGTGGATGCACGGCGGCGGAACTTATAAACCGGGCCGGAACGCGAAGCGTAAATCAATTCAGAATAAGTTAGATGAACTGAAAGTCGGCGATTACATCTGTGTCGCACCTGAGGCATGCCATGGGGTAAATTTCCCGAAAGGTGCGGTGATGGACAAACTTGCTGGTCGCTGGTCTGTGCCGGCTTCAGAGCGATATCTGTCTGACATTATCAACGAGTTTATGCATCGGTACAATATCGACCCGAACAGAATCGTCTTGTGGGGGTATTCGATGGGTGGTGTTGGAGCATACAACCACGCGATGCGCACGGACCGCTTTGCCGTAGTTGGTATCGGAGGTGGTTCGTGGTCCTATGGCACGTTTGATGCGATGCTGAATACACCAGCGTTTATATGGCATGGCAAAAACGATTCATTCTGGAAGAGCAAAACAGACTGTCGAAACCGTTTCACCGATGTCTCTCATGCACGCTATGCAGACGAGATTCTGACCGATTTAGGGTACGAACATAAATATATCGAAACTGACGGCGGGCACTATTCGGTGAATCTCCTGAACGGCAAATCCGTTGATATAACCAAGACCTACTTTTACAGCGGGACCAGCGGCTACGTCATCGGTAAATACAGGAATCCATTCCCTGAGCGGGTAATCGCTATGACGCCCCGGGGCAGCTATGAGAGCCATGATCCACTCACCTCCGGGGATGTATACTATCAGCCTGAATCGCTGCATGACCGGTGGGTCAGTATTGAACGATATACGCCGGGACCGGTACGTGTTCATTGTGTTAATAAGAAGGGGAGGCTCAGGAAAGCAGATTCGTATCAAGAGTGGCTAAGTTACTCGGCTACTCGCGGCGTGAGTAAGTTTAATGGAGCGAAGATCGATATTGAGAATTTGGGCAATAATGTTTTCAAAGCAACGACGAAGCATGTGGATTCCTATAGCATATGGCTGCATTCAAAAATGGTGGATTTCAGGCGTCCCATCAAGGTGACCACAAATGGGGTTAGCGCTGAATATTCGTGCAAGCCAAGTTTACTGAATGCTCTCAAGAGCTATGAAAGGAGATATGATTGGGGTCTCATTTATCCGGCCACGATCTCGGTAAGGGTAGTGGAGAAAGACAAGTGATCCGTGTCTGTCACGCAATGTCCTCATCGCGCCTTAATATGTATCGATTCGCGTTTTGGTTTGAAAGGCTGTCTGTTGCCTTTTTGGTCTGTTTCATCTCAGCCGCGCATGGTGGCCCGCCGCTGCAACAGCACTTCAAGGATCAGCCTGCTGATGCTCTGATCCACCGGCTTCACTTGGAAGGTGATAACTCCCCGTCGCCAATCGGGCTCGCGGTTTCGAAGACGAGCCGCTGGCTGCCGGTATCTCGAATTCTGCTGATTGACAGCACGGTGACCAACAAGCGCAAAGAGCCGGCGACACTCGAAGAGGTCTCGCTCCTCGAGTGGGTGTTTCGCTTGCCGGAAGTTAAGGACAAATCAAACTTCCAGCGTCTGACGTGGCGCAACGATACATGGTACGGCTCAACCTACTGGACGGGGCCAAACTGGACGCGGGTTGGCAAGGACTGGCATCATCCGGGCATTAACACTCCGAGCGTCCGTTGCTTCACCGCGCCACGTGACGGTCGTGTAACGATCACTGGCCGAGTCTACAAGGCGCATCTCAGCGGCGACGGTGTGCGAGCGAGTATCCGTCAAGTTGGACGCACTGTCTGGAAGGCCGACCTCAAAGGCAAGGATGACAAAGGCATTGATCCGAATCTCACCATGGACCTTCGCAAGGGCGATAGAATCCGCTTTGTGGTCCACAAGCTTGGACGCATTTTCTGCGATACGACCCGCTGGGATCCTGTCGTGACCTATGCGGACGGAACGCGCTACCGGGCATCCGAAGGGTTCGCTGAAAAGAAACAGGGAAGCGGCGGATGGTCCTATGAGATGGAATTGGATCAGCAGGCCGAACGCGGCCTGCCGCGGCTGCTTAGCTTCAGCTCCGATTTCCTTCCGAGCAATGTTGCCCTGGGGGAGGGCAGTCAGGTGGTACTGAGAGACGGTAAGGCGCTGCCGCTGTGGGTGATCGCCGACGCTGACGATCGCAGCGGAATTGCCCTGGCTCTCGACGCGACAGGCAAGTGGCGACTCCAGGCCGGAATGGACGGTAACGGCGGGATGCACTTGCGGCTGGCGGTCGTGAAAAAAGACGCGCCGTTATCGCTGAAGCCTGGAGGGTCGGCCCGGCTGCCCCGGATTGCTCTCGGCGTTTACCAGGGCTCATCACACGCAGGCGTATCGACACTGCAGCGGATGCTGAACTGCGATCCTGAATCTCTGGGCATGGACAACCTTTTACGGTGCTTCGAGAAGGCGAAGCACCCCGAACTGCTGCTCATGTCTATGGTCCACGCTGACTGGGATCAGCAGGACAAGCTCACCGAAACAGCGAAGTCCTATGCCGCGGCCACTGCCAGCCATCTCGATAAAACGCGCGAGCTATTGACCGACATCAGAAGTCAACAGCCTGCGGGATTCCTCGCGGCCGAGGCCACGCAGCATGATCAGTTTTCCAGGATGGCCAAATTGCCGGCAGGCGATCTCGCCGCCCAGCGTTCGCTTTACTTGAAGGTCCGCTGGCTGAAGCGCGAGATTGCGCTGGCCAATCCGCTGATGCAGTTTGGGAAGATGCTGTTCTGTAAACGTGTCCCAACTTCGTACAGCCATCTCGTGATGCAGTACTATGGCTGGAGGGCGCGGGCTGGGGGAGGGATCTTCACTTTGGATCGGCCCGGCAGATCTTTCCGGACCCGTGAGATCACCGGCGACAAGCTCGATGACGGCAGCGTACTCGAGCCCCGACTTTCTTACGATGCCAGACGCATTGTCTTCTCTTACGTCAAGTGCAGAGGAAAGAGTTACCAGCCTGGGAATGTCGCCAATAACGGGACTGAAGGCTACTACCACATTTGGGAGATCAACACCGACGGATCCGAACTGCGCCAGCTAACCGACGGCCCCTATGACGACCTGATGCCTGCATATCTTCCGGACGGGGGAATCGTTTTCAGCTCGACGCGCCGCCGCGGTTATTCCCGCTGCTTCGGTGGACAGTTCAGCAGTCGCTGGCACATCTACACGATTCACCGCATGGACGGTGACGGCAGGAACGTGCGAATCCTATCCTGCCACGATACGAATGAATGGTTCCCCACGGTGACCAGCGACGGGCGGATCCTCTATGCCCGTTGGGACTACATCGACCGCGACGCGGTGACACACCAGAACCTCTGGTCCATGCGTCCGGATGGCACGAACCCCATTGCCGTATGGGGTAATGCGACGCGCAGCCCGCACTGCTCCTTCCAGGCGAAGCCTATCCCGGGCAGCACAAAGTTCGTCTTTACGGCCTCGGCGCACCATTCCGTCACTGCCGGATCGCTTGCCATTGTTGACCCAACAGTCAGCAATGACGGCCAGAAGGCCATCACGCGCATTACGCCCGAAATTCCATTTCCTGAATCCGAGGGCCGAAATATTCGCGAATACTACGGCTCCCCGTGGCCCCTCTCTGAGAAGTATTTCCTGGTCGCTTACAGTTCGAAGCCTCTGGTGTGGGAGCCGGGAGCAAATGCGCCCGATGCACTTGGCATCTACCTTCTCGACAGGTTCGGCAATCGCGAGCTGATATACCGCGACCCAAAGATTGGCAGCACCAATCCCGTCCCGCTCGTGGCGCGGCAAAAGCCGCCGGTGCTGGCGACAAACCTGCCGCCCGACGCTCCAGCGACAGGTGAGATGCTCTTGACGGATATCTACCAGGGCCTCGGCGACATCCCTCGGGATACGATCAAGGAGCTTCGGATTATCCAGTTATTTCCGAAGACCACGCCGTACGCGAATAACCCCCGGATGGGGATCGCCGGTGAAGAGAACGGCCGAGCCATTCTCGGCACGGTGCCCGTCGAGCCCGACGGTTCTGCCCGGTTCACCGTGCCGGCCCTCAAGCCACTTCTTTTCCAGGCGCTCGACAAAGACGGCTTTGCCTACCAGACCATGCGCACGGTGACTTACGTACAGCCCGGAGAGAGCGTCTCATGCGTGGGCTGCCACGAGAATCGCATGACTGCTACCCCTCATGCGAACCCCATGGCGATGCGCCGGGAGTCCTCCACCATTACTCCCCGGCCGTTCGAAGGCCGGCCTTTCTCTTTCGTCGA
>JASLXP010000620.1 GCA_030740295.1 Planctomycetota bacterium
GCATGAAGAACTCGCGCTCACTGGAAGTCAGGGTTTTCCCCGCTGCGACCTTGGCCGCGATGTTCTCCATATCCTTGGAGAGAACCGCACTGACCTCACTCTCTACGTCTGCGCTCATATTCGCTGAATCTAAAAATTTACGGCAGCGACTCGACCCGCGATTTCGGATTCGCCAGGAAGGACCTGTCGCCTCACTTTCGGCAGGTCAAGAGGTCGACGGGAATAGTAGGATATATAGACTGCTGATGACCATGGATAGAGACAAGGAATCCAAGTTTATGCGCCTGTTCGTGGCGCACGAGCCCGAGTTGCGGGCCTTCCTCCGGACGCTGGTTCCGACGTGGGGGATGGTGGACGACGTGCTCCAGGAAGCCAGCGTGGTGATGTGGGAGAAGCTGGATCAGCTTGAGGGCGAGGATGGATTCCTGCCATGGGCGAAGGTGATTGTGCGCTTCAAGGCTCTGCGGGCCCGCCGCACGGTCGCGCGTGATCGGCTCGTCTTGAGCGAGGAGACGGTGGCACTGCTGGCCGAAGAGGCGCTTGAGCTGGCTCCGGATCAAGTCGGCCGGGAGCGCAAGGCCCTCGACAACTGCCTGCAGAAACTCTCCAACGAACACCAAAAGTTGGTCCTTTTGCCCTACCGTGAGCCGGGTGGATTGACCGAACTCGCCCAGAGGACTGATCGCTCGGCCAACAGCCTCTACAAGTTGCTCGGCCGTCTGCGGGAAAAGCTTCGCCTTTGTGTGGAGCGGGAACTGGTTGCAGAAGGAGGCCATCCATGAACAACGACCAGAGCGGCGAGCTTATCCAGCGCTACTTCCTTGGCACGATCTCCGAGGACGAAATGGTGGAACTGGATCGGCGCTTGAAGGACGATGAAGGACTGCGCGCGCAATTCGCAGCAGCGGCGCGCCTGGATACCAACCTGCGGGATGCCGCTTCGAGTTTTTCTCAGGCGAACGACGAGCCGAAGATCGTATCCATCCGCGCCAGCCGCAACGTCCTGGTCGGACTCGGGGCGGCAGCGGTGCTGCTTCTCTGTGCGGTCCTTTTCTTGCAGTTCCGTCCCGGGTCTTCCCTCGAAGCGAATCGGAGATCGCCTGAACCGATCGCGCGAATTGCCGAGTTTAATGGGACGGTCGCTTGGATTGGTGATGGCAGGCAGGAGGAAGAGCGCCCGGCGGTTGGTGATGAATTGACGGGCGGCACGCTCGAAGTTTCCTCCGTGGATTCCTGGGCCGAGGTCGTCTTCAATGACGGCTCCATCGTGTGGGTGTCCGGCCCGGCCGTGCTGACCTTGTCGGACGGAGAATCGGGCAAGCTCATTCGTCTCAGCGAAGGTGATCTGTCCCTGGATGTGTCCCCGCAGCCGCCGGGCAAGCCAATGCATGTGATCACGCCCTCCGCCGAGGCGGTGGTGCTGGGAACGCAGTTCAACATCTCGCTCAACTCGTCCTCGACGAGCATCGCGGTGAACGAAGGCCGGGTCCGCGTCACACGACTCGCTGACGGAAGTATCCAGGAGGTCGAAGCCGGTCACCGCGTCGTCGCGGCGCTGGAACAGGAGAGCCAGTTCAAGGCTCATCCCCGTGGCGAACACGTGCGGATCTGGAAGAGCGAGTTTCCGCATGATGCGCGAAAAGGCAAATGGAAGCCTGGAGCAGGAGGCCGTCCGGACGCCATGCAAGCCGAGGCGCACCTCTTCCGGGGCGATCATGGGGAAGAGATCGAGCCCATCTTGTTGCACAGCGTGGTGGCGGGCCCTTCGGGTGGGGCGCATCCTCCCGTCCTGCTCACCGAAGGAGCGCGCTTTCGAATTCGGGGGAAGCTCCGGCGAAGCTACCGGGTGGCTTTCGGATTCGCGATCCGCCAGGCGCGTGGAGGGTTCTCCGGCAAGTTTGCGACCAAGCGCGAGATCGAGATTGATCAGAATGCTGAAGGGCACTTCGAATTGGAGTTATTCCTCGACGACTTCCCGCGCATGAGGAATCGCTTCCCTGCCTCGCCAGTGGGGCACGAACTTAGCTGGTTCTGGATCCAGACCTTCCAGAAGGACGTGGGACTGGAAGTATCCAGTGTCGAACTCATCTCACCTGAATCGTCTTCGAATCGCTAGACAGACATCATGAAGTACTTTCTTCTCATTACCGTTTCGATCCTGGGGGCTTCGGTCGTCCACGCCCAATCGGTCGCCCACAACTGGCACCCTTCTTGATAAGAATGCGAAACGAATCAATCAGTTTGCAAAAAATATGAAACTAAAATGGAAAAATGGGTTTACGCTCATTGAACTACTAGTAGTGATTGCCATAATCGCTATCCTTGCCGGCTTACTGCTACCGGCCCTAGCCAAGGCCAAGAGCAAGGCGACAGGTATTTCCTGCATGAGCAACAGCAAGCAGTTGATGCTGGCTTGGATTTCCTACTCCGGCGACTTTGATGGTGAACTGGTTCACAACACCCACGGAGGAGAAGCACAAAGCAACAATGCCCGATCCCGATATGCCCAATGGATCATGGGCTGGCTGGACTGGGGCATGCGTCCCGACAATACCAACGTGCTCCACGTTACGGACAAGCGATATGCCAAACTAGCTCCCTATCAGGGCAACAGTCAAAATCTGGTGCACTGCCCTGCTGACAAGTATGTCAGCACGGCACAATAAAAGAAGGGATGGTCAAAGCGAATCCGGACCTTCTCGATGAACTCAAACATGGGAGATGGCAATGGCAAGCTCTGGTATGGTCCTCAGTATCATCAAATTTACCTCAAGGAGGGGGACATTATTGATCCATCCAACAAATGGGTCGTGGTGGATGAGCATCCGGATAGCATGAATGATGGCTGCTTTTTTACTAACATGACGACATCTAGTCCAAGTTATGTCGATTTACCTGGCACAATGCACAACAACGCATGCGGCTACGGTTTTGCCGATGGTCATTCTGAAATCAAGAAATGGAACCATGAAATGAAGAGCAACATAACCTACAGTCGCAGTTGGGCGCCTAAGGGAAAAGGAGCCAAGGCAGACTGGTTGTGGCATCAGGAACGTTCCTCGGCACCAAGAAAATAATTTTAGCTAAATCACTTTGACCGGAAGACAAGGAAGGAGCTTTGG
>JASLXP010000621.1 GCA_030740295.1 Planctomycetota bacterium
TTTCCGAATACTGGTTGGTCCACGTAACCCTGAACGAAACATTCTTGCTGCTCTTCGCTGGAACGTCCTTCAGCTCCCTGCTCGCAGGCGAGGCATGCCACCCCCTGGGCAGTTCTGGCTTGAGGGTAAAGGAACGTGCACTGAGGGAGTTGTTTCTGAGAGTGAATTTCAACTCGCAGGTCCCAGGCGCGCCGGTGAGCGCGATCGTGCCGGGGGTGGCTGGCGGCACAACCCGTATCTGCGTCTGCAGGGAACGCTCGACCTTGCCCTCGCTGATCTGCAATCTGATGTATTTGGTGGACTCCCTGGCCCTGGGGTTAATCTTCGTCCTGAGGGTGAAGCTCTTCTTTTCTCCCGGGGCCACCGAGAGAGTTTCAAGCGCCTTGGTCACAGTCCAGTTTTTCGGAAGGACAGTTTTGACCTCAGCATGGATCGCCTTCTCCCCCCGGTTGTTCACGGCAAAGACAACATCGTAATCATCGCCACCCGCGCCGAGAGCCAGCCACTTTGACGTCAGCTCATAGGCAGTTGCCCGCACCAGTGGATCTTCGGGGGCGATGTTGTCGATCCAGATGGGGGTGATGTCCAGAGCATGTGTGCGTCCTTGCAGCGGATTGGCGTACATGTCATGAAGGTCGCCGCTCGCAAAGTTCACCGTCGGGCCCGGCTTGTCCTTGTCAACCTTGAAGCCCAGGGCCACGAGGCGCCCGCGATCCTCAAAGACATGGCCGTAGCTGTTGAGACCCATATCGAAACTGCCGACCGGTTTGGGCAACTTCAGGAAGTGGATCATCGCGGCGATGGCTGGGGCCACCGGCTTGGGCTGCAGCTTCGGGCCGAAGATCCCCATACCGTCAAAGAAGGTATCCGGCACTGCTTTGGTGGTATCCTGATTCCAGTACCAGAACATCTTATCCAGCTCACCGATCAGTCCGAGGGCATACCCGCGCTGGGCATAGGCTGCCTGTTCCTTCTCTGAAACGATCTTCACTGCCAGGGTGTCCCAGCCGAATTCGGTAACCCAGCTCTGCCGGTCTTTGCCGTCGCAGTCCGATGCGGCAACAAACTCGCGCACTTGGTCATAGAAGTGCGCGGGAGGGGCATTCTCCTGGCCTGCATTCGCGTTGTGCTCCGAGAGGAGACACGGGTAGATGCCGGTATAGAAGTGCCCATTGACAACATCAATATCCTTGAAGTAACCCTCCTTCACCATCTGCCGGACCACCCCGGACCTGAAGCCGGCGCTGCCCTGGGAGACGGCCCACGCGTCACGGTTCATGAAGTGGATGACTTCGGCAAAGTGCTTGTGGTATTTGCCATAGGACTGGAACTTGTCCGCCTGCATCGCCTTGAGCATGCGGAGCTCAATTTCATTATCCGCCTCAAGGGCGTCGTACTCGGGGAACTGCAGCATGAAGTAAAGGAGTGTGTTCTTCCAGTTCCGGCGCGGCTCCGGCTCCCCTCTAATGGCGCTGGCGATGCTGCTCTTCATGCAGGGCAGTACCTTCAGCCCCGCCTTCCTGGCCTTTTCGTCCAATGCCAGATAGTAGGGCCAAAGATCCCAGGTGCCATCCCCTCGCCCCCGAGCCAGCCAGGAGTAATCATAGGCGTAGTCACGGACCCAGGTGAATCCCAGCTTCGCGATGGAGTCGTATGCGACCCCGACCTCCGTTGCGCCGTGAATGTTGATGCCCCAGGGGCTAGACCGCTTCTCCTCAGCCGTGGATGGCGCAATCTCCGGAATCCAGGCGCAGTGGCTGCGCTGAGTGAATTCTTTCTGCCCGTCGATCCGAGCCTGCAGGTCAACGGTATAGATGCCGTAGGCCTTCGGCTTAAACCGCAGGTGTTGTGAGATGCTCTCCTTCATGGCAATCGCCATTTCTTCACGGTGTACTGTCGCTCCGTTCTCATCACGCACGGAAACAGAAAGGGTTCCCTTGAGTTCCTGTCCGAGCCAACTGTCGATGCCGACTGTATAGCTGATGTCCTCGTTGTGCAGAAAGATATTGCGCGGCCGCCCGGTAAGGGCAGAGACCTTCAGAAGCGATGACTTGTCCTTCACCCCACTGATGTCTGTGGTGACCTGAAGGTTGTTCAGAATGCAGGTACTGGTGATCTCTCTGGTGGATTTGCACCATGCCTTCATGCCCAGACTCGTGACCTCGGGCCAGTTTTCCGGGATGGTGAAGGTGCTCAACTTCCATTCCTCGGTCAGGGGTATGTACCATTCATAATTCACGCCTGCCTTCACCTTGGGGCCAGTAACCCCGAAGGAGATGAGGAAATGGCTCCCCGTGCCCTGACGCTTACCCCAGACCGAGATACTCCTGGGACGACCCGGTATGCCCGGGTTGACTGGGGCGCAGTTGAAATAGGAGAACCCTTGCGGAAAGGTGATGGTCAGGGAGAGGGAGGAGCCGCTGTCGACATTCTCGCCGACCGGTACGTCCTTCACCGCTCTGATGGAGCCCTTGGCAGAACTCCACCCCTGATTCCAGGCCGTCCGCCCGAGGTCCGAGAAGCTATTCCTGACCTCCTGTGCCGAAATCCCGTAGGTGAAGCACAGAGCGATGAGCAGAGAAGAGGATGCCGAACAGAATTTGGAGATTGTGGGATGAGCAGACATGTCAGAGTCTTAGGGTATCACTTCTCCGCGTGGCGCGGAGACATCGTAGAAGCTGGCCAAGCCAACAAGCTGGCAGCAGCTCGTGGCTACGATCCCCATGCAAGTCATCACTCTTCGTTCTTCCGCAGATCAAGGGGGACGGCAGGGACGTTGAAGAGTTCTTCACCGTATTCTGCCGCACCTTTCCGAGTCATATACTGCAAGCCGAATATCCCAAACCCGCGAATCTTGCAGCGTTTCCGTACCACGTCGTATTTCGTATGCTGGGTTATGGCGCGGCGACACCCAAGACCTGCCTGCAGATTGTCGCCAGTGAACTCATTCTTTCTGGGGAGCCTGTAGTATCTCTCGGTAATGTCCGGGTCAGTCTTCCGGAGCCGCGCGTACATTCCCAAGGTCACCCAGACTCTGTCCGGACGACTTACGGCCCGGGCCAGCCTGGACCAGTAACGAAGTTCCATTTCGCTGAAGCCGCCGTACCACGCGATCTCGAAATAGTCCAGCCAGCCTTTATTCAGCCAAATGTCAGGACGCCTTCCCTGAAATGACGCGGTGCCGGGCTCGCACCCACCCCAGGCACCGAGAGATAAGCCGGGTCGTGCACTATCAAGGGCTTCCCGTATTCCCTTCACATAGGCGGCAACTGTGTCCTCCTGCCACTTGATGTACCTGTCTGAATAGGGACTACTGGACTCCTTTGCCAAATCACCTCCAATCACGTCCTTATACTCATCTTTGCAGTGAGTGCAGAAGCAGCGCTTCTGGGTCCGGATGAAGTCGAGTTGCATGCCGTCGAGATCGTAATTCCCGGCAATCTCTGCGACATATTCAAGCAGCATCTTCCGGTACTCTGACCGGTGCAGACAGACGATCGCTTTGTCAGGTTTGCCATTGGCATCATGGACTGCCCAATCCGGGTGATCGACAAGAACCTGCGGGCCACCCCAGCCGCTGCCGCCATACGAGACATTGATGTTGGCGACAATCTTCATTCCGTTGGCATGGGCTTTCTCCACAAGATAGCGGAAGATGTCCTCCCCTTCTCGGATGGGCTCAAACATGGGCATCTTGGTCGTTCGAACATAGGACCGGCCGTTCAGATGAACTCCGGCCGAGATAACATTGCAGCCCATCAGCTTTATCGCCTTGAT
Organism: Planctomycetota bacterium; assembly: GCA_030740295.1. Next base: position 3,778 of record JASLXP010000621.1, read on the forward strand.
AGTTTCATCTGCATTCTGTTTCGACTTCCACCATTTGAAATACTGGCCGTGAACCCACACCGACCTGGTTTCCATTAGTGTGCCATCTTTGTTGTGCATCGGTTCATGTTCTTCATTTGCCCATTTTTCAAAGCCAACAGGCTTGAGATCGGAGACCTTAACCGTCCTCTCGACTCTCTCCTCTCGCAGAATCGCATCCGGCCCCATTACCCATACTGACGCATTGATGGTGATTCGTTTTACGTCGTAAAACGTGCCGGGAATCTTCGCGAAGAACCTGTAGCTGTAATCGGGACGTCCCTTCTTGTATATCCCGCCGCGAAGACCGACATCGAGGACGTCGGATTCATGAGGGGAGTCGCTGGCAACGGCAATTGTGACCTCCGCCCCTGGGACGTCGTACTTCATTCCGTCTGCATCGGTAAGGGTTACGGTTGCGCCCACGTATCCGTTCTTCTTCCAGTCCGTGCCAATTTCCGCGATTTCAAGTGTGTACTTCCTGAGATTGGCCACAGTGAAGTAGGTGTCCGCGTTAATCGCCCGTCCCAGGGTCGCAATTCTTCCCCCGCGGCTTACGGCTATCACCTTGCGCCACTTGTTTTCATTCGAGTCATACATCTGAAAGCCCTTTGCATCCAATGCATAGGCACCTTTGGCGAGCGGGGCGCCAATGTAGCTCTTCCATTTGAATATGGGCGCATGCATGGAAACCATGCCCTTTTGGGCCATTGGCCACTGCTCTGACGTGTAGAAAACGGTCATCTTGCCGTTGGTGACATTCTCGCCCTTCCAGAATGCCGCGCCTCCGTTGGTCTTCAGGAAAACCGGTGCCGGCTCCAATACCTGGTAGGTAACATGGAACCCGCCCTGAAAATGCCTTTCATCGCTGGTGTAATGGTAGACGTCGGCGGTGGCGAACAGGTCATGGAGTATGAACTTGGCCGGCTTCTGATCATCAAGTGCTGGCAAGGTGAACGTTCGAGACGCACGTTCCTCTGGGGACAATGGACTCGAGAAGTGTTTGCGTAGCCTCTCTTGGGCACGCGAGGCGGGCGTCGAAGCTTCCCACCAGGGCTTTGTCTTCCGAGAGACGACTTCGGAAGCGACGAAAGATGGTGAACAGAAAAACACCCCAAGGGTCACGAAGATGCCTTTTGAAGCCGATGGCACCCAGGATTTACGGGACATGGCTCTGCTCCTTGCCGCGGATGGTGGCTGAGAGGAAACGTGATTGGCTGTAGGGTATCGCTTTCCGGTGTCGGGAACAGGTTATTGCCGGGAGCGGGACGCGCAAGATGCGTCGTCAGATCTACCCCCAGGGCATCACCTCTGTCATAGAACTGGGCGCGGATTTTTCCTGGAGTGTAAGAACGTCAAGATCTACGAGCAATGGACCGGCAGAAGCACGAATATTAAGCACACGTGGTCATAGTAGAAAAAGCAGCGTCGGCTGAGAAAGAAGACTTGGGGGGATTCAGCAGATGACAAATGACCGACCCCAAGCAACCGCTCACGACCACCCCGACTAGACACGTACTGTGCCCCCCGCAGGAATCCAATGTGAAAGAACCTGCAAAAGAAGGCAAACTGTCACAACAATTGTGAAGGGCCTTCAATCCGGAGGAGAGATGATGGACTTGAACAAGCAGAAACTGCTCGATGCATATGAAATGATGAAGACGATCCGGGAGTTCGAGGAACGGGTCCGCCTGGAATTCGCCAAGGGGGATATTCCCGGGGTCGTGCATCTGTATGCGGGCGAGGAGGCATCCGCTGCGGGGGTCTGTCTGCATCTCGATGACCGTGACAAGATCGCCAGCACCCATCGCGGCCATGGGCACTGCATTGCCAAAGGGGTTGAACTCAATGGCATGATGTCGGAAATCTACGGCAAAAAGACCGGCACCTGTCATGGCAAGGGAGGGTCGATGCACATTGCCGATCTCGATAAGGGGATGATGGGCGCCAACGGCATTGTCGGGGGAGGCCCTCCCCTGATCTGTGGCGCGGGGCTTGCGGCAAAAACGCTGGGTACCGGCGGGGTGGCTGTCGGGTTCGTCGGCGACGGCGGAGCGAATCAGGGAACAACCCTGGAGAGCCTCAATCTTGCCACCGTCTGGAAACTGCCCTGCATCTTCGTGGTGGAGAATAACGGTTATGCTGAATCCACCCCCAGCAAATGGTCGGTGTCACTCAGCGGAAACGTCGCGGACCGGGCACCCGGTTTTGGCATGCCTGGCGTAGCAGTGGATGGAAACGATTTTTTCGCGGTTTATGAAGCCGCCGGTGAAGCCATCGACCGCGCCCGCGACGGCGGGGGCCCGACCTTGCTCGAATGCAAACTCGATCGCTATTACGGACATTATGAAGGAGACGCGCAAACCTACAGGGGGCCTGGCGAAGTCAAAAAGGCCCGGGAGACCAGAGATTGCCTGGTGCGCTTTTCAGAGAAAGTGACAGGGGACGGAACCGTCAGCGAGGCCGAGCTACAAGAGATCGACGGCCGCGTGTTGCATTTGATTGAAGAAGCGGTTGCGGCCGCCAAGGCTGCACCGAAGCCGACTGAATCTGATCTGCTGACCGACGTTTATATCAGCTATTGAACGAAGGCCTGCCGGGCGCGCAGAATCACATTTCGCGATCGCGGCTGAAGACCGGATTCCCTCACCGTCCATTATGGGCGTGCTTCTGAAATTATTGATGTACCCGTGGGGCGCGGCGTGCTCGATGCGATCGCAGATATCAGGTCACGTGCGGTCAATCTTCCCGGGTTCACTTCTTACGCCTTTCCTTTTTCTTTTCCTTCTCGATCCGGATTGCCTCATCCACTCTCTTCGGCCACGTAAAAGAAGGGGCTTTTGAAGGATCGAAGTCCTTCAGATGCGGAAGGAGCATTCGCTTTTCAATCTTGGAATAGCGCCATTCATTGTCACCGAATGCCTCTCTCAGCAGGCCGGCCAGTTCGGGCATATGTTCGATCAGTTCCTCCCGCGTCCTAATCGACTTTTTCGTGCCGTCTTTCATGGTCATGTTAATGTTGGGCCAGTTGCTGTCGAACCACGACTGCACCCCTTCTGCCCAGAACTCCCCGTGTGAGCTCATGCAGTAACCGGCCACCAATCCGCTCTTTTTCGTTTTCTCATAGAGGGCCTTCAACCGACTGTTGAATGTCTTATCGAGCATGTTCATGCCGGAATGATGGATCGCGTGCGCGAATTCGTGAATGAGAATGTTCTCCCCGGTATAGGGGTCGCCTTTGAAATTGAGCAGGTTCTCTTCGCCGCACGTGGTCGGGTTACCGCCGAGCCCTCGGGCACGCCTGTTCCACCACGGGCTCATGTGCCGGGTCTCCGGCATGTCAGTGGTGAATTCTGTATACGCCATCACGCCGACGCGGAGATTTTTTGCCTTCATCGCGTTGAGGATGTCCTGCCTGCCTTTAAGCACGCTGAGTATCAGAAAGCGTGCTTCCAACAGAGCGCGGTCCGTCACTTTGCCCGAACTGATGACCGGGATGCCGCCGGCATCGACATATTTCCTGTAGAAACCATCGCCCTTGAGTTTGAAACGCTGCTCAATCTCTCTTGTGACCGGCTGGATGGTTGGTTCAGCGACCAGACACGTGGTGGCAAGGACAAATAGAGTCATGGGGTGGGCCATCGAAGATCCATTGATCTATATCATGCGGCAGCCGTTGGCCGCAACCGAGGGATTCTTACCACAGATAGCAAGGCCATCCCACGGATTAAAACCGTTTTGTCCGCGCGAAAACTGTCGGGCCAAAAAGAAACCCTCCGTGCCTTGCGGCGCGGAGGGTTTTCTCTTCCCTGTGACCTACTACACGTTTACGTTGATGTTGTTGTGAGCGTTTCCACTCTGGTAGTTGGTGGCCGTCTGCCATGCACCGTTATCCGCGGGATCCCAACCCATTGTCGAGCTGATAGCCTTCTGGGTGTTGATCTGCGTCGCGGCGTTGGACTGCTGGTTGATGGCGCTGATGTCTTTGATGTTGACATTTGACCACTTGGAGCGATCAGTGACGCCGATGTTGTTGTAAGCAGAGCCATACTGGCGGTTGCTGGCGTTCTGAATGAGGGTGTTCTTGGCCAGTGTGTAACCACCAAGCGAAGACGCATTGGCCTTCTGAGTGCTGACCTGGTTGGCGGCGTTGTCCTGCACGTTGGCAGCACTGATGTCTCTGATTTTGACGTTGGTGTCCCAATAAGCATTGGACCTGACGCTGAGGTTGTTGTAAGCCGTGCCTCTCTGGGTGCTCGGGGCAACCTGATCGGCGACGTTCTTGGCGATGGAAGGCGCCCAACGAGTGCGGGCACGTGCAATCTGATCGTTCACCTGGTTGGCGACATTGCTCTGCAGATCAGTTGCACTGATGTTCCTGAGATTGATGTTCGAAGAAATAGACATGGATTTAACTCCTTACCCTCCTGAAGTAAGACCGGGAAAAAAACATCTGCAGCAATGCGCCTCGGAGGGAGAATTGAGGCACACTGGGATTGGCACAGATGCCTTACCTGTGTGAACAAAAACAGCCAGGAGCTTGGAGGTCGTCTTCGACCCTTGGCCATGGTTAGGCCGAGCAGGAACGGCTCGGATCCATCTATCTTAGATTGAATTCAAGCCGTTTAGAGACGAATTCAGAGACTGCCGCGGGCAACGTTGAAAGTCATTTCCAACGCTCCTATTTCGCCTGAAAAACGAACAAGTGTTTGGTACTATCTCGAACAACTGTAGTGTGTTAGGCACGACTGTTATCCTCAACAGTGCATCCATTATCGAACCCTCACACAAAACTTAAGACAAAATTGAAGAGATTCCGTGAATGTTGCCTTAAGTGCCCATTTAATAGAATGTTATGAGCGTGCAAAAGCAGTATGAGACCTGGTTTCACCGGTCCTCGCACCGGTTCTGGCGAATCCTACCTCTGGTGACACGGGTCAGGATTGCCTGCTTATCCAAGAATGCCTTTGAGCATGATTTCGAGTTCCCCTATCCGCCTCTCAGGTGAAAACTCCTCCTCGACATATTGGCGCACGTGGGCCGTCCGCTCCTGCCATGAGTCGGCCTCTTCCATTCCCTGTTCGATGGCGTCGGCAAGGGACTTTGCATCGGCGACAGGGATGAGTTTTCCGTACTCGCCGTCCTTGAGAATCTCACGTGGGCCGCTCGGGCAATCGGTCGATATCACAGGCACTCGACAGGCCATCGCTTCGAGTAAAGCATTGGGCATTCCTTCGTACAGTGAAGGCATGCAAAAGAGATCGCACTGTCTGAACCATGCACACGCGTTGGGCTGATAACCTTCAAGGATCACGTGACCGTCCAACCCGTTTTCCTTGATGAATGTCATCAGATCGTTTTCGAGCGGGCCCTGTCCCAGGATGTGCGCCTGCAGTTCTTTCCGACCCCGTCTATTCACTAGGTCGGCCGCTGCCTGCAACAGGTATATGTAGCCCTTCTGGTTCTGCAGCCGCCCCGCGGAGACGATGTGGAACCTGTCCGGCACAAGGGGAACGGTTTCCTCTGCCAGGTGATCGAGCCGCTCGAGATCGATGTAGTTGTAAAGAGTACCGATCCGGTTTTCCGGCAGGTCGTGGTATTCGATGATCGCTCGACGGACCCCTTCCGAATTGCCGAGGACCAGGTCGGCACGCAGATAGGCGCGGCGAAGCATCCATTTTTTGATTCGCAGGAATCGGGTGACGTTGTCCTCGAGAGCGCGTTTGGGGTCGGCTACCTCGACGGTCATCCACGGCACCGGCGCCCGTTTGACCGCGGCACTGGCCACCAGGGTCATGAGGTAGGTTCGCGAATAGACGGCATCGATTTTCTGCTCTCTGATAACACCGGCCAGGTGGCTCGCCTGCATCCGAAAAAGTCGGCCGGGATAATTGAACCGCGGCACCATCAATTCATCGCCGAACGAGAATACCGGCACGTCCTCCGGCACTTCATCGAGCAGTTCGCCCTCGCGGTAGACGGTGTAAAGGACTGGTTCGAATTGCTCGCGATTGAGATGGCGAAGGATGCCCGACAGTTGCCGTTCGCTGCCACCCCCGCCCATCGATCCGATGCAGAATAGAACTCGAATGCGGCTCATCAGTAGTGCAGTTGGAGTACGGCTTCAGCCGGGCCTGGTTGCTTGGAGTTGGGCTCGGCCGAAGCCGTTACTCCAACTCCGGTTTCAATTATTCCTTCTCTATTCCGTATTTCCTGATCATTCGATCCAGCCTCGTACGCGAGACCTTGAGCAACACGGCAGCCCGTGATTTGTGCCATTCCGTCATCGCAAGGACCCGCCGGACCTGCCGTTCTTCGGAGGCTTCCAGACTGAGGTCGTCGCCTTCGACAAGCTCATCGGCTGACCCGGTTGTGATAGTCAGGTTGGCGGCGGTGATATTGTCATCCTGGGTGAGCACGATGGCCCGCTCGAGGACGTTCTTGAGTTCGCGGATGTTGCCCGGCCACGGATACTGCTGCAGCTCGGTCAGAGCGGATGCAGAAAGCTTAGGGACAGGCCGTCCCATGTCGATGGCGTACCGCTGGATAAAGTGCTGGGTCAGCAAAGGCACATCTTCCGGCCGCTCGCGCAGAGGCGGCATGATGAGCTCGACTACTTTGAGCCGGAAGTAAAGGTCCTCGCGAAACGTACCTTTCTTTATTGCCGCGGGCAGATCGCGGTTACTGGCCGCGATGACGCGCAAATCCACTTCGATGGTTTCTTCGCCCCCGACACGCTCGAACTGATGATCCTGCAGCACGCGCAGCAGTTTGGATTGAAGCTCGAGCGGGACCTCGCCGACCTCATCCAGGAAGATCGTACCCTTGTCCGCCAGCTCGAATCGCCCGAGCCGCCTGTGAGAGGCACCGGTGAAGGCACCTTTTTCATGACCGAACAGCTCGCTCTCAAGAACAGTCGGGGAGAGGGCCGCGCAGTTCACAATCACCAGTGCATTCTCGCGACGTTCGCTCTGACGATGGATGGCGCGGGCGATGACTTCCTTGCCGGTGCCCGATTCGCCGCGCAGGAGAACGGTGCTGTCCGTGGGCGCGACCAATCGGATGGTTTCGATGATCTCGAGCATCTGCTCGCTCTTGCCAACGACCAGGGATTTAGGCTCGGCCGAACGGCGGAACGTGTGCTTCGACGGCTCTTGTTTCTCAGATTCCTGATGATGCACGACCTCACGAATAAACCACGCGGCCTGGGCTGCAGCGGCGTTGACGAGCAGCAGGTCTTTCTGCGAAAAGGAATCCATCTCTGTACTGTCGATATGGATCACGCCGACGATTCGACTCCGATACCGCAGTGGTACGCAGACCGTGGATTGCAGACCGGCCGCTTCCACTTCGGCCTGCGCATCGAATCGAATATCGGTCATGGGGTCTGTGCTGAGGATGCCCATGCCGCGATTGAGGACGTAGTCGACGATTGCCTCGCTGAACGGCGGACGATCCTCGTCCGGATTCCGGATCACTCGGGCCGTGAATTCACTCGCCTCACCGCTCACCAGCAGCAGCGCGCCACGCTCTGCGCCGGTCGCCGCCATGATGACGTCCATCAGGGAATCCAGAAACTGCTCGACAGAAGATGCAGTATCCGCGAGCTGGGCGATTTCGTTGACGATAGCCAGTGTGCGCACATCTTCCGGAACTAGCTGCCACTTTTCGTCTCGTTTGGCCAGTTTGACCAATCGTTCATCCGGCACTTTGAGGGTGTCCCGGATGAAATCATCGCCGGGCTCATCCCACGGAATGGCGTAACCGGGCGGGATGGTCTGGAACATCGATTTCTCTGAATAGGTCAGGACGATCTCCCCGAGCGCCACTTCGTCGCTTTCCTCCAGCGGGTGAACATCCGTCTGCAGGCCGTTCACAAACGTTCCGTTCTGGCTGCCGAGATCCTGTAGGAAATACTGTCCGCTCTGCTCCCAAATGCGCGCATGCCGCCTTGAGATGTGAAGGCTGTTGAGGGGGATATCCGAAGCCGACGGATCGCGTCCCAGCACCACCGGCTTTGAGTCCAGCTCGAGGGTGTTCCCCATACCGGGTCCATCGGTGATGTTGAGGTAAGGCATACCGCAGGATGGTTAATGGATGCTGGATAACAGAATCTCGGGCATTGTAGCGATCTGAAACAGGATTTTCGACTTTCCTGTATAGTCGAATGTAACCTCTGGGTTTACATAAATTTACAGAGGGCATATAAAGGTCTCGATCCGAAACAATCATCCCGGCTGATCGTCTCAGAGTGATACAGATTCGTGGGCTTGGGGATGGGCAGAGAGAGGGTCGATCACTTGGTCGCACTTAAACGATTTCCATTGAAGACTTTAAGGGCGAATCTCCCATGATGGCACCCGCCATGCAATAGGAGATTCATTACGGAGACAGCGGATTACTGGCTCTTGGTGCAAAACTAGTTTCTTTCCTGCCAGCGGATAAGAGGTGTTTTCCATGGATACAGCGCAGAATCGGCTCGGTTCAGTCCTCGTCATGGACAATGATGCAGCTACCGTAAGACGGCTCAGAGAAGACTTGACCAGGGAGGGTTACTCGGTCACTGCTCGACCATCATTCGAGAGAAGCAAGGGAATCATCTCAGGCAATGAATTGGACCTGATTATCATGGACCTGGTGCTGCCGGGTACGGATGGTTTTCTTGCTCTTAGCGAAATTCATGCGGCGTCCCCTTCGCTGCCTATTATCATCCTCAGCGAAAAGAGTTCGGAGCTCCATAAGGTCACCGCCCTCAAGCGTGGAGCGGACGATTTTGTGATCAAGCCTTACGGAAGCCGAGAGCTTATTGCCCGGATGGAGACTATTCTTCGCCGGCAGTGGCGCTTGCGTCTGAAACAGTCAGTCCCGCGTATGATCTCATACGAAATCGGGAGTACGCTCATCGATTTTCGCTCCGGAGAAGTCGTTCGAGACCAGGCTCACTTCAGCCTTGGCCACTATGAAGGCGAGATTCTGAAGATTCTGATAAGCAGCAAGACAGAGCCGGTCACTCGGAATCGGCTTCACGACGAAGTTTGGGGTTACGAATTCCTGCCTGAGACCCGCTCGATCGATAACCACATCGCCAAACTACGCCGCAAAGTGGAACCTGATCCGGCCCGTCCCCAGCACATTCTTACTGTCAGAGGCGTGGGCTATATGTTCCAGGATTGAGCTTTTCTAAGGCCAAGACCCGATTAGGAGAAAGATTAAGATAACGATTAAGAGAGCCGGCCTATTCACTTCTTCCACCACCATTCACCTCTTCCCTCACCATTCACCAATCACATCAGGATGAACAAGTGCTGGCTGGTCTTACTGACGGGACTCCTCTGCACGACGCTTGAAGCGCAAAAGCTGAGACCGGCCAAAGCGCTCAAACGAGGCAAAAGCTCATCTTCACGAAAACTGAGACTCGGCTGCTCCCTCGAACCGGCCAGCCCCAATGGCCTTTTCTGGGGGCAGACACGCCCAACCGGCAAACTGGTGTTCAAGGGCATCGCCAACCGGGCTTCTCCGCTGAGGGTGGCCGTAAACCTGCTGGACCATAGCGGAACGGTCATTTCCCAGCTCTGGGATGGTGAGGTGGACAATCTTCAAGGCGACACCTTCCAGCAGAACATCAGCATGCCGGTCAGCCGGCACGGTATCTATCACATTCAGGTAAGTTCGGACGCATTAAAGACCCGGATGTCGTTTGCCCGTCTCGAGGCCCCGGCGCCGACCTGGAGCGATAGCCCTTTCGGGATCGATCTTGGCCCGCTGAGTACTGAAGTCCTGTCGACCTTGCCTGCGCTTAAACAGCTCGGAGCAGGATGGGTTCGCTTCCCCGTTCTCTGGTCGGCGGTAGAAGTGGCCAAAGGCAAATACGATTTCACCGGTCTCGATCCATCTCTCGCCGCGCTGAAGAAACACGGCCTTCGACCATTGGTTGTTTTGCAGGGGTCGAACGGGCTCTACGACGAAGGCAACGCCCCGGTATCAAAAGCGGCGGTAGACGCATTCGCAAAATTCGCAGCCGCATTTGCCAATCGGTACAAAGCTCAATGCAGCCACTACGATATCTGGGAACGCCCGAACGGCCCTTCCTGGCGTCCCGAGCCGAACGCACGCCACTACACCAGACTCCTCAAGGAGACGGATTACGCGCTGAAGAAAGTGCAGCCTGATTGCACCGTACTGGGGCTATCAACTTATGGTTTGCCAAGCAAGTACATCGAGCAGTTTTTCGGCCCGTGGGACGGCACTTACCTGGACGCGCTTTCCGTAAGGCCGGGCGGGTTCGGAAGCTCGTCCTTTTATAAGTCGGTGAACAACCTTCGATCCAGTTTGAATGTTTTTGGGGCGGGTGATTATGACATGTGGTTCACCGGATTCGGCCCGATCACGAATTCCTTCAAACGCTCTTCTGCCCATGGGCTTGTGAGGACAGCCGTTTCGGCGCTTTCACGGGGATATGTCGTTAGACTGTTCCTGAGCCCGTGGCAGGAGGCGGTGAGGAAAAGAGGCGCATCCTACAACTACGGGCTTATCACCGCGGAAAGCCAGCCGACCCAGGCTTATGTGGAGATCAACACACTCGCACATCTTCTTCATAAGAAGAAATTCGCCAGGAAACTCCCAGTTTCCGATTACGTGACCGCGACGGAATTCGCCGGCCCGGATGGGAACGCACTCGTCATCTGGGCAAGCTCCGGCTGGCAGAATCTCGGCCTGAAGGTGGACACGCCTAACGTCGTCATTTCGGACCCCATGGGCAACAGGTCAGTCACCCCCACCGTTCAGGGCAGGCTGTCATTTCCGATCTCAACGGCCCCTGTCTTTATAAGCGGCTACAAATCTGTTTCAGTCGCCCCGGGGCTCATCCAGTGGTCGGGTCGCACATCGCTCGTGCCCGGCGAGAAGACGACCTTGACCGCCAGGCTGCCCGAAGGAATCGCACACCCCGGTTACGAGGTAACCGCGCCGGAGGGATGGAATGCAACCATGGGCAAAGACGGCCTGCTGCACCTGAAAACTCCTCCCAACGCGAGTTTCACAACCAACTACCTGACGATCAGAGCACCTTCGCTGGGGAATGTGGAATCACGCCTTCCGATCACCATGGCCGAACTGATGACCTTGACGGCCACGTCGCCGGAATCTGGAAAGGTCACACTGTCCTTTGGCCATCCAGTCACGCTCACCCGTTCAGTCGCCCTGAAAACGATCTTTCATCAAGCGGGCAAGGAGCCGGTTGAAAAATCCAGCACTCTGAGTTTTGGGCCAAACTCCACAGCTCAGCGAACGGTCACGCTCAATCCTGTTGAGACGGCCGCGGGTCACAGTCTGGCAAAGGTGGTCGCCACCACAACAACCGACAGAGAAATGACCCGAACCGCCCCGGCATACAGCGGCAAAACGCCTTTCTATAACATCACACCGACACTCGATGCCAACTTGACCGAGTGGCGGAAGCTGAAGCCCTGCCTGCTGAACCAGGCGTACAACTACGCGGGATACGAAGAGAAAGAGTGGAAAGGCGAAGAGCATTTCTCCGCTCGTTTCTGGGCAGGCACGGACGATACGAACTTCTACATCGCCGCAGAGGTGAACGACTCGAGCCATTCGTGCAAATGGGGCGGCCAATACCTTCAGTACGGTGACCTGCTGAAGATCATGTTCCTTCACGCGGGCAGCTATCACGTCTACACCGCGGCGATGACTGACGAGGATGTACTGGATAACTGGCAGTTCGCGCCCACATCAAGAAAGCCACCTGGAATGGTCACTGAGATCATCCGCAAGGCAGACAGAACCTATTACGAAGTATCCATCCCCTGGGCCACTATCGGCGTGAAGAAAGAGCAGCGGCCCGCCCTTCGTTTTGCACTCAGTGTGCAGAACTGGAGGAAGGCGGAAAACATGGGCTGGATGGAATGGTTTCACGGCGGCTCATACACGTCGCTCTACGGCCCCATTGAGTGGCGTAAGTAACGCTTCCACCAAGTGAATGCGAATCCGGAATTGGTCTAGAGTGTGGCGTGCAGGAAACATTTCCCTGTTGAAGACCTCTTACAGACGGAGGACGAACGATGTCTCTGAAAGTCACTCTCATTGATGTCTGGGCCACAAGTGTCAAGGACGCGCCCGGCGCGCTGGCTGAAAAGCTCGCGGTTGTTAAAGAATCCGGAGCGAATCTGGAATTCGTCATTACCCGGCATGACACCAGCCAACCGGATCGTGACGTGATCTTTATTGCTCCCGCTTCAGGCAAAGAGCACATGCGTGCAGCGGAGGAGAATGGTTTCATTCGAACGCACTACCATTTCAAGCTGCGCGTGGAAGGTGCGGACAGAACGGGTATGGCCGCCGATATCGCCACAGCCCTGGCAGATGACGGGATTAACATCCGAGGATTTTCCGCCGCATCCATCGGTGGTCAGTTCGTTGCCCACATCGCGTTCGAGAGCGGTGAAGACACCAAGCAGGCCATGGCCGTTCTCAAGAACATGGAGTAATGAAGAGGACACCAGATGCCAGCAGAAGAGGCATCCGATGGTAGTCGTTACTCCAACTCCGGTTTCGAGTCACTGGACTTGCCCTGTCCCTGGGGTCGCACACAAGAAAGCCAGTTAAGTTGTCAGGTCTCTGGTCTCCGCACTTTGCGGAGAGTTTTCCGAGCCCAGGTTCACGAAGCCCAGTGTGAGGCGTAGCTGTCCATTGCCCTGGCGCCGGCCTCGATGTTTTCAATAGGTGTCGGCGGGAATACGTACCAGATCATGCTCAGGCCGCCGTGCCTGGCGCCCAGCTTCTGGATGCATCTGAGGATGTGCGCGTCGATATCTTCCGGGCTGCCGAAGACGGTCAGGTTCTGGCGGTCGATATCCAGGTGGATGCAGATCTTCCCTCTGGCCAGCTCATCAAGTTCGTCGAGACCGTTTACCAGGTCCTGCGGGTTGAGCTGTGAGACACCGCACTCGATCAAGTCCGGGATGATGTCAACGATATAGCCATCGCTGTGGTGGAAAACGTGAACGCCGTTCGACCGGCAGAAAGAGAAGATTTTCTGATAGGACGGCTTGATGAACTTTCGCCATTTTTCCGGGCTGATGGGCAATGCGTGCTGCAGCCCGAGGTCGTCACCGAAGCTGATCATGTCCGCGCCGGCATCGACCCATCGCCTGCAGACTTCCAGCCAGTAGTTCTCGACGATCGCAGTGAGCTCGTAGACCTCTTCCCGCTCCTCGGCAAGATCGACCATGAAGTTCTCAAAGCCCCTCAGATACGTGAGCCGCAAAAAGATGAAACCGTGGTCTGTGCCGACTCTGGATACGCCGCCCTCACTCCGGGTGCGAGCGATGTTTTCCGCGGCCTCGTCCCAGTTCGTGAAATCTTCCGGCGAAGGCGGCTGATAAGATGCCAGGTCAGACCACGAAGGAATGGGATGCTCGATAACGACTCCGTCGTGCGATTCGATCTCGTAACGCCATCGAGAGCCCCAGACATCCGTCGCTTCGCTCCCCGCTGGCCGGCGGGACTGGCGCTCGATGCTGACCGTTACGTGCTCGGAAAAGCCCTCAAGCCAGTCGAGCCGGTCACCGTATTTCCGCCAGACATCGTACCAGATGTGGATGTGTGAACGGACGGACGGGTCGCCGTCGAGGTTCATTTCTTTGAGGAACTTCTCGCGTTCGTTCAATGTAGCTTTCCTTCCAGTTTCAGGAAGCTGTTCACCAATTCCGTGTGAATATCTGCGTGGGGCAGGGCGCCGACGATAAGCGGGACCGTATCAGCCGCATAGCCGCCCCGCTCGGCAGCGGTGCGGTCCGGAGCATATCCCACGCTGTCGTTGGTGAGGCCCATGACAAGAGGGACGCGCGATTCGGCCCCGGTACAGATTTCATTCTTTATGGACTGGAAGACCTCGAAGCCGCAGCCGAGAAACGCGAACGGCCCCAACCGTATGCCGTGCAGCTCCGTGGGCGGTTCCACACACTCGCCGGCTTCCTTCATCCGGATGAGACGCCGCAGAGCGACGGTGTTTACCATGGCCATGCGGACCTTACCGTCCTCATCGCTCGCGTCGGGCGCGTGCAGAATAGCTTCGTTCTCGGCCAGCATGGTCTGCAGCTTTTCCAGCGTGAATGGCTTGCGCGTGAAGGAGACGTCCTCGAGCACGCATTGAACTGAGCTCACTTCGATCTGTCTGGCTGCTCGCAGCCCCTCCCGGACCGAGTTCGCGTAGCGGCCGGCGATGACGTCCAGGGCGAGCATGGATTCCTGTTCCGGCTTATGCACCACGCAGGTATTCACGTCCCCCTGTGCGCCCTGCACGAACATGCCGACCGAGCCAGGATGTTCTCTCTCGATCAGGTTGGTTGCCACGCCGCAGTAATCTCCGTGAATGGCATGGGTGGCGGAGCAACAGACCACGGGATGGCAGCCGAAATAGCTGAAGAAGCCAAGCACCTTTTCGCCGGACATCGCTTTGATGACGTGACAGGTCGTATCCGTAAGCTCCGGCTTGTTCGGCCTCCAATTATCGCCGAGGGCTTCTTCGAGAGGGATCGCATCGCGATCGTATTCACGGTTCTGGCCGATGCCTTCGCAAGGAACTTCGGCATGGCAGAGGTCTGCGTCCTGCAGATTCTCGATGGCCCGGATACATGCGGCGGCGATCCGTTGCGGGAGAAGCTCCAGGTAGGGCTCGTCCGGCGCTCCCCACCCGATGTAGCCGCCGGTATTCGGCCCGCTGTGCGTGTGCGTGCAGTGGATCATGATCGCGTCCGCTGGCAGGCCGGTAGAATCACCAACCAGGCTGCGGACCCGGTGTGTGAATCTTCTTTCGATGCCGACCAGGTCGAGGCTGGCAATCACAACTTTTTTCTCGCCGAGCTCGACGGCCATGGCTCGCGCCCAGAGCTTGTCTCTGACCGAGTTTGACCTCCGGGTGATGAATGGCCCGAAGCCGCAAAGCTCGACACCGACCCGCGGCGTAATGTCATTCCTGCCAAATCCAATTCTCATTATTGACTCCTTTATCTGGTTTCGACCGGAAGTGAAAGCTTCATCAGAACCACAGCGGACAGCATGACAAGAATCCCGCTGACCACAAAAGGGGCGCTGATGGACCACTCGGCCAGCCAACCGGCCAGGAACGGCCCGATGGCAAAGCCCAGCGCGGAAAATGCCAATGTCTTGCTCAGGTCGAGGCCGCGGGAATCCTCCCGGCAGTGCTGCTGAATGATCTCGCTCTGGATGGGAATCCAGACCCCGGCGCCCAGCAGGTCGTGCAGCAGCCAGACCGATGAAGCCAGGATGAAGCCTGGCAACACGCCACCCAGAGTGATGGTGGCGCCTTCTGCAACAATGGCGACGATGTAAACAAACTTCGGGTTGCGGCAAGGTATGCGGGCAGCGAACAGCATGGGCAAAGCGATCGTCACGCGGTGGATTACCATCACCGCTGCCACCGCACCATGGCTGACGCCAAATTTCTGACTGAAGAACAGCGGCATGATGAAGCAGTGGCTCGTGCTCAGACCGATCGAAAAAATGAAATTCGAGAGCATGATCACCTTCAGATTGGGAGCCAGGTCCCACCGCCAGAAACTTCCGCCGTCGCTGTTGGATGTCTTGCCGTCTGCGCGGCCGGCAACGCCGAACGCCAGTAGAACGCACGCTATCAGAAAGATCATCCCGGCCAGTATGAGGCTCCCTTCGCTCCCCAGCGCGAACAGAACAGCCCCGCCCACCGTGATTCCGGCCATCGTTACCCCGGCCAGAAGCGTTCCGCCAGCCTGAAAGAGGAACTCCGCTCCCCGTGTTTTTCCGATGGAATCGCGAAACTGAGTCCGGCTGTCCGCGAATAGAAGAATGGGGTGAACCGTTTCGCGCATCTGGTGACCGATGTCACGGCAAGCTTTCAGAATGGTCAGGCCGGCCAGCCGGGCCGTCAGCGGTGTGATTAGCGCGGCCACCGCGTTACTGATCAGTGCCAGCAGGTAGACTTGCTTGCTCCCCCATTTATCGGCCAGTTGGCCGGACGCCAGCTTCAAGACAAACATGGCCCCGGCGGCCACCCCGAAGATCAGCCCCATGTTCTCGAAAGAGAGGTTCTGTTCCTTCAGATAGAAAGGAAGAACGAATTCGTAGATGCCTGCGGCGACACCGTAGAGAATGGAGACAGCCAGCAGCACTTTCACCGTGCGGCTTTTGCCCGCGGGCCGCTGCGGCGTTTCATCAGGTTTGCTAATGCTCACCGAAGTTTCTCTGATTCAGTTGCCCGCCAATCTGATGCCCGCGGCTTTCAGCAAAGGAAGGACCGGCATCAGCCGCACAGGCAAACTCTTCGGATCCGCAGCCGCATCGCGGGGCCGGATTCCGATCCGGTCCCCTGCGGAATCGAGACCCAACTGATGCAAGGCCATTATGTGGATGTCTCTCGCAGACATCGACCGAACCATCTCCACGACCTGGATTACGCATAACTTTCATGTCGTTTCAGCGGGGCCAGGAAATATTTGCGCCAATCCTCCACCCCTTCACCCAGGATTACAGCACTTATTCTGAATCTCCTGACGGCTCAGCTCGAATCTCCATGCTCTTGAGAAGAGCCAGAGGCCCCGAGCCTTGGACGATGAAAAGCAGGACGATGAAAAGCAGGACGATTCCGAACAGCGGAGCATGGCCCACTAACTCCACCGGGCCGACGGTGATCAGCGTGGCAACAAAGAAGATCGCCAGTGTCCCTGTCGTAAATCGGGTAGCGATGCCCGCGACCAGCAGAAGCCCGAACATCAGTTCCACAACTCCGGCCGCAAAGACGAAGTGGAGGTTAGTGAACTCCGCAAAACCAAGGAGTGGCATAAAGTTCAGCGGGTACTCGTCCAGAAACGACACGCAAAGCCCAGGGTTCAGCAGCTTGTTATGGAACGCAAGGATGACGAGGGTGAGACCCGTGCCCACTCTGATGATAGGAAGCGCCAGATGATCGTAATTCTCCGGTGAAAGTTCCATGAGGCGGACCAGGCGTTTATCGAGCGGATTCAAGCGAGGCCCCAAAAGGATCAGGGCCACAGCGAGTGAGATGAACTCGCAGAGATAGTCCACAAGCAGGCCCATCGGGAAATAGGTCGCCCCGTGCAGGACCGCACCAATTATCAAGACACCGGCGGTGACATACGAGAGGTGGCTGATCAGGAGGATTCCCACTATCACCTGCGCCACGCGGCCCCAGAGCGTGAGGCCCGGCGTTCTGAATTCGAGATTTGGCGCAAGGAAGAAGCCCGAAGCCGCATTAGCGAAGACCATGATACCGGTGAGGATCGCCACCGTTCGCCATTCCAGGCTCTTTCCTTCGAAGATGCCATGAATCCACTCGACCACGCGGCGAGGCCCTTTCCAACTCATGCTGAATCGGTGGACGACTACCGCCAGAATGACATAGAGGGCCACCCCGATGAGCACCACCTTGTTTGTCCCGTCCAGATTGTGTTGCAGCCCGGCGTGTTCATCGCCGTCCTGGACAAACCACCGGACGTGGGCATCCACTGCTGCCGTGGTAAAGAAGAGAGCCCCGGCGAAAAGCACCAGGCATCTTCTGAAACGATGGCAGTCCACGAGCATGCCCTCCTCAAGACACGGTGAAAACACCCTCGGACGACAAGCTCTGCTCCCGAAAGCGGATACGCCCCTGAGCAAGTGAAATGCCGCTGTCCGCAACCTTTCTTGGCTGGTCCGGCGATCGAGCGCAACCGGCAGGAAAAGACAGTCCAGAGGAATTTCTGGAACAGGCACACAGTTTTTGCTGACCACTGTTCAGCGCGGCCCTGGGTCGCATCCAATACGAAAGACTATGGATAGCAAACCAGTCCCGGATATCTTTCTGGTCCGTCGACTTGACTGGTGTCGCTTACCACGAAAGGAGTTTCAATGACTTCCAGAGAACGAGTCCTTTGCTCTCTTGACTGGCAGGAGCCTGACCGTGTTCCCGTCCAGATCTACCTGACTCCGGAAATGCGGGAGAAGCTGCAGCAGCATTTTGGCGAGCGAAATCTGCTGGAGTGCCTGGGCATCGATTTCAGAAGCGCGGGCCCTCGTTATCTTGGCAAGACGAAAGAGCCCCGCGATGGCATCAGGTATGACCTGTGGGGTGCAGGCTACCGCACAGT
>JASLXP010000622.1 GCA_030740295.1 Planctomycetota bacterium
ATAATTCCAGAGAGGGGCAGGCTGTCGCGGGGAGTGACGGCATCTGAAAGCCATCAGGCCGGCCATTATAGGAGGGGTCGCGATCCGGTGCACTGGATGAAGAGTGGAGTAGGGAGGAGCGTCATAAGTAACGAGGAACAAGTAAGAGGCCGGCCGTGGAGCGATGGAATGTAGGAATGATGGAGCAGCAAAGGAGGGACAGCCAGACTTACTCATTACGCATCACGCATTACTCATTACGTAACCCACCAACAGGCTGCAGATATTCCCGAACGCGCCAATGTTCGACACCTCATACCCGTGTGTGTTATCGGCGGGAAAACAGAGACACACTGGTTTGCCGGTCAGGCCGTGGCGATGTGAATAGCTGGCATCTGAACCGAAAGAACTGACGACTGCGGCCTGGCAACCGAAGCCCAGTTCTTCGCCAAGTTTGAACAGTTGGTCTGAGGTCGGTTTGTGATAGAAGGAATGTCCGTCCCGGTAAATGATCACCGGCTGTTCGGTGTTCTGGATATCGTATTCCTCGGCTACCGGTGCGACCTCGAGCGCGATCAGAACATCTCCTTCAACCGTGCGGGCGGCGAACGAGCCGCCGGTGACGCCCACCTCCTCTCCGGAACTGATCACGAAGTTCACATCACGCTTCGGCGCGGTCTCGGAGAGTGTCTTCATCACGCTGAGCAGGACGGCTACTCCTCCTTTATCGTCAATCGACCACGCGCCCAGATAATCTCCGATGATCGTTGGCTGCTTGCGGCTGCGTGAAATCACTGCCCGCGAGCCGGCCCGGATGCCTTTGGCCAGCGCCTCTTCTTTCGAGAGCTTCATATCGAGTCGCACCATGTCCCATGTGAGGGCTTTCCGCGTCTTCGCATCATCCACGATCTTCGATTCGGCTGAGACATGACTCGATCCGACAGAAAGGTACCCGGTCACCGGGCCATCCTCCGTCAGCACATCCATCGGGCCTTCTCCATAACGCCAGGGGTAGCTGCCCCCGAGCCGTTCGAGCGAGAGCCGGCCGTCAGCATTCACTCGCTTCACAATCGTTCCAATTTCATCTTTGTGAGCCATCATTATGACCGCCGGACCATCGGAAGTGCCCTTGATGGTACCGATAATATTGCCGGCCTCGTCCTGATAAACATCCGTGCAGAATTCCTGCATCATCGGCAGGACGATCTCATCCATCTCCTCCTCCTGACCGGAAGGAGAGTGAGTGAGAAGCAGTTCTGTGAGCAGTTCGATGAATTCAGTCTGGTTCATAGATAGATAGTTTCTCTGTAACTTTTCTCTTACGCAATAAGTAATGAGTAATGAGTAAAGTAAGTTCGAGCCTGGAGACCATGGGGCATTGGGACGGCGGCAGATAGCCGTGCAGGTCGAATAGAAATTTCTGTTCGTCAGTCATGAGGATTCCGTGGAGGCGAGACACCGGATGGCCCGGATGATGTCCTCCATCCAGCAGCGGATCAACTGCATCATGTAATCGACACACCGTGGTGTCTAACACTCATCACTCATCACGATTCACCATTCACCATCCCCTTCATCCCGGCCCCTATCTTTGGATTCGTCCGCGGCCTGAAGTAGAATCCCGCCCTTCAGGAACTTCTCCCATGCAAAACACCCATGTCCAACGAAGAAACCACTAAATCCGACCATTTCATCCGGCAGATCATCAAAGAGGACAACGCCAGCGGGAAGCACAACGGCAAGGTGCTCACACGTTTTCCGCCTGAGCCCAACGGATATCTGCACATCGGCCATGCCAAATCCATCTGCCTTAATTTCGGCGTGGCCGAGGGATTCGGCGGCAAATGCAATCTGCGTTTTGACGACACCAATCCTGTGAAGGAAGACGTCGAATATGTGGATTCGATTATGGAAGACGTGCGGTGGCTGGGCTTTCACTGGGAAGGCGAGGCCCTCTTCGCATCAGACTATTTCGATACGCTCTATGAGTATGCGCTCAAACTCATCAAGGACGGCAAGGCCTTTGTCTGTGACTTAACGTCAGATGAGATGCGAGAGTTTCGCGGCACCCCCTCTGCGCCGGGAAGAGAGAGTCCTTATCGCAGTCGCAGCGTCGAAGAAAATCTGGAACTTTTTGAGCGGATGAAGGCCGGTGAATTCGAGGAAGGCGAAAAGACCCTGCGCGCAAAGGTTGATATGGCCTCACCCAATTTCAATATGCGCGACCCGGTCATGTACCGAATCAGCAAGGCCCACCATCATCGCACCGGCGACAAATGGTGCATTTATCCGATGTATGACTTCACGCACGGCCAGTCGGATTCCATCGAAGGCGTCACGCACTCCATCTGTACGCTGGAGTTTGAAAACCATCGTCCTCTTTACGACTGGTATATCGAGAATCTGGAGGTCTTTCACCCGCAGCAGATCGAGTTCGCACGCCTCGAGCTCACCTACATCATCACGAGCAAGCGCAAGCTTCTCCTGCTCGTCCAGGATGGCCATGTATCCGGCTGGGATGATCCTCGCATGCCGACTCTTTGCGGACTTCGGCGCCGCGGATACACCGCCGCAGCGCTACGCAATTTCTGCGAGCGCGTCGGGGTGGCCAAGTACAACAGCACTGTTGATTTTGCGCTGCTCGACCACTGTCTTCGCGACGACCTCAACAAGACTTCAGCGCGCGTGATGGCCGTCCTCAACCCGTTAAAAGTCGTCATCACCAACTATCCCGAGGGCGAGGTCGACGATCTGGATGCCATCAACAATCCGGAAGACGAAAGCGCAGGTACTCGAAAAGTGCCATTCTCGAAAACCCTCTACATCGAGAGGGATGATTTCATGGAAGAGCCACCCAAGAAGTTCTTCCGCCTCGCTCCAGGCCGTGAAGTAAGGCTGCGATACGCCTTTTTCATTACGTGCAATGAGGTCATCAAGGACGAGGAAGGCAACATCACCGAGCTCCATTGCACCTACGATCCTGAAACCCGCGGCGGAGACGCGCCCGACGGCCGGAAGGTGAAGGCCACTCTCCACTGGGTATCCGCCGAACACGCGCTCGATGCCGAAGTGCGCATGTACGAACACCTCTTCACCAAGGAAGATCCTGACGACGTGGAAGAAGGCCAGGATTTCACGGCTAACCTTAATCCGAATTCACTCAGTGTCGTCCCGGCCGCGAAGGTCGAGCCAAGCCTCAAGGGTGCCGAAGCCGGGGCACGTTACCAGTTTGAAAGGCTCGGGTATTTCTGCGTCGATCCCGATACCACCGACGGCAAGCTCGTGTTCGATCGGACGGTGACGTTGAGGGACACTTGGGCGAAAGTTCAGAAGCAGCAGAAACAGGGGAAGCAGGGACAGAGGAAAGGAAAGAAGAATTGAGATTTTCCGTGTCCGGCCAAAATCGCCCTGCTCATTGGGTGTGATAGAATCTGCGCCGTGAATCACCCAGACTGTAGAGGATGCCATGTCTCATTCACAGACTTCGCCTTCTTTAGATCAGATATCCAGTTCAGGAAGAAGAATCTACAAGGAGACTGTTTTGCTTCAGATCGATGAGGCTGTCTCGCACGGATTGGTCGTTGCGATTGATATCCATTCTGGCGAATTTGAGTTGGGGACAGATGCCATTGAAGCGACAGAAAAACTAGGTCAGAGAGTAACCGAACCTGAGGTGTGGTTAGAGCGCGTGGGTTTCCCCACCTATCGACGATACGGATTCAGATCGGGCTTGAAGCAGAATGAGGGCTGAATGGTAATTGGTGCGGTTGACTCTAATTTGCAGGCGGTTGTCGAATTGACTTTGGTAGGCCCCCAAAATCAGCTTATCAACGTGAATGCCATCATAGACACCGGATTCAATGGGTTTCTGACACTGCCACTTGCACAAGTTCGCAATCTTGAGTGTGAGCATATCGCAAAAGCAGAAGCAACATTGGCTGACGGCAGTACAGATGCGTTTGAATTATTCCTGGCCGAGGTGATTTGGGATGGCAGAAAGCGCGTTGTCGAGGCAGATTGTTCTGAGGGGGAAGTGCTCATCGGAATGGCGATGATGAGGGGACACGACTTAAGCATTCGAATCACCGATCAAGGTGAAGCCAAGATTGAAGCTTTTGTTATTGAATAGCTTTGACCTAGGGAAGGCTGGGAGAACCTCTTTTGTGATTTCAGATTAAGCAGATGCAGAGATCCTGGGAGGAAGTCGCATTAAGGCATTTAACGCTTAACATTTCTCAGATTCATTTCAAAAGCCATGAGCCTTTACACCACAGAAAACGCCCGTCCGCTGGGCAACGGCCTGCACTCTCCTGCAGGCAGCATTACCGATCCTGACGTCGCCTCCATGGTCATGACCTACAAGCGGCTGATTGCCAGCAACTATCGGGCGATCACTTCTGATGAGATTGGCACACTCAGTAAGTTCGGGCATCTCAAGGTGCAGCCCAAGATCGACGGCGAGCTCTGGTTTCTGGTGATGGATGAGGGCGAGGCATTCTTTGCCAATCCGAAGGGCCGTGTCATTTCCGGTGATATTCCTTTCGTGAAAGAAGCAGAAGAGATGTCGAAGAAATTGAAAGCGCGAAAGGTCATCGCGGGAGAGCTCTTCGCCGCCGGCCAACAGGGCGAAGGACGGCCCCGGTCATCAGATGTCTCAAAAGCAATGGGGGGCGAAGCCAGTGCTGGCGTGGAACGTCTCGGCTTTATGGCGTTCGACCTCGTGATGGGCGGCGAGGCGGAGCACGTGGAGTACATCGACCGGCACAAGGAGATCGAGGAAATCCTCGAGAGCGGCAAGCGGGTCCGGCCGGTGAAGACGCACGGGGCTGATTCGACTGAGGAGGCAGCGGCTCTCTACAAGGAAATTGTCGTCGACGGAAACGGTGAGGGGCTCGTCATCCGCACGGGAGTCGGCCCTATATTCAAGGTCAAGCCCGAGCTTTTTATCGACGCGGCAATCATCGGTTATACGGACCGGGGCGATGCACAGAACCAGGTGCGATCTGTTTCTATGGCGCTGATTCGTGAGGACGGCAATTTTCAAGTGCTCGCATCCTGCGGCAACTTCACTGAGAAACAGCGCGTGGAAATGCTCTCAATGCTCGCCGATCTGGAAGTGCCCAGTAATCAGTTTCGTCAAGCCAGTTCAGAAGGCGCGTTGTATCGACTTGTACGCCCTCAGATCGTAATCGAGGTCAAAGCCACGGATGTCCTGAGCGAAAACGCGAACGGCGATCCGATCCAGAAGATGGTGATCCTGTTCGACGAGGAAAAGGGCTGGCGCGGCCTACGCAAGATGCCGGGCGCGAGCCTGATCAGCCCGGTTTTCGTTCGGGTGCGCGAGGACAAGGAAGTCAATGCGACCGACATCCGAGTCGCGCAATTACTCGAACGCTGCGTCGTGCCGGAAGTGCAAACCGAAACGAGGGCCATCGAGCTCAAGGACAGTACCCTGCTGCGCCGTGAAGTATTCAGAAAGGAGCATCGCGGCGCCACCATGGTGCGGAAGCTCCTGGTCTGGAAAACAAACAAGGATACCGACGGCGAGTATCCTCCTTACATGGTCTATTGGATGGACTACAGCCCGAATCGAGCCGATCCACTGAAGAGAGAGCCCAAGCCTGCCAGCGCGGAGGAAAAGGCGATGGAAATGGCCGATGGGCTCATCATCAGCAACATCAAGAAGGGCTGGGCCAAAGTGGATGAATGACAAGGATCAGGAACAATCGCTCCCACCTGCTTCATCTCCTGTTCCGACCGCGCGGTATGCCAGGCTCCCGCCAAAACTCGTTTACGCGGCGCTCGTCATCATTCTGTTGATCAGCGGAACGCTCCGTCTCATCGACCTCGAGACTAAACCTCGCTGGTACGCGGATGAGCTCTTCAATCTAAGAGTCATTCAAGACTTGATGAATGGCGACCTTCGTGTCCGTGCCGTGAGCTGGACGGCCTTCTCGCCGTTTCATCCTTATCCCATTGGCTATCACCTGTGCGGCACAGTGTTCTGCGCGATTTTCGGAGACTCTCTGTGGACAGTGCGGTTCATGTGCGGTGTCATCGGCGTCCTCACCACACTTCTGGTTTTTCTGTGCGGCAGAACGATTTTCGATGATCGTGCGGGCCTCATCGCGGCCATGGCTTATGCACTGCATCCAAAGATTGTCCTGTTCACGCGTATGGCATTCCCGCAGAATCTTTCGCCTCTGGTAATCACGGCCGCCATCTTCGCTGTCATGAAATTTCTGAGCCTGAGAAACCTGCCTGAAGCACAAGAAACCGACGCGGCCAACTCATGGAAGCACATGGACAAAACAAAATGGCTCTTTGCCGGCGCCCTGCTTGTTGGTGTGGCCACGGTTTCCATTTACTGGGCGGGAATACTCTGGCTGTGGTTATTCGTCATCGTGTTTCTGACGCGCCGAAAGAAACTGCCACACGCTGCATGCCTGATGGTTCTGCCCCTCGCACTGCAGTTTCTGATCATGGTCGCAGCCCACGGTATCGGCCCCGTGCTCTACGATTTGGGACATCTCATCGGCGTCCGTTTTGTTGAGGCGGATGCAAAAGCCGTCGGATTTGGCGAGCGCCTGTTCCGGCTTGCGGACGGCTATTTCAGTGTGTTCGTCGTCTCGAATGAGCTTGCCGGTTCTACTCAAGGATCACGACGGTGTCTCAACATCATTTTTCTTTTCGGCCTGTTTGGGCTGGCCAATCTGCCGAACAGATCACAGGCATATGCTCTCCTGACAGCGCTCCTGCTCCTTTCATTTCCTCCCATCGCTCAACGGGGAAGACTGATTTCAGGGTTCTTCTACAACGCCCTCATGTTTGCACCGCTTCCGTGCATCGGGTTTGGAGCATTCTTCGGGTGGCTGCTGCACGTTGCCGGGAACATCAAACCGGTAATGAAGCGGACCTGGGCCCGGCTCGGAGCAAATACACTCGTCATCGCTGGCCTCGGTTTCGGTTGGCTCTTCTCTTTGCGTGGTACGGTTGATCTGAAGGATTGGCCCCGTTCATACGAGACTATCCTGGACAAGCACGGCCTCGCAGTCGAGAGCCATTTCGCGGCCAAGGCGGTTTCCTACTTTGTCAATGAGAATACCAGCGAGAACGATTTCGTAATCGCTTCGCCAAACTTACCTGCGCTGCTGAACTGCAATTCGACCGGCGTACACCAGATGGCCTCGCGCAAGCCGGGCGGCACGATCTGGTACCCGAAGGACCTGCCTGGCGACCGTTATCTCTATTCCATCGACATCAAGGACGCGAAGTTCTTTGTCAGCGATCACCAGACGATGAATTTCTACCTGACGGTCAGGAACTGCGATGAGGTGCTTTACGAAATCCACAGCGAGGAATGGCCAGAAGTACACGCCAAGGGAGAGTTCGCCGTCTATCTCAATCCTCGTTTTGAATTGCCTGACGAGCGCAAGCGCGCACCATTTCGGATACCGATTCAGAGACAGATCTGGCTCGGCGCGCTTCTCGGAGGCCGGGGCCAGCCAGAGTCTGAGCTCCGATGGTATCGACGAGCCCTGGCGGAAGGAGGCAAAGAGGCAAGCCAGTTCATTCAAGGCTACATCCGGCGGCATCCCAATCCGCAGATGCTCCAAAAGGCTCTCTCCGAGTATGAAACCCGGGAGGCATCTCAGCCTTGATTGGGTATCCTTCGCCGCGTTTTGATATCTCCATCTTAATCACACTCTTAATCTCGGTCCTTCTCTGCTCTTCATCTGTTACAGGGGATTGAGCAGAGGCGCGAGATGGTGAGCCAAAGCGTCACCGCGGTAATTCCCTCTTCATGAACGCCATCGATTCACTTTCGGTCAGCACGGTTTACGGGCCCGTCCTTTCATGGCGCGTCGGGTGGTCGCTCGGTGTCGATCTGATCTGTGAAACTTCCTTCTGCTCCTTCAACTGTATTTACTGCCAGCTTGGGAATATCCAGCAGCACGTCTATGAGAGAAAGCTCTTCATCCCGACGGAAAAGGTGATGTCGGATCTGCGTGAGAGCGATTGGCAAAAATCCGACATTATCACCTTCAGCGGGAGCGGCGAGCCAACCCTTGCCTTGAATATCGGCGAAGCAATCGTTCAGATGAAAGAATTCACAGGAAAGCCCACATTAATCCTGACGAACGGCACGACTCTGGGCGACCCGCAAGTGCGTGAAGAAATCCGCCCGTGTGACAAAGTGTTCGTGAAGATCGATGCAGCCACTGAAAAAACTTACCAGCGAGTGAATCGACCTGTAGAGGGCTTCAGCCTGGAAAACATCATCGACTGGACCCTGCAGTTCAAGGAAGAATACGACGGCTACCTCGGCGTGCAGAGCATGTTCATGCCCGTGAACATCGAGGAAGCCGACGCACTGGCCGAAGTCCTGATTCGCATCGGTCCGGACGAAGTGCAACTTAACACTCCGAAGCGCCCGTATCCCAATGGCTGGTATCTGCCTTCCCGCGGCAGCCACGACGGAGTACCCTATCCTGCCAAGCCGCTGAAAGTCATCAGCCAGAGCGAAGCGGACCGCGTGGAAGAATTGCTGAAGGAAAAGACCAAACTCAACATCGTGAGCGTTTATCAATGAGCCCTATTTCTGAAGCCATCGAAGACCTTCAGGCCGGCAAGATGGTGATCCTGGTCGACGCTGAGGATCGCGAAAACGAGGGAGACCTCCTCATCTCTGCCGAGAAGGCCACACCGGAGGCGATCAATTTCATGCTGACATACGCCCGAGGTTTTCTCTGCATGCCGGTGTCAGATGCGAGGGCGGAAAGCCTCGGCCTTCACCCGATGGTGCAGAACAACACCTGCCATTTCGGAACGCCCTTTACCGTGACCATCGATGCCCGCGAAGGCATCACGACAGGCGTCAGCGTCGATGATCGCTGGACGACCATTCAGAAGGTTCTGGCCTCAGACGCCACGCCGGATGATTTCGTTCGTCCCGGTCACATGTTCCCTCTGCGTGCTGCACCGGGAGGTGTCCTCGAGCGGGCCGGGCACACTGAGGGGGCAGTCGAGCTCATGCGTCTGGCGGGGCTGCAGCCGGTGTCACTGATTGCAGAGGTGATGAATCCCGATGGCTCGATGTCAAAGATGCCGCAGCTTCAGGAGTTCTCGATCCGGCATTCATTGAAGATCTGCACGATCCAGGCGATTCGTGAGTTGCTTGAGAAAACGAAATGACGCTGCTGCCTGTGGTGATGAGCGCGGAGAGACGAGCTGGAAGAGCCCTGTCAAGACAATCTTTTCGGTATTACCGCTTGAGAACAATTCTCGTTCCCTCTTTATCCGTAGTAGTAAAGGCGAGTACATCCACCTGGTCTGCAAACGAGACCGTCAAACCCGAGCGGTCCTCATTCCATTCTGTGGTGGGCAGGAACTGTCCAGCCTTGTACGGAAACAGGAGGGTTCTGAATTTTGGCTCAACAGACGTGACGGATGCGATCAGTCGTTTACCGTTTGTGATGGTGCCCCTCTTACGATCCTTGGCTGCCTCGTAGGTCTCCAATCTGGGTTTACATGCTGCTTGCTGCAGGAAACGCACCAGCATCTCTCGCTCGCCCGTTTCTTCGGTCAAGATCACTTCGTTGGGTTTCTGAGACTTCGCTTTCAAATCCGTCGGAAGCTGCATGTACCATTCGTAAAGGCGCGGCTGGTCGTCTTTCCGAATGTCGTCGCAGACGATGAGGTAAGGGTGTTTGCCGCGAATGAGAAACAGTGACCGCTTGGCTTTCTCGACCACGTTGAAAGGGCGCTTGTGCAGGTTGTTGGTGTCTGCGTACCCGGTTTCGCTGCCGTTGAGCGACTTCGGGCAGAGCTCTGGCACGGCGGCATCTTTCGGCCAGCCGAGATCGAGCGGGCCGTTCTTCTCCGGCTGCCAGGGCGGGTCGAATTTATGATTCATGTGTTTCCAGGGCGGAGACCATTCCCAGTCGTAGGCATATTTCAAATCCGCGGCCGCGCCCGGGATGAGGTCATGATGCTCGTGCCAGAGGAAACGAACGGACGGCGCTTTCCACGCCTGGGCCTTGCGGTCGATATGGACGAGCGAATTCTCAGTGCTGAGATTCCACTTGTGAAAGTCACCGGACATTGCCCACACGCGCCCGAGCGCCGACATGGAAAAGTCGCCGCGGTCGACTTTGTCGTGGCCGATGGTGTGAGCGTCGGGGCGCGCGTCGAGCGTGGCGTACAGGGCGTTCGTGCTCCAATCCGAACGGGCGACGAACTTGCCGCGTTCGGGATAGTAAACCGACAGCGGCAGGCCGGACTGCTTGAGCATTTCCTCTCGGGATTCCGGGCCTTTCCAGTCTGCGCCGTAAAGGAAGTAATCGAGGAATCCCTGCCAGCGGAGTCTGCGCTCGTACTCGTCTCCGAGCAGATGACGGTAGATGTAGTTGGCCTCGGTGCTTTCCGGGTACATGAAACGTGAGATGAGCGTGCTCGTGGGATACAGCTCCAGGTAAGACGCGCCGGACGCACCGCCGTTGAAATGCCCGTCGGGGAACGGGTCATACTCCATGACCATGTAGTCGAGGAAGTTTCTGAATTTCTCGGTCGCGAAAATGTTGTACCCGCGGCGGGCGAGCACCATGTAGCCTCGTGTGCCGGCACGCAGCCCGAGGTTGGGGCCGTAACCGTCTTCGTGGCTCGCGCCCTTTCTTGTGAATCCGACCTCCCAGAAATCACGCAGCACCTGGACGATGCCGTCCCACGTCTCCTGGTGAAAACCTTCTTCGCCCTCGATGGCGGCCATCAGCACGGCAAGGTCGCCGTGGTATCCGTAGTGATTGCTGACCGCAAAGCCACGGGGCATGCCATTGCCATAGCTCTTGCGTCCCCGCGTCGCCGTGGCGATCGCTTTGCGCACGGTCGACTGCTGCTCCTCGGACATGTGGTTGTAGAGCACATCGTAGGAGACCGCATACCCGGCCGAGCCGAGTGTCCAGCTCACCCCGACGTCGTAGCTGTTCTTGCGCCAGATGTTGAGACGTTTGTTGAGCTCAGTTCCGGTGCGGCCCTTGAGGTCGCCGCCGACAGCCCGCTCCTTCGACGCCAGAATGATGAGTGCGTAATTGGTGATGACTCCTTTCATCAGGTCGAGCAGTTCGGCGTCTTCATTCATCACCGCGGTCAGGCTGGCGATGCCCCACTGCTGATTCCGGCCTTCGCCCGGTTTGAAGTATTTGAGGATGTCTTCATCGCTGGGATTGGACATCTCGGCCGCGGCAAATTCGGCCCATTCGTTCTTCACCTGTTGAATGACCTGCGAACGAACCTTGTCGAACTTCGCTTTGAAGTTCAGCGCGTTCAGCCGCTCTCGCATCCGCGGATATTCATCGGCAGTAAAGAAGACTCGAGGATGCACACCGGGCTTGGGAAGTTTGCTCAGAATCCGGCAACCGTGCGGATCTAGTTCGAGAGCTGACAGATGAGACAGCATGGGCCAGCAGAGCAACAGGGGGAGGATGGGGCTTGTCATGGTTTCTGATTATCAATGAGGATGAGCAGACCGGAGCTGGAATAACTGCTTCAGCCGGGCCTGTCATCGGGTGCTCTTGCACGGCACGGGAAGACCCGACTGATGAAGGCGTTAATCCGACCTCGTTTCCAACAGAATGAACCGTTAAATCACTTCGATCCTTGCTTCTCAATTCGCGTCCGGCCAGACCTGTCCAGCGTGAGACTGAAGGTGTCTTGCCGATCTTCCCAGATCACTGTCAGCTTTGCCCGTTCGGTCTGGTGCACAGTTACAGTGCTGGACCAACTGTGCCGACTCAGTGGCGGCTCGTGCCCTCTTCATGTAATTCAGGCTTCTACTGGCGAGGCCCAAGACTGCGCCGCAAAAGAAACTCAACTCAGGAGACAAACACAATGGTTCGTATCGGCACTATCGGCATCGGTTTTATGGGGTGGACTCACTACCAGGCGATACAACGCATTCGAAACGCGAAGTTGACAGCCATCTGCACGCGGAATCCGAAGAAGCTGGCGGGAGACTGGACAATGATCCAGGGCAATTTCGGTCGTCGAGGCGAACAGGTCGATCTGTCAAAGGTGAATACCTACGACGACATTGATGCCTTTCTGGCCGATCGTGATATCGACATGGTCGATATCTGTCTGCCCTGCCATCTGCACAAAGAGGTCACCATCAAGGCGCTCAAAGCGGGCAAGCACGTCCTTCTGGAAAAGCCAATTTCCGTTTCGATGAAGGAGGCCAATGAGATGTCCAAAGCCGCTGAGAAAGCCGGCAAGCTGTTCATGGTCGCACACGTGCTGCCATTCTTTCCGGAGTATGCATATGCGTACGAAGCCGTCAGCAGCGGCAAGTATGGTGAGCTCCTCGGCGGCCACTTTCACCGAATTATTTCAAAGCCGAACTGGTCTCCCGATCTCGTCGATCTTTCGAAATCCGGCGGTCCGGGCATTGACCTCCACATTCATGACACCCATTTCATTCAGTTGATGTGCGGAGTACCGGATGCCGTCTTTTCTCGCGGCATCCTGGCCGGCAGCGATTACCTGCAATACGTCACCACCCAATACATCTACAACGACCGGCCGAATCTGAATGTCTCATGTGCCAGCGGAGGCATCTGTCAGAGCGGTCGCCCGTTTGCACACGGCTTCGAGATTTACATGGAAAAGGCCAGCCTCCTCTATGGTGGCGATA
>JASLXP010000623.1 GCA_030740295.1 Planctomycetota bacterium
TAGAGCAGTGCTCGAGCTCATCCAGGAGGTGTTGAAATGACCAGGGATGTTTCCCGTGGGTTCTTGGTCGAGGGCCGAAACATGTGTACGCATCGAAGAATAATGACATGGGTGTTAGACCTTTGGGCAAGCGAATCGAAGGCAAGCAAATTAGACTGCTGCTCACCACTATTCACAGAATCAAGATAGTTGCAGATGATTAAAAGATATTCAATTTGAAAAAAGAAACTGAATCCTCATCCGAATCTGATCGGTCTGTGTCTTGGTTCCGAAAAATGACGATTCAGATCCGTTCACCGAAAGTTCATTTCTCCGCCGCGCTTCCTGCGAAGAAAAGTCGTGATTCTTATTTGCACATGAGACCCGAGTGAAACCCCAAGCCATCCTTTTTGATCTCGATTGCACGCTCATAGATCGCAGAAAATCGCTGCACCGTTACGCAGAAAAATTCGTAGATGATTATCGCGCTCAGCTTGATACGCATGACGTTGAAGCAACGGCCGCTTTCATCATCAGAGCCGATGGAGGCGGCTATCGCGAAGAGAGTCGCTACCGGGATATCGCAACCGATCTGAATTGGAATAGTCATCCGACCCCCAAAGAAATAGAGGAGCACTGGTGGGAATTCACACCGCGCGCCGCTGTCCCGATGGAGGGTGCCCTGGTGACGCTCCGTGCGATTTTTGACAGCGAGATCCTGCTCGGCATGGTGACGAATGGCAGCACCCGAATGCAGTCGAAGAAGATCGATACACTCGGGATAGCGAGTCTCTTCAAGAAGATCGTCATCTCTGAGGAGGTCGGCGTGGATAAGCCGGATCCCAGAATCTTCTGCGAGGCATTAGATGGATTGGGGGTCGAGCCGGAGGGCGCATGGTTCGTCGGTGATCATCCGGAGAAAGATATCATGGGTGCGCAGCGACTCGGGATGAGAGCATTCTGGATGGCTGGCTGGCAGGAATGGCCGGCGAATCTGGATGTGCCGCACACCACAATTCACAGTCCCGCGGAGTTGCTCGCATTTCTGAGAGAGTGAGTCGGGTTCGCCTAACTCTTCCTACGGCTTATTCAGCACCTCATCCAGATTAAGGATCAGATTAGCCACCATCGTATTGGCCGCGAGCTCGATGGGATCGAGAGTGCTGTCGGGGGGAGTGTCGCCCGCGAAGGCCAATTGTGATGCCGCGGCCTCGTCAGCCTTGAAAGCTTTCAGATAATCCTCGTAAGCGTTGTTGATTTCGGCGAGCTCGGATTTCCTGGGGAGGCGGGACGTGCATGCTTCGAATGCGAAGGTGAAGCGTTCCTCTGGCGTCTTGGACTGTTTCATCATTCTCTGGGCCAGGTGGCGGGCGCACTCGACGTATTGTCTTTCGTTCATGATGAGCAGGGCCTGCAGGGGCGTATTGGTTCGCTCACGGCGGACACTGCACTGTTCCCGGGAGGGCGCGTCGAGTAAGGAGAACTGCGGCGGCGGGGAGGTGCGCTTCCAGAACGTGTAAACGCTGCGGCGATAAATCTTGTCGCCGGTGTCCGCAGCGAAACGGGCCGTGTTGGAGCGGGTATAGCCAACAGCGAACCAGAGCCCGCCCGGCTGGGGAGGCTTGACGGATGGGCCTCCGACGGTGCGATTCAGCAGGCCGCTCACTGCGAGGGCCTGGTCGCGCAGCATTTCGGCATCGAGCCGATGTCGAGGCCCCCGTGAGTAGAGACGATTGGTCGGGTCTTTGGCGCGATGGCCAAGAGAAGCTTTCGACGACTGCTGATATGCAGCGGACATCACAATGCGCTTGACGGATTTTTTGATGTCCCACCCGTCCTCGACAAACTGCACGGCCAGCCAGTCGAGCAGTTCAGGATGGCTGGGCGGTTCCCCCTGCGCGCCGAAATCTTCCGTGGTCCGCACGATGCCCGCCCCGAAGAACTGCTGCCAGACCTGGTTGATGATGACCCTCGAGGTCAGCGGATGATCGGGTGACACGAGCCACCTGGCGAAACCGAGGCGATTGCGCGGCGCACCTTTGGGCAGCGGCGGGAAGACCTTCGGCACCCGGCGACCGACCTTTTCACGGCGCTGGTCATATTGTCCGCGGTTCAGCATGTAAGCCTGGCGCGGCTGGGCGCGCTCTTTCATTACCAGGGTCGTGGCAGACCGCTTTTCCAGCTCCTTCAGCTCTGTCTGAAGTTTCTTCAGCTCGGTATCGTGCGTTTTCCATTCCGGCCAGTGATGTTTGCGATAGTAAGAGCGAATGGCTGTCTTCTGATTTTCGTTCCGCCTGGCTGCCAGTGTGGTCAGTGCATCGACGACTTGTGCTGGCATGCCGGAAAGGCCGGTCTTTGCGCTGAAGTAGTATCCGTAGCCGCCACCACCGTTCACGATTTTCATCAACAGCTCGTTCTTGCCCGGACGCAGCTCAACGCTGATCTTTTCCTGATCGGGCTTCACCGCTCGGGCCACTTTCTTGTTGAGCACCTCCTCGCCGTTGAGCCAGACCTTGATGCTGTCATCGCTGCCGAGGGACAAGTGCATGGCACGGACGCTGCTCGACTGGATGGTCCGGTAAAGATAGGTGGCCGCGTTCGCTCCCTGGAGGTTCTGCACTTTGCCATCTGCCAGATTCTTCTTCTTCACCCACTTAAGCTTGCCGTCCTTGTAGGTTGCGGACAGGTCGAGCTTCTTTTCCGGTCCAAATTTTTTGTCATGCGCTTCATCAAAGGAGGCCGCAGTGAACGGCCCTATCATTGACCAAGGCCCGAACGTGGGCGGCAGCGATTTCTTCAATCTCTCAGCATCGTCCGAGACCGAGATCTGAAACCGGCCGACGGAATGCTGGGCGAATTTCGAGTTATGTTTCATGCGAATGACAAGATCTGCCCCGCCTTCAAACGCGATAGGTTTGGCGGGGAAGAACCAGGCCGTGCAGGTCTCTTTGCGGACGTGCCCTTCAGATGCCCAGCCGGTACCGGGATTGCCATCGATGGCCAGCGAGACGTCAAAATCCTGCTGCGAATAATCTGCCTGCGCTGCCGCGAGCTTGACGACGCGCTTCTTGTCGGGTGTGCCCGTCTGCGCTGCCTCGACTTCGAATTCGGTCATCACAAAATTTCCATTGCTCGCGCGGCCAGTGCTCCTGTGCGGCAGATCGGGCTGGACAAACGTCTGCAGCCGGATGGCATGGATCGGCTTTCGGGTTGCGCGAACCACGATCTCGTAAACATCGCGGTCCGGATTCTCCCCGCCGACTTGAATGATGCTGCCTTCATTCTTAAGCGTCGCTCCGCCGGTGGATTTCATGGCAACCGGCGTGAGCATTTCCCACTGCTCACGCAGTTCCTTGGATTGTTCACGAGCCCATTTTAGCTCTTTTGCATCGAGGTCAGGCAGGGGCTTGTTTATCCGGGCCTCGAGTGCGCCTGTCTGCTCTTCGATCGACGCCATCCGCGCCGTGGCTTCCGGGTTCATCACCCGAATTACGGGCGCGTGATCCTTCTTGTTGCCGTCCAGTGGATTGGCTTCGAGGTTATTGAAGAAAGCGAAGAGCTGGTAGAACTCCTGCTGCGAAATCGGATCGAACTTGTGCTCGTGGCAGACGGCACAGCCGAGGGTCATCCCCATAAACACCGTGCCGGTGGTGCTGACGCGATCGACCACGTTCCGCACATAGACCTCCTCGCTGATCGAGCCGCCCTCGCTGGTCGTCACGTGGCAGCGATTGTATCCACTGGCGACTCGGTCTTCGTCAGTACTGCCGTCGAGCAGGTCGCCGGCGATCTGCTTGATGGTGGCCTGATCGAACGGCATGTTGTCGTTGAATGCCTTGATGACCCAATCCCGATAGGCCCACATCTCACGATAGTTATCGAGATGCAGGCCGTGCGTGTCACCGTAGCGGACCGCGTCGAGCCAGAATCGGGCACGATGCTCGCCGTAGTGTTTGGATTCCAGCAGGCGGTCGACGACATTCTCGAAAGCGTTATCTGAAGTGTCTTTGAGAAACGCCTGCACCTCTTTCGGCGTCGGCGGGAGTCCGATGATGTCGAATGTCACCCGGCGGATAAGGGCGCGGTGGCTGGCCTCGGGAGAAGGCGTCAGCCCTTCCTTTTCCAGGCGTGACAGAATGAATCGGTCGATGGGGCTCTTTGCCCAGTTCTGATCTTTGACTTTTGGCAGAGGTGTCTTTTTCGGCCGCTCGAACGACCAGTGCTCCTGCCACCTGGCTCCTTGCTCGATCCACTTCCGAATGAGCTCGACCTGTGCCTTGGTCAGGCTCCTGCCAGACTCGGGAGGCGGCATCCGTTTGTCTTCGTCGCTGCTGGTGAGGCGTTCGTAGAGTTCGCTTTTGTCCGGGCTGCCAGCCACGACGGGCTGGTGTCCCTTGCGCATCTTGAAGATACCGCCGTCGCGGATATCGAATCGCAGTTTGGCTTTGCGTTTCTTTTCATCCGGGCCATGACACTTGAAGCAAGTGTCTGCCAGGATCGGCCGAATCTGCTGTGAGAAAATGATCTCGTCGTCTTGCGCGGCAAGCATGCTGGTGAATGCGACGAGCGGCAGGAGGGTAAGTCTCATGGATTTCTAATGGGTAATGCGTAATGAGTAATGAGTAATGAGTAAGTGTGGTCTGTAATCTGCAGTCTGTGGTCTCTGGTCTCCGCCATTCCAGTCTTCCCATCCTCCCGAGCTCTCAGCTCAGGATTGCTTTGATGATGTTGGACTCCAGGACACCGGTCAGTCGGACGTCGAGGCCCATGAATTTCACTGAGAGGCGTTGGTGGTCGATGCCCATTTGGTGGAGGAGGGTTGCGTTTATGTCTCGGATGTGGACAGGGCTTTCGATGATGTTGTAGCTGAAGTCATCGGTTTCCCCGTGAACGATGCCGCCCTTGATCCCGGCGCCGGCCATCCACATGGTGAAACAGCGCGGGTGGTGGTCGCGGCCGTAGTTCTTGCGGGTCAGTTTGCCCTGGCAGTACACTGTCCGTCCAAACTCCCCACCCCAGACGACGAGGGTATCCTCCAGCAGACCGCGGGCTTTGAGGTCCTGGATGAGCGCGGTCGCGGGCTGATCGATATCTCTGCACTGGTTCGGCAGATCGCCCGCGATATTGAAATGCTGATCCCAGCCGCGATGGTAGATCTGCACCAGGCGGACGCCCTTCTCCATCATGCGTCGAGTCAACAGGCAGTGGTAAGCAAAAGTGCCCGGCTTGCGCGAATCGGGGCCATACATATCGAAGATATGCTTCGGCTCTTTCGACAGGTCGGTGAGCTCCGGCACGGAGGTTTGCATGCGATACGCCATCTCATACTGAGCAATACGTGCCTGAGTTTCCGGGTCACCGAATTCTCCGTAATGCTGCCGGTTGAGGCGGCCAAGCGAATCGAGCATGCGTCTGCGGACCGACGGGCTCACGCCTTTCGGATTCGAAAGATACAGTACCGGATCGCCCGTCGACCTAAGCAGGACGCCCTGGTGTTTGGATGGAAGGAAGCCTGCGCCCCAGAGACGATTGTACAGCGCCTGGGCTTCCTTCCGGCCTGTCCAGGTTGAATTGAGGACCATGAACGAAGGGAGGCTTTGATTCTCGCTGCCTAACCCGTAGCTCAGCCACGCGCCCAGACTGGGCCAGCCAGGTATCTCTCTGCCCGTTTGTATGAGCGTGATGGCGGGATCGTGATTAATGGCCTCAGTGTGCACCGATTTGATGATGGCGAGGTCGTCTACCATGCTGGCCATGTGCGGCAGCAGTTCGCTGACCCAGGCCCCCGACTGGCCATGCTGTTTGAATTTGTAGATGGAAGGCGCGAGTGGAAACCGCTTTTGCTTCGAGGTCATCGTGGTGAGCCGCTGTCCCATACGCACGGAATCTGGCAAGTCCTTGTCGAACAGACCGTCCAACTCCGGCTTGTAATCGAACATATCCAACTGCGCGGGCGCACCGGCCATGAACAGGTAGATGACACGTTTGGCTTTGGGTGCGAAATGCGGCAGGCCGGGCAGGCCGTCCGTCTGGCTTGCCAGTGGCGCCGCGGCTTCTGTATCCGGAAGAAGAGAGGCCAAGGCGGCCGTACCCAGACCCAGCCCCGTATTTCGGAAGAAGTGTCGCCGCGTTTGAAGTCGCAGGTGCTCGGTCAGCGGATCCATCTGAGTGCCTCAACATGTACGGGGATTTGCAGCAATTCGCCTGATCGTCTGAGCACGAAAAGGCACAGCACGGCTTCCGGTGGGGTCATCTCCAACCGCCCGGAAGCCATACCAGTCGAGCATAAAGACTCAAGGACAGAGCCTTATGCTAATCCTGTTTCTTGGATGTTCTGACGACCTTGCCAATCATCGCGGCAGGATCGGCCTCGAACTTCTTCTTGCATCCGCCACCACAGAAACCAATCGTTTCTTCTTTGTAAGCGGCCACACAGCCAGCCTTGATATCTCTACCACTCATGGGGCACGTCGTATTGACCGGAACGGCGTCCCGAACAACTTTGGCGACCAGAGTGGCAGGATCGGACTTGAATTTCTTAAAACATTTGCCGCAGCAGAATGCGATTTTCTCGCCCTCGTATTTCATGGCACATTTCGCCTTGATGGCCTTGCCGCTGATGGGGCACTTGGTATTGACCGCGCTATCTGCACCGTCAGCGAAGGGGATACAGATCCCGAGAAATGAAACACACAGGAAGGATGAAATAATTCTGTACGACATGACTGTGTCTCCCGGCAAAAGAGGATCGAAGATATTACCCAAACGATCCTGATCCTTATACAGAACAGAACTAGATCAGCAAGCCATCAGATTCATTCGTAAAAAGTCGCATTGACATTTGCCGCGTAGCTGCGGCGTCCCGCCGCAGAAATTCGGCGGCGAGACGCCGCCGCTACCACAGGGTGCCACTGCCATCATCCGGTGGGGGAAAGAGGCCGGTGGCGGTAGGTGAATGGTGAATGCGGTGAATGGTGAAAAACGGCAGGGGTGAATCTTCTTTCTCCGTCAGCCATGAGACCATCTGAAAGAGTCCACACCAGCGTAGAGTCATTTTGGATTTACCACCAATTGGAAGCCGGTCAGGCTATTCCAGTTCAACGGTCTTCTTTGACTCGACCCCGGTCATCACATCTCTCACGAGGACAGTCCATTGTCCTCGGCGGTCGTTGTTGGCGAAAGGGATTTGAAAGTGAGCTTCGCCTGCCGCCGCGGTTTTCGTTCGGCAATAGATCAGGTTGCGGTAACCGGTGGGAGAAAAGACCTCCATTCGGAAAACGTGCTCGCCGGGCTGGTTGCCGTCCGTGATGATCTTTGCGGAGAGGTGGAGTGTCTTGCCGGCGGGCGCCTTTGATGGTGCATCGATCCGGAGGGCTTCGACTTTGTAAGGCAGGAGTGCAAGCAGGCGGCCGTGGAAAGACGGGAGATCGACCTCGGCTTCGGTCACTTCCCCCAGGTACTTTCGATCCCGAACGTTGTAGGCGTGCCGTTTGCCCGTCCATGCGAACTTTACCTGATCGTCGAAGTTGGCCGCACGTGTCTCGTCCAGCAACTGCGGGCGCTGGCCTACCCACTGGAGTCGGCCGCGGATAGACGCGAGCAGGAGCGCTTCGCCGCGGGAGAAGGAGAAGAGCGGGTATGGGAGGGGTGCGTTGGAGCGACCCTTCAGGTTGAGCGCAAAATCGGATCACCTGCCAAGGCGCGTTTCACCTTCCACCTGTATCGCGGTGTATCCCCAGTTCTCTACTTTGCTGTCTCTCAAGAGCCAGAGATCGAGCCGATAGAGACCGTTAGCATGCAGGCGGACCAGGGGAATCGTGACTTGTCCCCCCGGCGGAGACATCTCTACCGAGTTTGGCACCTGCCGAATTCGGTTGCCCCATGGATCCCTGAGCTCATAACGCAAAGCGAATCCTCCTTTTGCGAGAGCCTTCGCAGCCAGATCAGCTCTGACCACAACCTTCGGAGACTCACCGGCCTTGCTGCGTGTCAGCTCCGGGACAGACAGTCCCGCGAGCGGCTCACGTCCTGCGGCCCAGGCAAGAGCCTTCAGATAGAAAGCGTAAACCGGCTCGTGGGTGTCGCCGAGCTGTGTGACCTTTTCCGGATCGAAAAGCGGCAGAATGCCTGAATTGATCCGCTGCACTTGGAAGTAAGCGGCCGCCACGCGGCCCTTGCCATACCTGCCGGTTGCGATGAAAGGACGGCCGCTCAGCGTTGCCAGCACATCTGCCCCGGCATCGGCCGTTACCTGGTTCGTCGTTGCATGGGGCCAACTGGCAAAAGAGAACGAATCAGATACCGCCGACCTGACCTGAGTGCGCGCTGGCCTGTCTGTAATGCCGCTATGACCATGCTTGAGAGGAGAGAGCTCGTCGAGCCAGGCCAGCCGGGATTTGCTCAGACGATACCAGCGAGGATTACCATGCAGCAGGACAAGCCCGCATCCCGCGGCGACCTTTTCCTTGATGCGACGAAGGATGCGATCCTTCACGTTGTCGAAATCTTTGTAACCGCCTTCGAGATCGCCCGTCGCCAGAAACACTACGTCGCATTCAGCGTCCAGCAGTTTCTGAAACTTGGTCCAAAAGAAATCATGCACCACCGGTTGCCTGTCCGGCCTGGCGTCATTCAGAACGCCAGGGATGTGAAGTATCGAAATCTGGAAGTTGGAACGCTGTCTCAGTTCGAGGGGATTCCGCCCGCCATAAGCCTGGTTCGTCACAAACAGCACTCGCACCGGTCCGCGAGCGTAAGGCACGACCCATTTCGTATGCGGGGTAGGAAGCCCCTCATAGGAATCGAGCAGCGTGACACTGTCACCATGCTCAACGATTTTCGAGCCGGTACGCGTCGTAAACCCGTAGTTGACGGTGACCGCTTCGGGGTCTCCAACCAGGTCGTTACCGTTGATCGGAATCTTGCGAAATTCGAGCGGCAGAATGCCCGTCTCCTGAGCGTAAAGAACGGGAAACAGCAGCAGGAAAAACGTGACAATCATACCGGCGTTCATACTCAGCTTACTTTTGACCATAGTGACCACCTGTACGCACTTTAGGACTCAGTCGAGAATAACTTTCCATTTTGAAGGTGTTTTTGTGTAGTTCCATTGAGGATGGCCGCCTCACTTTCACTTTCCAACTGGATCTCTAAACTACCAGATCTTTTAACTGCCACGTACCTGCGACACCTTACTCATCGCTCATTGCTTCCATGCCTGTCCGCAACGTAGTCCTTTACCCAGACGAACGCCTTCGCAAGAAGTGCAGGCGGGTCAAGGAAGTCAACGATGAAGTCCTGCAGCTGATCGAAGACATGGCCGAGACGATGTACTCAGCGCACGGCGTCGGCCTGGCCGCCCCGCAAATCGGGGTCAACCGGCGGATCATCGTTTTTCACGCTTATCAGGCGGAAGACGATCCCCGGGCAAGGCTGATGGGAATCGTTAATCCTGAAATCGTGGAGCGGGGGCCCAGCAGCGAATTTGGTGAAGAGGGATGCCTCAGTATCCCCGGTATTCGTGCAGATGTCCTGCGCCCAACGGAGGTCGTGATCGAGGGCCTCGATCATGAAGGCGACGAGATTCTTGTTGAACTCACCGAGTTTGAGGCGAGAGTCTGTCAACATGAAATCGATCACCTGGACGGCGTTCTCTTTACCGATCACCTGGACGGCCTGACGCGCGAGGTCCTGCTCCGTCAGTACGAAGAAGAACAAGCGAATCAGAAAGGTAAGTAACCGTTGTGCGAATCCTG
The DNA here is from genome assembly GCA_030740295.1 of Planctomycetota bacterium. Next base: position 9,735 of record JASLXP010000623.1, read on the forward strand.
GTAGGCATTCCGGTTTTTAACGAGGTCCAATACGTCCAGCGAGTGCTCAGTGAAGTGGCTCGATTCACGGAGGAGATAGCTGTTGTGGATGACGGCTCGACCGATGGCAGCCTGGCGATTCTGCACAGATTGAGATCCGAGAATCTGATCAGCCATCTGATCGAGCATCCGGAAAACTCCGGCTACGGCCAGGCCCTCATCCACCTCATCGAGCTCGCCCGGAACGAAAACTACGAGGGCCTGGTCACTCTCGATTGCGACGAACAGCATCAGCCTTCGCAAATACTGGAGTTTATTGATGCACTCGAAGCATGCGATTGCGACATCATTTCCGGAACCCGGTATCCTCCAGAGCCTGCCGAAGGACAAGACCCGCCCCCTGAGGACCGCCTTGAAATCAACCGCACAATCACTGCTGAGATTAACGAGCTGACAGGTTACAACCTCACCGACAGCTTCTGCGGATTCAAAGCTTACGGCCGGCGCGCGCTGGAATCGCTGCACGTCAAAGAGCCCGGTTATGGAATGCCTCTTGAGCTCTGGATCAAAGCCGCGGCCGCAGGATTGAAGGTGGAGGAGATTGCCGTTCACCGTATCTACAAAGATCACACAAGAAGTTTCGGCAGCGAGTTGGACATCCCCGACGAGCGACTGGCCTACTACAATCAAGTAATTGAAGACGCCCTGAAGGAGACACGAGAATGAATTGGGAAGAAGCGGCAAAACTAGTCAGGCAAACCCGGAAACCGGTAATCACTACGCACGAAATGCCCGACGGCGACGCCATTGGCGCGGAGGTCGGGCTCGCGGAAGGGCTGCGCTCCATCGGTCTCGATCCGATCATTTTGAATTCCCATCCTCTCAGTCCATCGAATGAGTTTCTGCAATCCGATGGAGAGCCGCTGGTCTTTGATCCGGCGCACCACACCGAGCTTCTGAATGCAGCCGATCTCTTCATCATGGTCGACGCGAATTTCTGGGATCGGGCGGGCACAGTTGGGGAAGCCATGGCCGCGCTCAATAAACCCTCACTCTGTATCGACCATCACTTTCCGGCCGCCGAATGTGCAACGATCAATTGCGCGACCATCGAGGCAAGCTCGGCCTCCGAGCTTATCCATTATTTCTGCGAGCACCTGGGAGCCGAGCGCACTGCACGTTCCCGTGAAGCCATCTATACGGGGCTTCTGTTCGACACCGGAAATTTTCGATTCAGCAACACTTCGCATCGTGTGCACGAGATAGCGGCCACTCTCATTGAAGAAGGCATTGTCGCCGAGCACATGTATCAGAAGGTATTCGAACACGGCACATTGGAGCGCATGAAGCTCTTCGGTCTGGCGCTATCCACGCTGCAATCCGCTTGCGATGGGCGATTGGTCTGGTTCCTGGTGAAGAACGAAATGTTCGCCGAGTCAGGCGGGGCCCCGACGGATGTCGAAGGTTTTGTTGACATGGTCCGCACCATTCACGACTCCAGGATGGTCATCATGTTTCGCGACACTCCGGACGGCATCGTCAAGGCGAGTCTCCGCTCAAAAACCAACGACATTGATGTGCAGGCCCTCGCCGGGAAATTCGGCGGAGGCGGCCACAAACGCGCGTCAGGCGTGACACTGCAGCCGCCCATTGAGCAGGCGGTGGAAGCGGTGGTCGCAGAGGCCGAGAAACTGCTGGACTGATCTGCAATCCGGAGAAGAATGGAAGCTATGAGTTACTCTTCATGGTGCCGGTGGCGATTAAAGTGTTCGGTCTCTTCTTCCGAAGCTCAAGAACAAGAAACGTACACGCACACAGCGCGGAGGTTTCGAAATAATCTCTGATCCCCATGACTGAATTCCAGCCTCTCTCACTATTGTTACTCATCCAGACCTGTGCTTTTGCCGAGGATTTCCAGCAGGTCGTAAACTCCCAGAACCCGGACGATGTGGTGATCTCGCCTTCGGAAGCTGTCAGAAAAATGACGCTGCCGGACGGATTCAAGGTCACCCTGTTTGCCGCGGAGCCTCGTGTGCGCCAGCCTATCGCACTCGAGTTGGACGACCGAGGCCGGCTCTGGGTGGCGGAGTGTTATTCATACGCACGGCATGGCTACCTGGAGAAAGGCCAGGATCGAATCATCATTTTCGAGGATCTGAATGACGATGGCCGCTTCGACCGGCGAAAGGTCTTCTGGGACTCAGGCCATCAACTTACCGGGCTGGCGTACGGCTTCAGCGGCATCTGGGTCCTCAACGAAGGCAAACTCGTTCACATTGCAGATGAGGACGGAGACGATAAGCCTGACGGAGAGCCCGTCGTCCATCTCGATGGCTTTAACACCAAAGACACCGGGCACAATATCGTCAACGGAATGCTGTGGGGGCCGGACGGATGGCTCTACGGCCGTCACGGAATCAAGGGCACATCGATTGTGGGTGCACCCGGAACGCCTGGCAGCCAACGGTTGCCCCTCAATTGCGGCATCTGGCGATACCATCCGACGCTCAAGAAATTCGAAGTCGTCACTCATGGCACGACCAATCCATGGGGGCTGGATTACGATGAGCATGGCCAGATGTTTTTTACGAACAACGTCATCGGCCACCTGTGGCACGTCATACCGGGAGCTTACTACAAGCGGATGCACGGCCGGCATTTCAATCCATACCTGTACGGCCTCATCGATCAAACCGCAGATCACTACCACTGGGATACAGGAAAGAATTGGCCGGATTCCCGCGAGGGAAAGGGCAAGCATGGCGAGCTCGGCGGCGGACACTCCCACTGCGGCGGCATGATCTATCTGGGCGATAACTGGCCAGACAAATATCGGGGACGCATCTTTATGGGCAATACCCACGGCCGGCGAATCAATCAGGACAGGCTCACACGCCGGGGAACAAGCTACGTCGGCAACCACGAGCCTGATTTCCTGAAGGCGAATCAGCCGTGGTTCCTGGGAGTCGAGATGGAGTACGGCCCGGACGGCGCAGTCTATCTTTCCGATTGGGTCGACCTCGGCGAATGCCATGGCCGCGACGGCATCCACCGGACGAGCGGACGGATATATCGGATCACTTTTGGAGATCCTGTGCCGGTGAAGATGGACATTTCGAAGTTGGACGACATGACTCTTCTCGGCCTCTTCAAGCACAGAAACGAATGGTTCGTCCGCCGCGCACGAAGACTCCTTCAGGAACGTGCCGCGGCGGGCAGTCTTGCCAGGGAGACGTCTCAAGCTCTGCACAGTATGCTGGAAAGCGAGAAGGATGTGAGGCATCGCTTGAGAGCCCTCTGGGCATTGCACGCCGTTGGAAAATCCGAGCCAGAATTGCTAGTCCCCCTGCTCAATGACAAAGAAGAACATCTTCGTGTATGGGCTGTAAAACTCCTTCTGGACCATGGTACTGTGCCGAAGGACGCGCCCATAAAGCTCGCCACCCTTGCGAAGACCGAAACATCCGGCCTTGTCCGCCTGCATCTCGCCTCCGCTCTGCAACGGCTCCCTTTCGAAAAGCGATGGCCCATTGCAGAAGCTCTGGCCTCCCACGGAGAAGATGCGAACGACCGGTGTCAACCGCTGATGATCTGGTACGGTATCGAGCCTGCAATCCTGTCATCTCCAGCTCAGGCGTTGGAGCTTGCACAGACGTCAAAGATCCCGCTGCTGAGGCACCATATCGCACGACGATTGGCCTCCGTGCCACCGGCGACGAATAGACGGAAATGATTGCAGTCAGATCACGGGAGTTCCAAGATATGACTTCTTTAAGTGGCGCAACAGCCGCAACAGAAAATGGCTACTGAAAATCAACCAGACGACCGCCTGAAGATACGTCGCACAAACATGGCTCCGGGACGCCGCAAAGGTGCCGTGGGCCGGCTCTTGTTTCTGGTCGTGCTTCTCATCATGACTCTGTGGGCGATGCGTTACCTGAACAGCCCGGCCGCACATCGCGTGTTCCGGATGTTCTTCGGGAACAAGCCGCAGGCTTCAGAAGAGCCGCCCGGAACCGAAGAAGGTGAAGAGCTGACGCCCGTGCGCATTCTTAAAGACCAGTAGACCTCCTGCATCCGTAGGATGGCCGTCCTCGGCCGGCTCTTGCCCAGCAGCTCAAGACGGGTGAGGGCGCCCATCCTACATGGGAATGGCGCGTACTTTAGCGGGCGTGGGCAGGGGCTAGACCCCCCGGGGGCGGTGTAGTACGGTGAAGCACGGGCCCGCGCCCCAGCCACCGCAGGAATAGACAAAAGACATACCCCACGGAAAAACC
>JASLXP010000624.1 GCA_030740295.1 Planctomycetota bacterium
ACCGGATCGGTGATGAGAATATGTTTGCCCGGTCGCCCTTCGATTTTCGTTTGGAAAAGGCATTAGCTGAGAACCTCATTCCCCATTGGGATGAACCCAATGGGGTCTTCAAGAATCGCTCAATTCAGGCTGAAGTAATAATCACTGAACAATTATCTGCACGCCCTTCTTACGTTCGCGAATCAGCTTTCCATCCACATAAATCTTGCGGACGCCATTCACATCATAGACAGCGACCAGGTGTGACCAGAAATCGGTTGCCCAGAGGTGGCCAGCCTCGAGCCAGCCGTGGCCGAACATGCCCTGGGCTCTTACGCCGCCGTTGAGGTCGAGGCGGTGACCTCGGACCGTGCCGCCGAGGTGCTTGTCAAAGATGACGCCTTGCGAGCGCTGGACCCGTGGTCGAATCCAAGCCTCGAACGTGCACGATTTGGTGATGTTCAGCCGTTTGTCGTGGGCCACTTCAATGCGGCCGCCCTCGAATCGGACGTACGCACGATTATTCTCACGCACGTGTTTGACCCGCCCAACCGGTTTGCCATCCAGGCCTTTGTCGGCCTGGTTGCGATAGACGCCTTCTTCCAGTTTGTCGAAAGTCCACTCGGCCACGACGCCTTCGTCCGTGAGCTTCTTGCCCTTGAAATGCGCCAGAATCTGTTTGTCCGTGAGGGCGATTTTATAGATGCGGGCGCGGTCGATGTCGCCGTCGAAGGAGCGTCCCCCCAGGTCCCCGCCGATGGAAAGCGGACGGGAGGTATCAGGCTGGATGGACATGTAATTCTCGATCGCAATCGTCGATGTGCCACGGATGCCTGGTCGCTTCACCGACTGCGCAACAATTGTGACGCAGCCAAACGATCCATCGCTTGTGAACTCGCCATTCTGCGTTATCGCGCCTTTGGCTTTCTTGAGGCGGTGTTCGAGCCAGTAGCCGCCTCCATACAACATCAACAGATTGATCCGGCCGCCGGGAATCACCGACCACTTGACCGAAACATCGAAGGGCTTGCCGTAAGGATCAAAGCTCTTTCCGACGTCGAGGGTCTTACCATACTGATCGAGCGGGATGGCTTTGAACTGATACTTCCAGCCGGGCGGCATCCAGATTTCTCTGGGACTGATTCGCAGTCCGGCAAAACGGGGCGGCCCCGACGGCTTCGGCGGCTCGGTACGGATGGCCGGGCCGTAGGTCTTCACTCGATACCAATTACTGGTGAACGCGGACGGAGGCACGATCTCTTCTTTCTGACTCGGGCTGCGCCACCACATCCAGAGATTCGACCAGTCCGTAAATTCATAAAACTCGATCTGGAAGTCGTGCTGCTTTCCGGCCTGAAGCTCAATGGTTCCGAAATCCTTTTTGTGAGAATGGTAACTCCAGTGGTCGATCAGGAGTTTGCCATCGATCCACAAACGGACACCATCGTTGCAGATGATAATGAAGGTGTATGGCTCGGAATACTTCGGCGTGATCTTGCCCGTCCAGCGTGCGGACCAGGTCTCCCACTGAATGCGCGGGTCAGGCGATTCAACTTTCCAATCGACGCAAATGAACGGGTCTTTTCGGACGATGCGCGGGCCGAGCAAATTGACGTTGTCGTAGAACTCTGCGCGGAGCGCATTCCCAAAACTCTTTGTGTCAGGCGCCGGCTGTGGAGTGACGATCACTTCCTTCGGCCCGCCTGGCTGCATGATGCGGAGGCCGGCGAGCGCGCCTTTACCGGATGGCTCGGTCAATTCCGCACGGAATTGCCAGCCCTTTCGACCGTTCGCGCATTCGACGAGAAGCATGCTCCAGCCTTTTGGCAGCCAGACCGGTGTGCGGCGCACGAACGGCTCCTGTCGATTCTTCCAGCCCGCCTCGATCCATGCCTTGTCCGGCGGAACGCTGGAACGAAACACGAGCCGGCGATTGAGCCACGCACGGCACTGGACATGAAATGCCAGCTCAAGCGAGGCCCAGCCGGCCTTGGGCGATTCAATGAAGGTGACCGCATACGCCTTCGCGCCGGGATACTGTTGACCCAATTCCTTCTCCAGATCGACCGTGCCTGATTCGGTATAGAGCTTCTTCCAGCGGAGGGTACGTTCCTGGACTCGGTAGCCTTCACGCAGCGTAATCTTCTTCTGCACCGGCGGCAGGACGGTCTCGAATTCCATGTCGCTCACTTCGCTTGATGGGAACGGCCCGACAATGTGCCACTGTCTGAGCCAAGCGTGCGAAGCATGCGAGCGTTTCCGCCGAAACGAATGGGCGATGGCCGCAGGAATGTTGCACTCGCCAATGATTTTTTCAGTAATCTCCGCCGCTTGCTCAGGCGACGACTGATTTGCCAGCTCCCAGATCGCTTCCATGTAAACGGGGTCGCGAGATTGGCCCGGCACCTCCTTGAGAAACCATGCGAGCAGACTGATTTCTTCCGCAGGCTTGGGCCTGGCAAGCTCCACCAGGGCTGAAAAAAAACGTACCGCAGCTTCCGTGCGTCTGAGGCGAGGGATGTTTTGCTTGAGAAGCGCGATGGCCTTTGCCGTATCGAGTTGCCCGCCCCGTGGGAGCGCGAATGAGTCTGGTTCTCGGCCGTCCTTCACGTGCGCGATGAATTCCGAATACCACTTCCGGATGCCGGGAGCCAGGCCTGCCCGCGCGGTGAACGACGCAAGCACTGGGGACAGGTCTTGCCCGGTGACCGCAAGTAGTCGCCGATCCGCAAGCTGAATAATACGTGCTGCAAACAGTGCACTCGGTTCCTGTTTCAAAGTTCTGTTGATGAAATTCTTCCCCGCAGGCCAGGAATGGATGTGCTGGCGAACGAGCTGTTTGAGAATCCAATGCGATTCGTTCAGATGCGGGATATTGCGCGCAAACTCGAGCGCGGCCTGTTCCTCATCACGAGTGAAATCAAGGAGCCGGAGCTGCAACCCGCGCCACACCGTTGGTGTAACGGCTTTAGCCGGGTTTGACGGAGGATTGTCATAGAGCGAGAGATTCAACTGTATCCGCGTATCGTTGGCCGATGGCCGCTTGCAGATGCTGTCGAGCGGTATGGCCATCTCGTAAATCGAGTTCTGTGTGTTGATATCGTAACGAGCGACGCTGATGAGATTATCGGGAACGGTCCGGTGATGAATCGTGCGTCCGAGATTGTCTATGCCGGTGTCCCACTCAAACGGTTTCTGCCGCAGCTCCTTGTTGGGTTTACGATTGGTGCGGAGAGAGACTTCCAGCCAGTCACCGCCGCCTCCAAACCGGCCGCGGCCGACGAGCGGGCGGAACTCAGGATTGGGACACGACACCGCTAGAAACAGGAATTGCGAATTGCGTGAAAAATGCAGGCTTGCACGACTGCCGATGGTCGGAGGGATTGCAGCACTTGAATAATCCGAGGTCAGGCCATCGACGCGCATGGTATCCGACGCGCGATAGACCGGTATCTGATAATCGGGCGCATCAGCAAGAGCTGGAATCGGCAGGGCGAAATGGTGGATACCTTCGTCATTCTCGATAGTAAGCCGGCCTGCTGACCAGGTGACGTCCTCAGGCAGGTGTTCCTTTGAATGCGCGGTGGAAGGATAGATTTGAAAGAGATCGCGGGCAGCGAGATGCATACCTGTGCGCGAATCGTAGGCATCGATGCGGAAGTGGGCAGATGTGACGGGCCCATCCATGGACGGCGCTGGGCTGCGGAGGGAGCAGGTGCGGATACGGCCGCCGTGGAGGGAGTGGGAGGTGAATTCGCTGCCGGGCGGGGCTGTGATGGTGATGTCGCCGATCTTGAGCCGTCGCTTCAGCGGCGTAGGTGAAGGGGGGATGGGAGTGGAGTGTTGGAGTGATGGAGTGTTGGGGTGGAGTGGTGTGTGGCTCTTCGCGCTGAAAGGATTGTCTGAGAGGAGGGCGCCGGTGTGTTTGTTGAGAGCGAAGGTTCCGGGGGTGTCTTTAGTTGAGAATGTGATGACTTCGCCTGCGAATTGTGGGGGCGGGTTCTGATTGGTGAGGTAGGGATCAATGTTGCTGGGGAGCGGGTTGTAGCCGGGGTAAGTGCGCGACCATTCCACAAGCCCGTCGCGGGCATCGAGTGCGGCGACGAGTCCCGCGCCAGTGTTGCAGAAAATGGTGCCGCCTTCGAAGGCGAGAGAAGTATGGAATCCGTGAAAGACCTGGCGACGCATGATGTACGAGCGGATGGTGATCTCGCCGACTCGTTTCTTCCAGATGAGCTCGCCAGTCTCCGCGTCCAGGCAGAGCACCAGAAACTCTGTCTTGTTCTCCATGAACTGGGTGGGCAATGCACTCGCAGCCGGCAGATAGACACGGCCATTCCTGGCCAGCGGATCGCCGGCAGGAAGGAGATCGTTCCAGTAAGGCGCGCCGGCAGTTGACCAATACATTTCGCCCGTCTGCAGATCGAAAGCCGCAAAATCGGTACGGCAGACACGGAAACGCGAAGCGGGGAGATTGTTCTTGCCGGGATACCAGTCTTGCCGGAGATCGCCGGTGATGTCTGCAAAACCCCATCGGCTGAATATACGGCGTGGTCTGGGCGCTCCGCGACCAGATGAAATCGAAGGGCGATTAGCATCCGGAATGAATGTATCGATGGATTGACCGCCGTGGACTTGGTGGGTGTCCGAAGTTTTGAGCCAGATAGTTTTCTGTGGCGCTTTGGCGTCGTAGCAGGCGAGGAAGGTGGGTGCCGCGGCGATGATCTGTTTGCCGTTCGATTGAATCGTGACGAGGGTTCGGTTGTCTCGAAGCAGTCGAACGTGGTGCGGTGGGACCTTGGGAAGATTGAGTTTCGCTGGCAGCGCAAAGGAATCCGTGAACGGATTTGCAGGTTGAAAACCTGTGCCACGATTGAGGGCGAGCCCTGCCTTCGCAATCAGAGACTGGTCTGACGAATGCGCGATGATGTCCTCGAAGGATCGTGCCGCACATGCGCTGTCGCCCCGTTCAGACAGGGCGACCGCGTATTCAAAGAGTTGCTTCAGAGCTTCTGCGGAGAAAGGGTACCTTCGCCAGAGCTTCAGCGTTCCTGTGTGTGCCGGCGCCTCGCCGGTAAAGCGACCGGTGGTTCCTCCCGATACCAGCGGGATGCTGGCGTGCCCAGGCAGTCGAGTTGATTCCTCCTGAAATCTGGCGTCCTGGATCTGCCTGAACGCCGCGAGTTGGTCCGTGCCGAGCTCGAGGAGTTTTCGGTCCAGCAGAAGCCAGAACGAATGCGACAGTCGTTCCTCATCGCTGACGACTTTTGAATCATCTTCAAAAGCAGCCTTCATCACGCTGTGGAGGGCTGCCGCGTCCTTGGGATTGCGTTTCTCAATCGAATCGAGCCAGAAACGGCGCCGCACTTGTTCCGCATCATCAAAATCAACCGTGATTGCATTGGCCCTGGCAGTCAGCGCAGGCCGGACCGCGCTGCGAAGTCGATTGAGCCAGGATGACATCTCTCGATTACTGTGGCTCTGCGGGAGCGATTTGCTGAGCGTGAGATATTCCTTCACGGCCAGATCCATGCGTCCGGCCCTGGCCAGCAGCTCGCCGCGCTGCAAGCGCCGCACGGTCTTTCGCCGGTCGAGTCGAGTGAGGACGCTCAGGGCGCGATTTGCCTCGGGCCATCTCGCTTCTTTCACGTGCTCGGAGTAAATCCTCTGCCATGCATTGATGAGATCCGGATCGGCCTTGGGGATCAGTCCTGCATCGGCAAGTGTGGCGAGTCTGTTGGCTGCGTAGGCGCGCCAGGGCTCGGGATGGCGGGAGAGTGAGCGAAGTGCGTCCGCGGCTTCCATGGGATCGGCGGCCCCCGCAATGAGTTTTTTCAGATCCTCAGGCTTCGCTTCTTCTGCAGTGCAGATCAGAGTACTGAAACAAAGAAAGTAAAGAAGGGTAACCCTCACGGTGTCGGGCCTCCTGTGTCGATGGTGCCGACACTCTCGGCGCTATTGCCATTAAGAATCCAGGTCGTTCGGTCGCGATCAATTGTCTCTCTTGCCACGATTCACTTCCTCTTCACCCGCACACTGAAAAACCAATAATCCGTGAAGTTCCCGATCTTCAGCAGGATGCGATTCTTGCCCTTTTTCAGCGACACCTCTGCATCTGCTGAATGAATGTTGTTCTTCCACTTGGCGCGGATGGCCATCCATTTCTCGCGGTCTTTGAGCACTTTGGGATCGATCGATTTGTCACCGGCCCCGGCGACCTGTTCGCCGTTGAGCCAGCACTTGAAACCGTCGTCTCCTCGGATTTCCAAAACTGCCTTTCTATCGGCATCTGAATGGACCTCAGCGGTGGCGTACGCAAGGATGTAATCTGCATCGCTGGTAAGCAGGCGGTTCAGGCTGATCCTGCCACTGGTTGAGGCGACTCTGTGGGGCTGCCAGATCAGCGGGCCTGTGCCGGGGGTCTCTTCGAGTAGCTTCGCCTTTTCTGGCTGAATGAAACGTGCCCTGTCCGATCCGCCGCCGTATTCCGCGGCCAGATTGATTTCCTGTTCAGGCTCCCAGGCATTTTGAAAACCTGAATTAAGCTTGTCGTTGTCATAGGGGCCGAGGAGCATCCAATCGGTAATGAACCCCTGGGCCGCGGCAACCTTTCTGTAGAGTTCCTCATCCGTCGCTTTGGAGTAGATCTCGACGGCCAGCTTCCGTACCCGCGCATCCTTATGTCCAAGGAACGGCGAGAGGAGATCGAGGCTGCCCGTCAGTTCCTTATCCGGCAGACGGGCCTTCAGGAAATTCAAGATCAAAGTGGCTCGTGTCAACGAAGCCTCCTCCAGGGCCGGACGGAGGTAATCCGCGAGTCCCCCTTCAGGCGTGCCAGTGGTCGAAGATTGGAGCAGGCCAAGTGCTTGACGAAAGACCCCGTCATCCGGATCGCTGAGCGGCTTCTGGAGCAGGCCGAACAATTCTGTTTCAGCCCGGTCAGCCGTGAGCGCCATGACTGCCCGTGAACGCACTGGCGGCTGGTCGCTGTCCAGATACTTCAGTAGCGTCTCCTGGTAACGCTTCGGATCGATCCCCAGCAAGGCATCGAGCGCTTTGAGTAAGACATGAACATGCAGCTCTTCCCTCTTCTCGAGCCGGGCGACAAGGGCATCACCGCACTTCTTGTCTGGCCGTTCAAGCAACAGATCGAAGGCATGGGGCAGCACTTCCTTTCCGGCATCGCGGATGACCGCAGCAAGCGGTTCGGCGATAAAAGTCTCGTCGTAAGAAAGCAGAACTCCACGGATGTTCCGAACTGATTCTGCATCCCGATACTTGACAAGGAGCCCCAGCAGATGCCCGACACACCACGGATCCCTGGCCCGGTGCATCGCACGGATGGCTGCGATGCGCAGGTTCCGATCCTTGTGTGCTGTAAGCGCGCTGAAACGCTTTCTCGATTCCTCGTTCCTGATGAATCCAAGCGCCATCACTTCGTACACAAGTGCCTTCGGATTCGGCTCGCCCAGCAGCGGCCGCAGATCCTCCCAGGCTTTCGCACCATGCAATCTCGCAAGAGATGCGGCCGCGCTCCAGCGTGCTTTCAGATCGCTGTCTTGCAGGCCTTTCTTCAGCACATCACTGGCTCGATCCGACGGCAGAAAACCAAGTGCCTCAAACGCCGCGACGCGGAGCAGGCCATCTCTGGATTTCGCGTTCACCAGACATTCAGTGAGGGCGGCCTCACTGCCCACTCTTGCCAACGCCACCAGTGCATGGCCTTTCAACCAGGCCGGGCTGGCCTTTTTGTAGAATGCCAGAATGTCTTTCTTCGCATCCAGGCCATTCGCTGTGAGACCCGTAAGTTGACCGAGCCTCAGAAGCGCATCCTGCTCAGAATCGGTCTGGCCGGCAGCACTACTCAGGAGCAGAGGCAGAAAGATGATTGCAGGTCTCATCCGACCTGCATGACACGTAAATCGATGCCCGGATTCCATCCCGTCAGAATACTTAACACCGCACAAGTCATGCAACACCGCATCGGATGCAGCTCGATGATTTGATGTAAAGGAGAGTTCATGATTATCGTGCAATAATCTGTCACGGGTCGGGACCCATTTCCGGAGAGACAGTCCTTAATGGGGCAGAAAGAAAACATGGGATTCGGCAGGGCTTGGGGTTAGATATTGAATGAAATAAAAATAGATCTGATCCCAAAATCCACGTTGCAGAGCCGCATGAGGACCGCCTGCGAGTTCGCGTTCTCCGGAGCGAACGATCTGAGATGGAATCGGAACGAGTTCGCGGAAACATCCCTATCGGTCCCGCAGACAAGCCTGTCTTATGGAGCAATTGCAGACTTACACCGAGGGGTTAACATCCTTTGGTCGCTTTTTTCCTGGCAACTCAGTTCATATGAAGACTGTCAAAGCCGTTTATGTAGACGGAGTTTTTCGCCCCACAGGCGATGTTGATCTGCCGGATTCCTGCGAAGTAGAATTTGAGCCACGCCTCCTGGGAGAGAATGATCGGCAACTCGAGTCGGCGATAGAGAAGTTTGTTCAACAGAAGGTTTCCCTTGGCAAAGCGGCACAACTGGCGGGAATGACACGATGGACTTTCAAAGAAGTTCTGGCTGACAGGGGAATTGCAGTTGAAGTGGAGGTCCCGGCCCAGGATCGACTGGATCAGATGGTGGATGAGATCGCCAGCCGGCGTCGATGATTGTTATTGATACAAACATAATCGGAACCTTTGCGGTCATTGAAGAACTCGAGTTGCTTTGGGAGGTGTTTCCGCACGACCAGATGGCAATCGTGCCTGCGGTTCAGACTGAGCTTGAGGCTGGAATTGAAGAAGGTAGGGGCTTTCTCAGCCCCGTTTTCGAGTTACTCGAATCCGGCAAGTTGTTACTCCTGGAGTCTTCTACCGAGGAAGAACTTCAAAGATATCAGATGCCTTCGTCCCTCGATGACGGAGAAGCGGAGTCAATTGCGATCTGCAGAGCGCGGCACGCAGCACTTCTGAGCAACGACCGTCAGGCGATTCAGTTCTGCCATCAGAAAGGCATCCAGGTCTATGACCTGCCAGCATTACTTCGCTCAATCTGGAAGCAAGGCATCCGAACCGCAGATGATGTGAGGACGTTGATCACTTTGATGGAGACTAAGGAGGGTCTTGCCATTCGGCACGTAGACCGAATTCTTAAGGAGTGAGCGGCCTGGAACTGTTGGCATTCACTGTCGGCATCATTCCGCCATCACTTCCAGGCCGCTCAGTATCGGTGCCGACTGGTCACTCATTCCCACAGACTTCGATACGAACTCAATCTTCAGATCTTTGCCGCAACGAATACCTTTGAACTCCCTTCTGATTGCCTTCAGGCTCGATCCTTCCCTCGTGACATCAAATCCGGTTTCAACTGTCTTTCCCTGGAGGCGGATATCAAACACGCGCGTGCCAGGCTTTACATCGTCGAGCTCTGCAAAGTGCATCCTCACCGTGTAGGGCCGCATTATCTGACCTGCCGGAGAATGTCTCCTTAAAGGCTTGTAACCGTGAGCTTCGTTGGGTCGTGCGATGAGCTTGCCGGCCCTGAAGCCAACGAACAGGGAGTCGGTCTTGATGCCGGCAGCAGCGATGGATTCAAGAGGGATTGCCATCTCCGCTGTGAATGTCTCCTCTGAGAATGTCACCCCATGTTTCCATTCCGTATCGTAGTCGACGGCCTCTTTGGGCTTGAGACCTATCGGTAGTGGTGACGGTGTCCGCGCGGTAAAGAGACCTTTCGCATCGGGGCTTTCATTTCTGGTGAAAGCCATGGTCCGGCTCGCCTTCTCCGCAAGCCTCAATCTCAGCGCGGGCATTTCAAATGAGAGCATTCGGTCGGTTGGACGAAAGACTCCATTAGGATGGAAATACGCCTTAAACATGGGTGAAGGATCTTGAGGGTCGACGTCGCTTATCTTGAGTTGCACCACTATTTCGTCTCCTTTGCCCGGCTCCAGCATCAGGTTTTTCCACGGAAGGAAAGCTATGGCTTCATATCCAGTCTCCGTTCTCCGGCCGAGGAATCGGCCCCTCAGTTTTCCCTGGCTGACCATGTCACGGGGACGGCGATCTCCGAATCGGAAACGAAGAGGGCTCACCTTGTCCGTGGCCGGTGGTGGGATATAGACCTCATAATAAGGATGGATGCTGCGTTCCGATGACATCGAAACCCAGATGTGATCGCCTTTCCAGAGATTCGGATTGAGCTTCACTTCATCATCACGAATTTCGAATGACAGCAGCAGGCCTTCCGAATTCCAGCCCAGACTCACGGAAGGATCGAAATCGTCCGCAGGCAGCATCCTCCCCCCGGGAGCGACTAACGATTTCATCTGAAATCCTTCGGCAGCCCATTTCTGAGGGAGACTTGTCGCAGTGCTCCAGGACCACTGGGCGCCTTCAGAATCAACAACATTGATGAAAGGGATGTCGACGGGAGGGAACGCGAGATCGGGATAAGGCCAGATGGAGTCATACCGGGCTCCGGACGCGGCCACTCCAAGATTGAGGCAGGCTCGGCGATCCGAATCCGAAATCTGAACGAAGAACGAAGTGTCTTCCCACACAGGTGCATCCTCGCCGCTGGTTGTAGCGAGCCATTTGGCTGGTCGTCCTCTCCGATCCAGGTAAGGAATACGATGGTGCGCTATATACAGATTCCTGGAGTCGTGCCGGATCCAGGTTTTCGTTTTTTCAGTGCGGCCCAGCCACTCGCTCTTTTCGTAGCCCGATTTCCAGCAGTCTTCATTCAGGGCTCCATCAATGGTCGGTGCCGTTTCTGCTGGGAGTGAAGTGAATTCATCTGAAATCAGTTTGAGGTCGATCACCGTTTTGTGGATGCCACGAATGCCGGTCGCGTAAATCCAGGGACGTTCGGTGTCCTGGATTTTCAGGCGTTCGGCATTGCGCCGATACGGGCCGAACCCTTTATGGAGAATGAATTCGAAAGGCGGCTTCAGATCATTCCGCTTGAGCCAGGGCTTGTGGCTGGCAGAAGTGCCATCCTTGAGTTGGGACTGAGGGCGCGGGATACCCAGCCAGAGAGTGCCATCTTCATCACGGCGATCGCCGGGTGCTCCCAGGTTGAGGGCGAGCCGTTTTACAGTGCCTGCTCGCGGCAGATCGTGGAACACTGCCCAGTCTTCGTGTCTGCGCTTGCGTGCCGGAGCAAGCGCGAACGAGGTTTTGAAGTTGTAGGAGCAACCGCACTGGGCACTTCCCTCAGTCGAAACCACCAGGCCGTGCGCGGGTACGACGCTCGTGCCTCGCCCGCAGCTCACTCGCACGCCAAAGAAATTCCGCATGCCGCTGTCGTCCTCGAGGTCGTAGAAACCCAGCGTGCTCGAGCGAAAAAAATCAATAGAGCCGGATGAAATGATTCCCCCGCAGCCTTTGTCCTTCTTGTAGGTTTTGGTGACCGTGTCGTAAGTCAAAGGATGCGAACGCTGTCGCATTTCCTGATCCCTTTGCGCCTTCGGCTGGCGTCCCCAGCCTCTCGCATAATCAGGCATTTCTTCAATGGGATTGTTCGCAAGAGTTGCTTCCGCCAGCTCTGACTTTGACGATTTGAATCGCGCCCAGCCATCGCCGGTAAAACTGTGACCGGCATCCGTGAAAAGATGGCGGCGAACTGGCGTGTCCGTTTTGCCGTCGTCCGAAATCAGCGTCGCGGCGAACAGAAAATCAGGGTCAGGTTCGTCAAGTGACAGTCTGAGTGTGACAGACGAGCCGTCTTTTTTGATATCTGTCGAAAGAGTGACATCTGGGAAAACAGGCCCAATGCCCGGTCGCCATCTTGTCTTGCTGCTGTCCTCATCGATGACGACCGTGCCATGAAACGCACCCGCGGTGTACACAGGCGACCGTTCTGATGGCTTTCGGAAATCGAAAAACAGCTCCCACGAATCGATGGGCGTGCGTTTCTGATCATTCGTTGCAAGCCGGATAACTACATCTTCGTCACCGATCGAAACTATAGCTTTGCCGACCAGGTCATCCTGCTGCTTCAGTTCGAAAGTTTGCGGCTCATCCAGCGTGAACACCTGGCGCGCTCTCTGCGGTCCGAAAGTTTTCCTGGGCTTTCCGTTGGTCCCGTCCAGCACAAGACAGGTGCCGGGGAAGTTCACATAGAGGTCGCTGTCATCGGCCGCGATGGGCGTGACCTTCCACTGGTTGTAGTTCTTCTTGGGGTTCTGAAAGTTCGTCATCCCGATTACCGTGTTCCACAGCTCCAGGCCGTTGTAAGCATCGATGGCAGTCACGTGATGCATGCCCAGGATGAAGATGCGCCCATTCGCGGCTATCGGTGCTACGGGTACTGGCGGCCGATTCCCGACGCGTGCCGGGCCCGGGCCGCCGAACCACAACAGCTCGAGAGGCCACTTCACCCGCTCATCGGCGGAGGCTTCTGAATTCCAGTCGAATGCCCCGACAAGCCTGCTGCGGATGAACATCCCATTCTCAAGCCTGCCAACCTGGGCCGGCCTATTGGAGGCGAGTGCTCCCATCAGCCTGTTGATATCCATTTCGAAGGGAATCACGGCTCCACCGGAGGGCCGAAGGATGCGGAAGAGATCAGAGTCAGCAGAAGGAATCGTTGTGCCAGGCCCTGCAACGGCCACGTTCGCAAAGTAGTCCGGCAGATCGGGCAAATGTTCGGCAGAGAGAACTCTGATCTTGTGACCATAGAGTTGGGATTCGTCGATAAGGCGTTTTCTTTCGGATGCGATCTGTTCACTCGGCAGAAGGGCAACGACTTTCAATCGTGTCATCGCGGCAATCATCTCGGCCAGCCTTGTATCGTCCTGTCCAGTAACGAGTGCGAATCCATTGGTGAGTGAGAGTGACTGCACTCTTTCGATGCAGGTCTGCATTGCCGGTAGAGGCGACGATGCAGGTTGCTCGCGTTGTGAATCGTCAATGACAGCGGCCTGCCTTTCGCCGGAATCAAAACAGTAAATGGTTCCGGTCTCCGTCGAGGCATACAGACGCCTGCCCGCGATGGCCATCCCTCTTACCTGTCCCTTAAGTTTGCCCTGCCAGACGCTGCTTCCATCTTCCGCCCTGTAGGCGCGTATGATATCCTGCCCGCCGATCAGCAGGTCCTCGCCGGCTTTGGCGATGGAATAGGGATGGGGGCCTTCAGTTTGCCAGAAAGTTTTGTGAGCTCGATAGAACAGACTGCCCCGGCCGTGCCGAGAATAATCACGGGCATCCACGACACCGTTCCCCGCCAGATAGATGCGAGGTTTATGCGTGAGCACTCGATGCCTTCCGCGTGTCATCCGGCCGCCATGCCCCGTCACTATGATGGCAGCTCGCATCCCGTCGAACTGGCCGGGAGGAGCTTCCTCGCCCCACGGCCTCGGCTTGCCGCCACGGCGATGAACAGGATTGAAGAACATCCTGCCGCCATAGGTGGCCCAGCACCCGCCGTTCATCTGGTTGCCGGTGCCGATGCGATAGTGAAGCAGTTTCCCGTTATCGAGTGAGAAGCCTGCGGGCACGCCTCGGCCGGTTGGTACAAGCAACACTCCCTCGGCAGCGAGCAGGTAGCCCTGCGGGGCTACGCCACCCATTGAATACGAATTGTAGTAAGGCGTATGCAGATACTTGGTGCCGCTGGTGTCATTCACCCAAATTTGTTTGCCGGTCTTCGCATCAAGTGCGTAAACAAAGACACCCTCCGAAGGCCATACACCTGCTGTGGCATAAACGATTCCATCGAGCACGAGCACGCCACTCCGACAGGGCCAGCGCGAGATAAGCTGATCATTGCCCACCAGCATCCGGTTTTCAGGAGCAGCCTGAAATCTCCAGATCAGTTTTCCTGATGCTGCTTCCAGACAATAGACGTATCCATCGTCGGATGCGAAGTAGCATCGGCTTTCGCTGATATGAGGCGCGAACCTGACCGGGCCACCGGTCGTGAATCTCCAGCGATGTTTGCCATTCGTTGCATCGAGCGCACGAACGGAATCGTCCGAGGATGAAGAGAAGAAAAGGAGACCGTCCTCCACCACCGGCTGAAAGGTGTAGTCGAAATCAATGCGATGCAACTCCCACCCAGGCTGCGGCCAGGCGGGACGAGGTGGCTGGGCAGGCCGATACTCCCAGGACACAGAAAGGGGAAAGTCCAGGGTCTCCTGAGAGACGCTGGCTCTATGCGCGTCAGCTTTGTAGCAGGGCCAGCTTTCCCCGTAAGACGGGCCCGGGCTGGCGATCACCATGCACAGAAATGGAAGGATTGGTTTCATGGCTAAGGCGAAATGAAGGCAAGCGAATCAGAGCCTGCTAGTCCGGCCGAGACGAGGGCAATCTTACGGATTTGAATGACAATTTTCAGGGGCAAAGCCCCGGGCCGTTTGCCTAGCCCAGCCCAGCGGGCTGGTTTTTCGGGCGGAAGACCCTTAGGGGCAACGCCCCGGTCATTTGCCCCAATGAATGGCCTCCTTATAAATGGCCGGGGCGTTGCCCCTTTTCAGATCTTTGTACCATTCACCCAGCCCGTTGGGCTGGGCTAGGCAAACAGTCCGGGGCTTCGCCCCTGAAATCCGTCAAAACGACTCCGTCTTGGAGGACTAGTCCGGCCACACAAAAAGTCTTATCATCCTCCCGCTCGTCGCCGGCCGCCTTTAAGACAGGTCGGTATTGGAAACATACCAAAACGAAATTCTACTCTATACCTTGCAGAAGGCTGGTTCAGGGGATCAGACATGCCAAAGATCGATCAGTTTGAGAGTGTATTCAAAGCTGCGGCCAAAGAAGTCTTTACTTACGAAAGAATAGAGGTCCGATCTGCTTTCCTGGTGACCGATCTGAATCAGGACGAGGCAGTCACATTCAGCGAACAGGTCAAGGGTTACCTGTCCATTTTGGGAGAGGTGAGCTGGACGACTATCACCGGCGATCAATACAGCAATGTCGAAGAGCTCT
>JASLXP010000625.1 GCA_030740295.1 Planctomycetota bacterium
GCAGCTATCATGAACGCGCTCATTCCTTTCTATACGCTCGAGAAGGGCTTTCCTCCTTTCCAGGAGCAGAGCCAGCTCGCCTACCTCCAGAGTGAAGATTTCATTCGGTTTATACTCATACGGCACGGCAAGGATTCGATAGCGCGGGTTCTCCGTGCGCTGGAGAATGGCGAGAGTCTCGATCAGGGCTTCATGAGGGCCCTCGGTATTGACGTCTTCGAGGAAGAAGCTGTCTGGGCGAATTCGCTGAAGGGCGGGCATCCCTTTCTGAAGCTCGTCTACAACAATTTCACCATCCTTACGGTGGGCGCCTTGTTGACTGTTGTCGCGTTCGTTTGTTATCGGATGAAACGCCGCAGGATACTCCACCGATTCGATCGGGATGAACAACTGGCCGTGGAAATAAACATAGAGGAATCCGCCGATGAGAATTAATTCAGCTCTGCCTTGCTGCCTGTTCCTAATTGCTTCGAGCCTGATTGGTGAGGCATCAGAAGAACCGGAAAACCGAATCCGCCTTCGATTGCCGAAGACCATTTACGCGGCAACGGGGATCGAGATGAATGTTTACTTCGCAAATGTTGCGCTGGTCCTGAATCCAGCGAACTACGCATTCGATGTGATCTGCACAAAGGGTGTCCAGCAGGCCGAACGCTGGACCTTTACACCTGCCGAAGGTGAAACGGGCACGTTTCCTTTTCAACTGGATGTGCGCGATGAAACGAACGCGGTGATAGCCCGGGCCAAATCAAAGCTCAGGATCACATCATCTGTCGCAACTCCGGAAAGAGAGGCATCGCTCTTAAGTATTGGCGACAGCCTGACGGCTGGTGGTGGGTACACCCGGCGGCTCCTGCACCTTTCTGAATCGCGAAAACAACTGAAACTCAAGCTCATCGGATCGAGAGGTTCGGGCCCAAACCGGCACGAAGGCTACGGTGGCTGGACAGCCCAACGGCATGCAACGCTCTACACCGGCCGCGCACGAGAAGGTGAGAAGAAGGGGATCGGCAGTCCATTCATCTACAAAGCGGGCGATACTCTCGCCCTGGATTTTGCCCGCTACTGCAAAGATACAAATGCAGGCAAGGCCCCGGATTTCGTGACCCTTCTGCTCGGGTGCAACGACACATTTTCTGCGACAGACGAAACGATCGAATCCCGAATCGACACGATGCTCAAGCACTACGACATTCTCATTCAGATGATTCATGGTGTGCGCAAAGACACCAGGATCGGCGCCCTGATCCTTGTGCCTCCCGCGGCTTCGCAGGATGCGTTCGGAGCTAACTACAAAAGCAGCCAGACTCGCTGGCAATACCGGCGAAACCAGCATCGCGTGATGGAGCGAATGATGAAACATTTTGCCGGGCGGGAGAAGGACAGAGTTTGGCTTGTTCCCGCCAATATCAATCTCGATTGTGAAAACAATTACCCTCAGCGAGAAGTGGCGCGAAATGCAAACACGGCCTTAAAGGTGGTTCGACAGAGCAACGGCGTCCATCCAGCCACGGCAGGCTATTACCAGATTGGCGATTCTATTTTCTGCTGGCTCCAGACGATGCTGGCGGAGTGAACTGGCGACTGTTTCTGCTTTCCGAATAGTTTACTCGTGATTAAACTTTAAATTCTTCGGGTCGTACAGAGACTTATAGAGCCCTCGATCTATCTATGAATTTCCGAATGATTCTGTTGGCTGGATTGGCCGTCTGTTTTTCACCGGCGGTGTTTGCTCAAACGTCGTCACTGTCTCCCGCGGTGACGGCGCAGAACCTCGATCCGGATACCAGCGGTACGTTCAGTGAGAAGGGATTCAAACCGTCTCTTCCCAGTACAATTCTCGCCGCTCTCGATCCGGCAAGGAAAGGAAGAGCGTGGTCGGCCGGGGGGCCGCCGAACTGGCAGATGCGGCCGTTTCACTTTCGGTTGGCTTTTCAGAAACCAGTGGCCATAGGGACCATGCTGGCCACGGTCAACCGCCAGTATCACAAGGAACCGAAGTTCAGGTTTTTGAAACCGGGCACGGCCTATCCGGGCGACCCGAGCAAGGACTCGGACTGGGAAACCATCCCGGCCAAATTGTGGACGGGCTACTACACCTACACTTTTCCGGCCGGCTTCAAGACGCGGGCGATGCTCTATTCGGAAAAGCGTTATCTTGGGCCTTCGAACGTGAACCAATGGCACCTGTTCAAGAGACGGTTGTTCAACATGACGCCTTTCTGCATGGGGCAGGGGCAGCAATCATCGGGGGCCTGGTGGCCGATGGATGTGCCGCAGGGCCGCTCATGGCACGGGGCAGGAACGATTGGCGAGGAACAGTCCATCCGCCGTTCACCGGTGACTAAGCTCGATCCGTCCTGGTTCATCCTGTCGCGGGAGGAAGGGCTGCGGCCGGTAGCGATGCGCTTCCGGGCAAACATCACGGATTACCGGCTTTACGCGCTCACACGGGATCATCCCAATCCCGCGCTCGCTCCGGATTCCGATTGGGATCGGCTCGACACCACGATGATTCTCGAGACACCGTTCATCAAGGGGCGGACCCATGCAAACGTCCGGCTGTTCACCATCGATGAAGAAGTGGAGACGAAGGCGTTGAAGATGATGCTCCGTGAAACGCACGTGCCGCTCGGAAAAGTCGCGGCCATCGAGGAATGGACTGTCTGGGAGGATTTGAAGGACGCGCCCGTTCCACAGCCGATGAAGAAATCCCCGCCGCCGCCGATGGAGCTTGAATTCGACATGGATATCGACGGCGAGGTCGCATGCGTGGTCGATAACCTCGATGGCACGCGGCGACGCAACATCATCGCGCAGGTCGAAAAGACCGCGGGCAAGCACACCGTCACCTGGGATCTGAAGGGCGAGGATTTCCGTTACGTGGATGTGGGGAAATACATTTTCCGCGGCATTTACGCGCCGCTGCTCGAGCTCCATTACGAGCACACTTATTATCCGAACGTGGAAAATCATTCCCCGGAAGGCCGGCCCTGGGACGGGCGGCCCCAGGATGGCTGGCTGGGCAACCACGCGAATTTCACCGGCATCTGCGCTGTGGGCAACCGGCTCTATTGCGGCTCGGGCGGCACGGAAGGCGGGCATGCAACGCTTGAATCCACCCTCAGCGGACAGAAGGTGCGCGGCTGGGGTTTCGGCGTCAGCCATATGTTTTCCGATGACAAATCGCTCTTCATGTGGCAGGGCAGCAGCATCGGCCGGATCGAACCGGAGACGGGCAAGGTGGATCGCAAGCGTCTGTCTTTTGATGGCAGCCGCGGCAGCCTCACCGGCATGACCGCGAAGGACGGCAAGATCTATCTCAACTTTCACGGCATCACGCCCTACTTCAATCGCTCGATTGGTTACGGCGATGTGGATACTTCGGCCTGCCTGCCGAAGCTGCCTACCAAGTCAAATCCGCCGACTCGCGAACACATCCTGCCGGCCAATCCCCGTGACGATTTCCTCCGCCTGTTCCGGGTCCATGGCAAACCGGCCGGGCTGCCGTATCCCGGCAATATCTACAGGATTCCATCGACGGACTGGCACAGCCCGCGGCAATACACCGTGCTCGCATTCAAGAAACCCGTGCCCATCGGCAGCGTCGTTTTCCCGCGCCAGCGCACTGAGGATTACACGATGGCGATCAGCACGCTGAAGCCGGGCGCCACACTCCCGCCCAACCCGCGCAAGCAGGAAGATTGGATTCCGTTTGAAGACGAAGGAGATCAGAACGACTGGGAAGTCCTCGCCGCGCCACCGAACACGATGACCCAGGCCCTGCGTCTATCGTTCACGAAGGAAGGTATTGACGATCTCGCAGATGTGTTCGAGGAGGCAACAGACGACCCCGATGCGCTCAACGCGAATCTGGAGGGGGACGGCGAAGATGTTGACCTTTTTTCCGGCAAGGGTTGGAAGGGCGAGCTCGATGGCATGCAGATCCTCCGCCGGCGTTTCAAGAATCACTTTGCGAGCGCGACCATTCGCGTGAGCTCCGGGGAGGCCGATCCCAAGACCGGCGAGTGGCACGCAAAACGCACCGAATTCATCACCGAAGAGATGCCCGCAGTCTACGCGCTCGAATGGAAGGAGCCGCAGCCGCTCATCGGGCTTTGCCTCAAGGAAATCGATGGAATGTTCACCAAGGTGGATATCTACACCGGCCCTGATGACAAACCCATCGACATTCACGAACCCCTCGGAAACAACTGGCAACAGATGGTGCGCTACAGGCAGGAGGTCCGCAGTGGCGGCATCAATTCGCTCAGCTCGAATCCATTCGCCCGCTACCTCGAAGGCTTCGTCAATTTCGGCCGCGTGCGAGAAACCAGAGCTGTCCGGCTGCGCATCACCAGGCAGTGGACATTCCGCGTTGGGCGCCGCACTGACCAGGGCGGCGGATCGGTCAACCATCGCCGGGCCGGCGTTTACGGGGTGGCCCCGCTCGAATACATCGGCGGCGAGCCCGATACCAACCAGAAGCTCATCCAGCGCCTCGCCACCTACGACTGGGAAACGAAGAAACTCGACAGAGAAATTCCGTCGCCCATCCACTCTTGGATTGAATTCAATCCTGTCGATGGCCACCTCTACGGCATTGTCGATCAGGGCGTGGCGAAGATTGACTTTTCCGGTGATGAAGCCAGGCCGGAGTTTTTCGTCAACAGCGGAGTCAAATCCCCACACCGGATAGATTTTGACAGCAAAGGGAACCTCTACCTTTACGATCACGCGGCAGATCGCCGCCAGGTGTACGTGTACGACCGCAGTGGAAAGATGACGCACACCATTGGCAAGCGCGGATTCCCGAAACCCGGCAAGTGGGATTCGTCATACATCGTTGACGCCTTCGCGATGACCGTGGGCGGTGACAACATTTACTTCAATTACGGATACGACAACCCGCGGCGCACGATCCATTTCAAGACCGACGGCACGTTCGTCAATGATTTCCTCGGCAACACCTACTACGGCGGCGGCGGCACGCTCGACCGCTACGACAGTACCAAAGCGTTTTACATGGACATGGTCTTTCATATCGACCGTGAGAAAAACCGCTCGCAGATCGTTGGCATGCGGGAATTCGATCTCAGCGCCACCTCCATGTGGGGACGCCCGCACCGCATTGACATGGTGGCCATCAAGGCCAACGGCAACAAATACCTGGTCAACATCCCACTCTCACACCAGAACAAGATGCCGACCGGTTTCGTTTACCAGTACGACGATGTGAACTATCGCCACCGCTTGGTCGCCGCGGTCGGCTCGTGCGGCGGCGGCTACTTTTTTGCCAATCCTGAATTCATCGAGCTTCTCGGCGGCAAAACGCCAACCAGTTTCAAATACATCTTCGCCGATCGCAATGGCGACGGGAAGATGCAGACCAACGAGGTCGAGATCACGCCCATCCGTGCCGGCCAGGGCTGTAGCCTCGGCCGCTTCGACAAACAGATGGGCATCATGGGCGGCACGCTGCGCTACGAAGTGAAGGAGTTTCTCAAGGATGGCACACCGATATATCACGAAGTGCCGGTCAAAGCGCCTGGCGGATTCTACCGCTTCAACAACGGCAACATGTTCAAGTACGCGGGGGATTCACTGCATTTCAAAGGTTACAACCTGATGTCGGATCCGGCAGGCAAACCTGTGTGGACTTACTTCGCGCTTTCCTTCGACGTGTCAGGACTTTTCATCCCGGGTTGGAGTCCAGGTCTGGTCGCGAACGAATTCGCGATCATCGGCCACGAAGTCGAAGAGCGAGGCGACCTGGGCGAGTTTTTTGTCATCCACTCGAACACCGGCATGTGGAATCTCTGGACCGTCGACGGCCTTCTGGCCGGGCGAGTAACGCGCCACACGGGCGACCCCAAGCGCCGCGGCTTTGGCGCGGAATACAAACCCGGCACACGCATGGACGGCCTTACCGCCAGCCAGGAACACTTCCACGGATTCTTCTGCAAAACCGAAGATGACGGCAAATACCGCATCGTCATCGGCGGTGACCACGCCAGTATCATCGAAGTGCGGGGCCTTGATAAATTCAAACGCTTCAAGAAGGAAATCGAGATAACTCCCGCAGTGATCGAAAAAACCCAGAAGTGGGAAGCGGCCAACATGCGGCAGAATATCTTCTCCCGCTCGCCCACCCTGGAGTGCTACTTTGCCACTCCAATCATCAACGGCGCGATCCAGGCCAGAGAGTGGCCGGGCGAGTTCAAAAGGATCGGCCGGATCGGGGAATTCAACGCCGCCTACAACACCAGACATCTCTTCCTCTGCTGGAAGACCCTCCGACAGGGCCCATTCAAGAACGGAGGCGATGATTATCGCCGCTTCTTCAAGACCGGCGGAGCGGTCGACATCAAACTGCAAACTGACCCTCGAGCCGAGCCCGCGCGCACCGAGCCCGCTAAAGGCGACATTCGCATCCTATTAACCGTGACCAAGGGCCCAAAGAACCCACACGGCAAACAGACCTGGAAACCACGGGCCGTCCTCTACCAGCCCGTCGCCCCGGGCACGCCCGCCGATCAGAAATGGGAGACCTCTACGTTCGCAGGCGGCACTGCAAAATTCGATCGAGTCGTGGAACTGCCCAACATAAGGATGCGATCTACAGGCGGCACCAGCTACATTGTCGAAGCCGCCATCCCACTGCCAACGCTCGGCATCCGCCCCAAAGAGGGACTTGCCCTCAAGTGCGACGCCGGCATCCTCGCCACCGAAGAAGGCTACAAAACCATCGAGCGCACGTACTGGGTCAACCGCATGGCCGTCGGTACGACAGACGAGCCCACCGAAGCCCGCCTGCATCCCGACCGGTGGGGTTACATCCGCTTCCAGGGCATCCCGAAATCAAAGGATGAGAAACTGATGAAGCTCGACCAGGATGATACGGAGGACGAAGGAAAGGATGTCGAGGACCTGGTGGACGATCTGGAGAACGAATTGGATTAGAGATCCGATCAGTCGCGATGAGTTTCTGTTTGGACGACGCCAAACGCCTGTTCAGTGTCGTTTCAGCTCGTTGAGCACTTTCTCTAAATACGGCACCGATTGGATGTCCGCGTCACCGAGTGTTCCCTTTTGGGTGTTGACCTGCGTGAACCAGCGCAGGGCATCTTCCTTTTTACCTGCCTTGTGTGACGCGATGCACATGAGCGCCTTCAGTTTCCAATCATCAGGCCATCGAGCCACGGAATCGGTGAGCAATCGGATAGCCAGGCCATAGTCATAGAAGGGGCCCTTCATGCAGAAAAGGGCGTTCTTGAAATCCAGTTCCCTCAAGTGCGATTCAGTCTTGTCTGTTCCAAGGCCCTGTTTGAATTCGTTCAGCCAGGCTTCGGGGTTTGCAGGCTGCTTCAGTTGCTGAATCAGGTATTTGTGCCGAGCCATCGTCTTTGCCACCTCGATAGCGATGACCGCGCTACCCAATGGAGAGGGATGAACGCTGTCTGCTATGAGCTCGAAACCGACGTAACCGTTTTCCTTCGCGGCGATGAAAGCCTTTTCCAGATCCACCACTGCCACGCCGTCGCCGTGATTGGCAAAGCCGCGGATGTGCTGGTTTAGAGGTGACCTTGCCCGCCAGGGAAATGGATCATTTTCTTTCGCTGCGAAAAAGTCCTTTCGAGCCTTTTCGTGGTTCCCCGTCTGCCTGCTGAGCTGCCCACTGAGAAAGCTCAACATGGCTTCGTTCTTGAATCTCTTTCGAGCTGCTTCAAGTTGCGATGTGGCCGCCCCGGTGTCGCCTGAATCCAAAGAATGCTGAATGGCCCTGATCTCATCGTCGTAAGCGCCGTCTGCCTGCGATGGAATGTTGAGGCGATACAGCGGGGGCCAGTCGGCAAGATTGGAGACAGCGGTACAGAAAAAAATCGGCGTGCCGTTTTGGGAAGCGGCATCCGCCATTTCATCATAGTTCGCTTTGAAGATTTCGATTCTCTCTTTGAACCAATCGGCGTCCCTCGGGAAGGGGCTGACCCGCAGCGGCCATTCGGTGTGGGCATCCTCTTTCTTTCTGTCCAGCGCGTGTTGTGCCATGCGGACCAGTGCCAGGCTTTGAACTCTGTTCACGAGCTTTCGGCGATGGCCTCGCGGGCCGAGGAATTCGTTCTGTGCCGAATAGATGATGTAGAGGTCCGGGTCGTCGTTCGCCGTTTCCTTTACTACTTTCAGTGAGTAGTTGGAGTCTTTTGCTGGCACGCCGAGGTTTACGATCTCGAAGGGCTGCGAAATTTCCTGTTGATTCAGCAAGGCCCCCAATTGCCGAACGAAACCAAACTCCAGGATTGGCTCGCCTGCCACAGTCGATCCCCCGGCAACGATAATCCGATACAGCCCATCCTGTTTGCCGGGCAAATTGATTTTTTCCTCCGCCAGAATCAGCCCGCAGATCACTTCGGCGAGATAGAGAATGGCCAGTGCACAGGCGGCACCGGCCATCGCTTTGCGCAGATTGGATGGCGGAGGCGACGGCTCATCCCCTTCGCTTTCAGCCTGGGGATCGGGTGATGATTCCACAGCGGCTAAATGATCTGGTGAATCGGCTCAACTGCT
>JASLXP010000626.1 GCA_030740295.1 Planctomycetota bacterium
TCAGCGCCATTTCGGAAACCTGCAAGCCGGCGGGAACCCACAGCGTGTGGCACCAAACGCCCTTGACGATCAAACCGTAGGGAGTCTTGGGCAAATGCTCCGCCCATTTGGCAAGGGAAGGATCCAGATGATAGTCGCTTAGATTCAGGACGACCTCGAAAGGTTCCCCGCTTTGGAATTCCTCGGCGGGAAGGATGGTCTGAAAGCGCCCGGCGAAATCGCCGTTTTCGCGACGTAGAGTCATACCAAACCAAATACGGTGGCTGGAAGCGACCTTGCCACGAACGCGAATTTTGGTTTCAGGTTGCAAGACCACCGGGGGATGGTCGCCTTGAGAGACCGGCATGCTCAAGTTGTAAATGGTTCTTTGCTTTCGGTCAGTCTTTGCGGGCAAGGTATAGGGCACAGTCTTCAGTTGAGCCGGCTCTGCCCCATTGGCCGGCATCCATTCGCCGTAGTTGCGTTTACTTCCGTTTTCCAAATGGCTTTGCCAAAGGGTCACTGACTCCGGCATCTCTTGTGGTATGAGTTCGCAATCCAGGGCAGCGACTACCCGGTGCTGGGCGGACACTTCGACGGTGCTGCCGTCACTGAGTCGCGTAGCCCGCACCTTGCCTTCATTAACCGTGAGCGTGGAGGAGAATAACTCGGCATCCACGCTGAATCGCGTGCCCATCACCTCGAACAATGCCGTTCGGGTAGAAACCAGCATCGGCTTGCCTTCGGGTTGCGGCACGACGTTGGCGGAGAAACTACCCTCCCTGAGACGCAGTTCCTTTTGTCCGAGATCGGAAATGGTCAGCATCGAGTTGCCAGAGATCACGACTTGCGAGCCATCGTTGAATTCCAGTTCAAACCATGCGTCGGGCGCCATGCCCTCGATTGTTCCTCCAAACAGTTCGGAACCCGCCTTCAAGTTGCGATTCACTTGACCACCATCACCCGTCCAGAGCAACGGGCCACTAAGCCTCGTGATTTGCGCGATAGATTGTTCTGGCTTTGTTTCCGGTTCCTCTCCGGAAAACTGGATGAAGAACCCGATCGCAACCACTGCCGCCGCCGCCCATCCCCAGCTCCCGAAAAGAATGGAGGGGGATTTCGATTGGGTCTTGGTTTCGGGATCGATTACGGCGTTGAGCGAGGAGAAGTCGGGGATGCCCAAACGTTCCCCCAAGGCCCCGTGAAGGTCGAGGTATTCATGGTAGAGCTCCCGAGCCTCGGGTTCGGTTTGCAGGATTTCGTTCAACCGCGCCTTGTCTGCAACCGTGAGATCCTCGTCCACCAGTTTGCCGAGCAGGGCATCCAGTTCATCTTTCCATAACTTTTCTTCTTCTTTCATAGTGCCTCCTTTTTCATGCGGTTTTGAATGCAGCCTAGCAACTGTCGGCGCAGGCGATGCAACTTCGCCTTCACGGCTCCAATCGTGCTGCCGATATCCTCGGCGATTTTGTCCAAGGTGCGTTCTCCTTGGTATCGCCAATCGAGAAGCTCCCGGTTTTTCGACGACATGCCTTGCAGGCAATGACTCAAGTGAATCAGGCGATCCGATTGAACGGAGAATCTACCGTCATCCTCCGGGCCGATCATGGCAAACACTTCGTCGGTGAACACCAGGCGTTCGCGAACCTGCGTTTTGCGATAGGCCATCACCTCGTAATTGGCCACGGTCATCGCCCAAGCCTTGAAATTAGTTCCCGGCTCGAAGTTGTCTGCCTTCCGGCACAAAACCAAGTTGGTTCGCTGCAACACCTCACGAGCTTGCTCGCGATCAGCCAATCGCTTGAACAAAAACCCGAAAAGCCGCTGCTGGCTTTGGCTCAATTCCAGTATGAATTCTTCAGAAAGCTCCATAAACAATAAAAGTCATATTAAATGTACAGCATAAATTAAAGATGGGTTACGAAAAACTTTTCTAAAAAAAACTCCGCTCAACCTGAACAAGCAGCAACTTGAGGGGCAAGTCGCTCGAAATCGAAGGCAAAGTGAAGGGACTGTAGATTCCTGCAAGGACGAACTTCAACCGTGGCCCGACGCAGCAAAATTGAGCGGTAGTTCACATCAAATTTATCGAGCACCTTACGCCTCCCGCCATGCCCGTTCAAACTTGTGGGGGGGGACTGTTTCCACTCAAGAAATGAACATCAATGACACGCTAAAACACCTCTGACACGGGTGAACGCGTTAGCACTTTCGTTAGCACTTTGGCCTATTTTGAAGGTCCAAAATTCATGATACACCTGTATTACTGGGATGAAATAAAATGGAGCGGGTGATGGGAATCGAACCCAACGAACATCAAATCCCCCGTTTTCAGGGGAAATACAGCTATCACACTCAACTTCCGGAAAACATTGAGAGACCCAATTCTCCCAATGTTCTCCCTATGTCTAGAGTGATGTTGGGGTGTGGGATTCTCCGTTTCAGTGAATCTCAGTATTTCTTAGGGGATTGGAGAGAACAGTAGGATTGAAGTGATGATCCTCTGAACTTCCCTGAATCAGGATGGTGGGGTAGGGTCTACTCAACAATTTG
>JASLXP010000627.1 GCA_030740295.1 Planctomycetota bacterium
ATCCACATGGCCTCCAACGGATGCGCTGATGCAGTTCGATTCTTTTACATGGTGTGCCAACATTTTGGACATTTCTTTGCGGAAGGATTCGTCCTGCAGGAACGGTCGGCGCTCTTTGGTCGAAAAGACGATGTGCAACCAGACCTGAGCGTGGGACTGCGGCAAGGTATGTCTCCTGTTTGGCAAATGGCCGGGGCCTTGCCCCTGAATTCATTCTTGCTCATCGTTCCCAGCCCGTTGGGCTGGGCTAGGCAAACGGCCCGGGGCTTCGCCCCTGAATCGAAGTCTGTTTTCGCTGCACCCGTTGGTGGCTTGCGCTCCAGGCTACATGCTGCCGACCTTCCAGGGCTGAAGATCAGATGAAATCCGTACCATAAATTAGAGAACGAAAAACTTCTCCAGAAGCGCTGGAAGGCAGGATCACGGCATGATGTCCGGAGTTTGCCTCGACATCTTTGAGGGGTCAAGGGTTGGAGTTCGAGTTCTGCTCCGGGGCTAAGATCAGATGAAAAACTGTATCACAAATTTGAGAACGAAAAACCTTGCGAAAACGCCTCTAAGCCCTGTTTAAAGGCCGATGTCCGGAGTTCTGCGGAGGGACGCAGGCGAGGGGAGCGGAGACAAAAACCGATTTCAGCCCCGGAGGGGCGGCGGCGCCCTGCGCAGACGCCCTTCGCCCCTCCGGGGCTTGAATGCGTTTTTCCAATTCAGTCCCCAGGTTGAAACCTGGGGCTAATTGCCTCCGTCCCTTCGGTACTACTGAAACTGGCAACATTATTTTGGCCTGCGTCCTAAGCTAAGAAGAACGCGAACTGGTGTGGGCCAGATTCTGGTGAATCCTACGCTATCGGCTCACGGCATGATGTTGAAGCTGGGGGGCGGCTCGCCAACGATCAGGTAGTAGAGACCGCTGATGAGGGAGGGGATGAAAGCTCCCAGCATGTCGCCGGCTATCACACCGAACATGATGACCTGCACCTTCTGGACGTAATGCCATCCTCCGTAACGCGTCGCCGCTGCTTTGATTGCCCATCCGATAAAGAAGGAGAACGTCAGCTTCGCGCAGTGGTACCACGACCAGAGCAGGAACACTGCCGGGTTCAGTGGGAAATTCGCTATCCGGATTCGGCCGATGTAGCAGAGCACCACCAGCACTGCTCCCACCACGAAACTGATGGCAAACTTACGCTCTGGCCTGATGGCCTGCAGCCGCTCCATTGGCGAATAGTTATCCGATTCTTCCAGCACGCCCTGGCTCTCCAGGCGCTGTGCAATGCCGGTTGAAATCTCAAAGGGATAGCTGGGTACGGAACGGGTGAACCATCCGCCTGCAGCCATATCTGTTCCGTGCGCGTACTGAAGACAGAGCGTTACCGTCAGCCCGACCAGGAGACCGATTGTTGCCGAAGCCGCAGCCCAGGCGGCAATTCTCCCCAGGCGTTCGCCTTCCCCCTCCCGGGACAACAGGTTCAAAGAATTGCAGATATAGGGCATGACAGTCTCACGTCCCTCTGCGAACAGTACCGCGGAAAAGAACATGGCGATCAGCGCTGCTGTGGGGCCGACCGCGCGTCCGCCGAACAGCCCGAGCAGCAGGATGTGCGGCACCCACGCGGGTTTCATGACCAGAAGCCCTGTCTGCGCCACTACGCGGCTGACCCCAATGTAGAAGACGGAGATCATGAACATGTAGAGCAATGCGAAGGGCAATGGCAGCCCGTGGCCCATCATGAGGCCAATGCACAGCAATATGCAGCACATGAACACACGGGCGCCCCAGACCTCGCTGTCCAACAGACCTTCTCCCTGGCCCAGTCCGACAGACCGCCGAAACACGTTCCAGTAGTGTCGCCTTCCGAAATACGCGGCCATGCCCACGAACGCGATAAAACTACCGATGTTCAGTGACGTATAAACGGAAGCACGATGCTCGCCTCCTCCATAGAAACTGATCCCGTAGCTTGACAGCATCCCCATGGCCATGGCTCCCACAAACGGGACGAGCGCAAAGGAGAACGAGACATCCGTGGAGACCAGGTAAGCCACGCCGATCACGGAGAAATAGAGTCGACAACTGAGTATGGCATTACTGACACCTCCGTATTCAAAGTACGGGATGTGGTATCTCAGCACCCGCAGATCGAAGCTGGTCGGAATGGCGATGACAGTTTCGGGCCACCATACGAATGCGTAGTTCGTCAGGTGGATTCCGAGGATCGCGCCCCCGGCAATCCAGAATGGGCGCTCTTTGAGAACGGACCCGGCCCCCGTCTCTGTATCGCCCAGCAAACTCTTGGTGAAGGTCGCAATAGGAAAGGGTAGTTTTTCATGCTCCGACCATTGCCGATGAACTACCAGACCAAGCGCGATGAACCCGACAATCAACAGCAGGGCGAATGGCAGCCACGTGAGCAGCGGCGCTTTCCACTCCTGCCACGGCACGAGGTCGAGGGACAATTCATCTCCGACCGTCTTACTCTGAAGGAAGCCGCCTAAGGCTTCGTCGTTCTTGCCGGGCGAAGCAATCATCTGCTCGGGCAGGCGCGCAAACGTGCCCGTTGGCTCCGAATTCCAGCCCGGCTGGATGCGCTTGTAGTGGTTAGGCAGCATGAGGACATTGGTGAACGTCTTCATGAACCCGGACTCCGCAATCCCGCAGGAAGCCAGAACCATCATCAGGGTCACAGCCAGTTCTTTACCCGTAAGCCGCCACGAGGGCCGCAGTCTTGTCAGGGCCGGATTGACCAGCACGAGAACCACGATCAGCGTGCCATAGACACTCAGCGGCATGTAGTTACCCACGATCGCCGACTGCCTGATCACAGACTGATTGAAGTACGTTGCACTGCACAGACCGACTGAGCAGAACAGGCCAATGATAATGGAACGTTTCGTCATATTAGTTCAACCTTCGACCGCACGGCCGCCGGATGGAACGAGGCCCTCACTCCGTGGCGGTGCATGTTCCATTCTGAGAGGCAAGCCACAATCTGAATAGCCCGCGCATGTTTATAGTTACCAACCCAGAGGAAAGTGGCCAGCGGTCTACGCGGATAGGCATCCCGAGGTCATTGACCTTGATCCTCGAAAACGACGCGGACCATCAGAGCTCCATCGTGAGGACTCGCCTTGGTATCCATCCATAAGGCTCTTCGGGCAAGATTCTCTTGGCGACTGGGAAGGTGTCATCGCAAGAGTAAGTCAGGAGCTGATGGATGCGGCCCGTGAGGCTCATCAATCGTAAATGCTTCGTGCAACCTGTGGATGGTCCGCATCCGGCAGTTCCATGGTTCGGCCGGACTCGGAAGAGATGCGGACCCGGCTGACCATGAGGCCGTTGTTGTAAGTCCACAGGGCCAGTCTGCGGCCGGGCAGGGGGCTGGGGTCGGTGTATTCGAGTATCTTCCGATTATCGATCCAGAGGGTGAGGTGGCCACCGCGTTTCTGAATCTTGATGGCAAACCAGCGGCGGTGAAGCACCTGGCGAGGGATGCGCTCTGGGCTTTCGGCAACTATCTCATCCTTCCTTACGATCTGAGTTCCACTGTTTCCCTTGCCGCCGAAGAGAAAACTGTAGCCTGATGTGAGGTCGCTCCCGTCCGCACATATCGTGGCGTTAATGTCTGAAGCGTATATGTAACCATGGCCTTTCCTGGAATTCATTTTGATGCCCGCGGAGAATTCGAATGAGAGGTGCTCTGCCAGGCGGCCTGGCCGGCCGAGGTGGAGGTGTACGTAACTGACTGTACGGGCAAGCAGATCGTGGGTGAAGAAACCGTGCTGGGCAGCCGGAAGACCAACAAGGTTTCAATCTTCGCTTCGCCCGGAGAGTATGAGCCATTCAGCTTCGCCCTTCAGCCCAAAGAGCGACTCGTCCAGGTCATGATCAGGAGTGGTCCACTCAGCGGCCCGGCCGGGGTCATCCCAAAGGAGAACGTGGTCGTAAGATCGGCTGAAGGCGGTCATGGCGCCAACAGAATGCTTTTCAATCTCTGGCGTCCGTGGCACATGCCGGCCTGGAGCAAGGAACTTTTCTGGGTCACCGTCCACGTACCTGACCAGGCCCGGCCGGGGATTTATCGCGGCGAGGTCACGGTCTCCAGTGCGGACAAAGCCGTTGCCACGGCCGAGGTGAGTCTGGAAGTGTTGCCGATCAAACTGAAAGAACCGCCCTTCAGCATCGGATGGCACTACGCATGGCCGGGCAGCATCGAGGCCCTTCGCGCGAATCTGAAAGACATGCGCGAACATGGCATGACCAACGTCGGCCCGCTCTACGGCTTCCCCATGCCCGTCAATGATGATGACACCAGCCAGATCGGCACGTTCATCAAGGAGTATCTGAAGGCGGGTTACACAAAGCCGATCATGTTCGGAGCGCCCATGAATCTGACCATTTCAGGGCTCACCGGCTATGGTCCGGTGGACAGCAGGCGCTTCCAGCAGAAATACATCGAGGTCATGCGAAGACTCCACGCGGAGACGATGAAGCACGATATTCCCGTCATCTTCAGCATCGGCGATGAATTCACGAACAAGGGCCGCAAGGGGGTGGAGTATGCGGGGAAGCTGGCCCGGCTCACCTATGAGGAGTTGCCGGAGATTTGCGTCACGAGCGATATGAACGGTTACATGGAAGTGATGGCCATGGCGCCGTACCTCAACTACGCAACCTTCAACAACGGATGGGATGGCATCGACCACCACAACGAAGGCCGCCGGCTCATGAACGAGAAGTTCATCAGGCAACTCGTCCGCGAGACCGGCGCGATCCCCTATTTCGTCAACGCGGGCAAAGGCCGCTTCCCCTTTGGGTTCTTCTTCTGGAAGATGAGCAAGTACGGCGTTATGGGTAAGGTCGAGTGGTTCTACAATCTGCAGGGAAAAGGGGGTGGCAAGGGCTCGGTAGTCAAGCTGGACGGCACTAAGATCACCCATACCGTCAGCTACGAACTGAGCCGCGAGGGTATTGACGACCTAAAATATCTCTCCAGGCTCGAAGCTCTGATCGATCATGCCAGGGAGACCGGCCGCGCCCGGACCCAGGCCGAAGCCGCGTCCGGCTGTCTCAAAAAGATCGAAAGCTCTATCATCCCCAACTGGACCGCTTACACCCAGGGAGGCATGAAGTGGCCGGCCGATGGCATGGAAGAACTCGATGCCGGCAAAGCGGCAAGCATCGGCTCCCTCAATACTCTGAGGCGCACCATCGCCGATCACATCCTGGCCCTGCAAGACATACTTCAACCGAAAGGAGAATAAATGATGAAATCAATGATCGCGTTTGCGGCTCTCTTTCTGTTTGCGGACACATCCATCGGTGAAGGCACGAAGGTGTCTAAAGGGGATACGGTAAAGTTCCAGTGGGGAGGCAAGTGGCAGAAGGCGAAAGTGCTCGAAGTCAATCGCAACGGCTGGCTGAAGCTGGGTCTTGAGGTGAACGGTCGTCAATTCTCCCCAGTCGTTCCTCCTAAGCGCGTTCAGACCCTCGACGGCAAAGCGGTAGCCACTGACGCTTCACCTGCCAAGGGGAAAGACCAATTCAAGGACGCCGAATTCCGCTACTGGCGCGACTCGCGAAACCAGCTCATCGTCGAAGGAAAGATTCATAAGTACATGAAGGGCAAGGGAGGGAAGGTCCTGATCTACAAGAAGGACGGGCGCTGCATCAGCAAGTGGGTAAGAGAGCTCAGCAAAAGAGATCAGGAATACGTGAAGGGATTGGCGGACAAGTGAGACGTCACGATTTCTCGCCTGCCAGGCTTTCCACAGGGCTGATTGAGCAGGCCCGGTCGTCCGACAGCAGTGTTCTACCTGCCTAACCCACCCTATAGTTCTCTACTGCATCCATATCGAGTTCGACGCCGATACCTGGAAGGTCCGGCACTGATGCCTGTCCCTCGTGGACTTTGATGGGCTCTCTCAAGAGTGAGTGCTCGAGCAGGCGAAAGAGGGAGACGTGGCCGAGTGTTGCGTTGGGGATGGCCGCGGCAAGATGGATCATGAAAATGGCTGAGAGGCCGGTGAAGCCCATCTGGAGCCAGAAGGGCATTCCGCCGACCTCGGCGAAGTGGGCCTGTCGCATCACTTCTCCGGCCCGGCCGCCGAGAACGAAATAATCATAGGCTTCCGAATGAAGGGCCTTCACTGGTGACGGCGATCCGTAGTGGATGGCCAGGGGGTAATCGAGGTCCTTTTTGATCGCGAGATAGCCTTCGACATCCTCCTGATCGATGGGAGATTCCAGGCACTTCACCTGGGGGAACTGCTTGAGTTTCCGTCCTGTCTCGATCGCTCGTTCCTTTGTACCGAAGGTGCAATTGGCGTCGATGGTGATTTCGTAATGCTCCGGCACCACCTCTGCAACCGCTGAAGCCTGTTCGAGCACATCGGTATGCGCGCGGCGTTTGAACTTGTGTATCGTGTAGCCTTCCGCCAGGGCCAGTCTGGCTTCCTGCTGGAGAACCTCGGGCGGGAAACATTGGGACCAGCACGCCAGCGGTACGGTGTCCTTTGCCGGACCGAGCAACTGTGCCATCGGCAGCCCCGCTGATTGGCCCATCAAGTCGTAGAGAGCCATCTGCAGCGGCCCCACGCTATCATCGAGAATGAACTCAAACGGGTTTCTGCCAATACAATCCTGGACTTTCTCTTCTGATACATCTGCTCCTTCGGCGATGCCGGTCAGCCCTTCATCCGTGTGAACGTGATAGATGTTCGTCTTCACGGCCGGCGGAGACGATTCTTCCCACTCGCGGCGGTACTCACTTTCCTTCTCTTGAAATTCCTCGTCTGTGGCGCGGTTCGCATAACCCCAGCCTTTCTGCAAATGGTCGCTGACTCGATCCTTGTAAGGGATATCTACTGGGATCTGTTCGATGCTTGAGATTTTCATTTCGCGGTTACTTCCTGGCTGAGGAAAGGCGTAATCATGACGACTGCCCTGATACGGTCAGTGGAGTTATAGCCGGTCTGATCAAGATGATCTGCCAATTGTCTAATTGTGGATCAGTCCTCGCGCAGCATACCACGACCGGGCGCGAAATCCTCCAGCGAGCGGCCGAGGCCACGGTAGAAAGTGAAGTCGTTGTGTTCGGACAGACTGATCCGTTACAAGGGAATCTGACCTTCAGAAATCACTCGATGTGAAAAAACAAGAGCATGCAAGCCGACAGCAAATCCGAACATCTCATGGGTTACGTGAATCTCGGACACCCCGAATTATCCGAGGTGAGGGACAGCGACGACCCGGCCGCGGCTTTTGTCGAGTACCTGGCAAAGCTGCCTCGCCCTCGGTTTCGATTCGAGTATGAACGCAAGGCCGAGATTCTCGCTTTTCTTCAGGAGCATTATGAATCCTGGCGTCACTTCAAAACATCTTCGGCCGACAGCCTCGCCGAACAGAGCATCGAAGAGGCAAAAGGTGCCCGTGCGCTCAGCGGCGTGGCCGAACTGGGCAGGGCCTGGTGGGCCACTGGCGATCCAGCGTACGGGAATGCATTCGAGCGGTTTTACACGGTGCCTACGGGTGAGATGTTCAACTGGGGCTCTTTCAATGCCGCGCAGGGCGCGCTTGAGCTCGACGCCTACTTTCTCCTGCTCGACTGCCCCGGCTTCACCACAGAAGGACGCATCGCTTTCCTGGACCATCTTCATGCCATCACCGACGATGCCTGGGATGAACACACGTCCAAGTGGAGACAGATCCATCTCGGCCCTGAAGGGCACAACTGGTATCTGCACGGCACTCAGGTCTTGCCCTTCACGGGCCTCCTTTTCCCCGAATTCAGCCGCTCCGCCTTTTTCGCACGGACAGGCGCGGGGATCTTTGAGGAGCATTTGCGGGGACACTACAAGGCGGACGGCGGCGCACGGGAAACGGCCGTAGGTTACCAGTCCGGTTCCTTGATGGGCCTCTGGGATTTCTATCTCGTCGCACACAGGAATGGTTATCCCCTGTCGCATGGCTTTGCTGAACGCCTGCTCAGGGCAACCCATTTTCTGCTGAAGCTGATGAGCCCGTCCGGCGGCCTGCCTTCGTTCGGCGACGGTGGCCACAGTCCTGGAGGGTTGACCAGCCTGGCTTCAGTTGCTTCCGCGCTTACCGGAGACCGCGAATGTAAGTGGTATGCCGAGCGATGCCGGAAGCATCTTCCGGGAAACGAAACTCAGACTCCTGGCCAGATTCCTTCCGGCGCATTCTGGGCAGTGGGTATGGCCGGTGCCGCGACCTACGCTCAGACCCGGGAACGAGACCCCAACCTGGTTTCCGTGCTGTTCGGTCCTACAGGCTACGCGGCTTTGCGAAGCTCGGACAGGCCCGAGGCATGCTACCTTGCAGTGGCTGCCGCAGACCGGGGCCCCATTGTCACCAGCCACGGGCACAACGAGGTGTTTTCGCTCGACATCCACGCACAGGGAACACGCTTCGTCGGCGAGATGGGCTGCGCACCCTACGGGGATTCCCCCGGGCGACAATACGACCAGAAAACCGAGGCGCACTCCTGTCTCACCATGGACGGGAAGGAGCAGGCGCCCATAGTCAATGAATGGCGCTGGCAAGGCTATGCGATCCCTGCTGTCCGCCGGTGGTTGACCACGCCCACGCACGATTTCTTCCATGGCGTGCACGAGGGCTACTGCCAGTACCCGGGGCACCAGATGCTTCATGCACGCAAGATCCTCTTCATCAAATCATCTCCGCAGTATTGGCTCGTCTTTGACTGGCTGGATTCAGAGGTCGAGAACAGCGTGACCGCCTATTTCCACGGGTGCGTGCCGGGCCGGCTGGACGGCCGGATGATATTCCTGGGCGAAGACGGCGGTGCCGCGCTCGCCATCTATCCGCCGAAGGGTGACGAAGTGACAGCAGAACCGGTGACGAACGATGGCCTGACTGCTTTCATGGAGGAGAAGAATCTCGACCCGGCCAACTACCCGTGTTTCGCATACCGAAAGCGAACGAAGACGGACTGTCTGACCTGGGCGATCGTCCCTCTCGCACCCGAAAAGCAACAGCCCGATGTGGAACGAATCCCGGTGACATTGAACGGCCAGCCGGCCGATCCGTATCAGGCATCGGGCATCCAACTGAAGTTTCCAGACTGCATAGACCAAGTCTGTATCTCGCATACCGAGTTCGATGCGGACCTGGAATTCGGCCAGACGTCAACGTGGGGGAACATTTCATTTGCTCGGCGGTCCTGCGACGGGACAGAGATGCTGGCATTTGATCACACCGTCGCCGATGGAATCTGCGGCCGGTAGCCCGGGTGGCCAGTAAAAAGCGCGATTGGCTTTCCGTTCTTCAGCCCCGGAGGGACGACGGCAATTAGCCCCGGACTTCAGTCCGGGTAGCACAACTCTCCAGAGTTGTGAGGAAGAGGATCACAGGTCTGGAGACCTGTGCTACGTATGCGAAGGGGATAAGGAAATGCCCACAGCGCAAGTTTGGGAAAGTGGCTGAAATGGCCGAATTCGGCCATTTCAGCCGCTTTCCCGGCGAGGAGTTGGCGCACCCAGCAAGCACCCCAACATCTTCGCACGGCGCGGAGAGGTCATAGAGTGAGACTCTGATCTCTGTTCCGGAAAAATCTGAGATCAGGACGAGGAGAAAGACGAGGAGAACGACGAAGAGAAAGAACCACGTTGCCCTGGTCCACGATGTTCTGGGCGAAGATTGTCTGATTAAAATTTCACCCTTTTCGCGCAACGGCTCTGCACCTTCATCACAAACTTGATCCAGCCTGCAAGGATGTATGCGAGGGCCTGACTTTTCAGACCAGAAACTTCGTGCGGAATCTGAGTCATGCCGTCTCAAGCGGCTGCGGCACGGTGTTCGCAATTGCGGGCTGCGACTTCTGACACCCGCGGCGTCAACAATTCACCTGTGACTGAATGACTGTACTGATCAGTCGGTGTCTTCGGCAGAGCCCCTCTGTCGGGAGGCCGGCTCGACGAACCCCTGAGCTATTTAGGAGAACAGATGCAGAAACAGCTTATTAGAATCCACTCCTGGTGGGATGGCCTCTCACCCCTCACGAAGAAAAGGGCGGCCGTTGTCCTGCTTGGCGCGGCCCTGATTTATTTCTCGCTGGATCTTTTCAGGCCGGCGATCTCCTACAAAGTGTTCCTGCACGACCTCGATACTAAAGATGCGGTCAGCGCAGCCCGGGCACTTCGTGAGGTGGGAGTGGAATTCAAGATCGTTGATAAAGGCAAGGCCATTCTCATCTCTGATGACACCGACAGCGATGCGCTCCATCTGCAACTGGCCGAACAGGAGGCGCTGCCTCACCAGAATGATCTCTTCGACGTCTCGAAAGTGCCGGGAGTGTTAGCATCTGAAACCGGCATGAAGCATCTCAAGAGGCAGGCCGTTCAAGAGCGTCTTGCACAGACGATTCGCCAGTATCCGCAGGTACAGAAGGCGACCGTGTTCATTACCGGCAGCAGACCGAGTGCATTCAGAGACACAACGCCGGCGAAAGCTTCCGTCATGCTGATGCTGCGCGGCCAGCTTTCGAAACGGCAACTCAATGGCATTGCCAATCTCGTCGCGGGCGCGGAGGAAGGTCTCGCCGCTGAAGCTGTCACCATCTCCGACCAATACGGCGAACTCAGAGGGGGCGCAGATTCCCGCAGTGCGGAGCGCGGGGATCGTCTTGAATTCAAGAAAGCCTATGAGAAATATCTGGCGTCCAAAGCGATGAACTCACTGCGAGTGCTGGGTCCTTCCTGCGCGCAGGTGACGGTTAATCTGGAATTGGATTTTAACGAAATGGTGCGCAAGACTAGGGAGATC
>JASLXP010000628.1 GCA_030740295.1 Planctomycetota bacterium
GACGGTCGAGGATGTCCTGTCCAAGCTCGGGTGCCTTGCGCCCCATCTCCGCTGCAAGCGTTGTGAGAAAATGCTCGGTAAGGAGTGGAATGTCATCCCGGCGGTCACGAAGAGGCGGCACGGCAACCGTAAACCTGGCCAGGCGGAAAAAAAGGTCCTGGCGGAATCTTCGATCATCGATCCTAAGAGAAAGGTCCGCGTTGGTGGCGGCCACGACCCGGACGTCCACACGTTTACCCCTTTGGGCACCCACGCGCCAGACCTCGCCGTCCTCCAGGACTCGGAGCAGTTTGCCCTGAGCGTCAAGGGGCATGTCACCGATCTCGTCCAGAAACAGGGTGCCCTCGTTGGCCAATTCGAAGCAGCCAGCACGTTCGGTGTTGGCGCCCGTAAACGCGCCGCGCTCGTGGCCGAAGAGCGTGGATTCGACCAACTCGCCAGGGATGGCGTTGCAATTGATTGGCACGAAGGGGCCATCGTGTCTTGGACTGCCGTAGTGGATGGCACGGGCGATCAGCTCCTTGCCATTTCCGGTCTCGCCCGTGATCAGGACGCTGGTGCCAACGTTTTCCTGCATCAACTTCACATCTTCGAAAATCTTCTTAATGGTCGTGCTTTCGCCAATGAATCCCTCAAGGCCCCACTGCTCGGTCTCCCGTTCTGAGATCATCGAGAGCTGGCTCTTCAGCTTCTTCCGCTGCTCAATCTCGGATTCGAGTTCCTCATTCTTCTTCTCGAGTTCACCGTTTTTTGCAGCCAGTTCGCGTGTGAGTCGGTTGAGTCGCAGATGCGTTTCAACCCGGACGAGCACTTCCTCATCTTTGAACGGTTTCGGGATGTAGTCCACGCCGCCGGCACGGAATCCCGTGACGATGTCGGATTCGCCGGTCATAGCGGTGATGAAGATGACCGGGATTGACGCCGTTTTCGGATCCTCCTTGAGCCGGCGGCAGGTCTCGAACCCGTCCATTTCGGGCATCATGACGTCCAGGAGGATGAGGTCGGGGATTGCCCGAGCTGCGGTGCGCAACGCCAGCTTGCCGCTGGGCGTGAGCAGCACATCGTATCTGTGTAATTCGAGCAGATCGCACAACATGTCCAGGTTGGCCGGCTCGTCATCTACGAGGAGAATTTTGACGTCCGAGTTGCTATTGCGATTCATTAGCGTCCTCGTCTATTCCTTCTATGTTATTGGCTCTGTCTGATAGCCTCTATCTGGCTGAAGTTGTAATCATGCAACACGCATCACAAGGATTCAAGCAGTTTTAAGATGCCGTCGATGTCGTGTCCTCGTCGCAGCTCACGCAGATGAGCAGCAAGGGATCGCTCCTTCTCGCCCAGCCCCTCAAGTTCATCGAAGTAACGATCCAGTTCCGACACGCTGAAAATCTCTGCCGCACGTTTCATCTTCTCCAGAAGGTCT
Source organism: Planctomycetota bacterium (assembly GCA_030740295.1). Next base: position 1,424 of record JASLXP010000628.1, read on the forward strand.
ACAGGAACAACCACACCCGCAAGGTCAACGGCTGTCTCAGACACCGTCTCGACCTCGTCACGCTCGAAGGCAACACCCAATTGATCCGCCAACGCCGCGTAGACATCCTCTGCACGAAATGGCTTGGGTAAGAAGTCGTCGAAGCCCTGCTCCAGAATCTCCTGACGCTCGTGATCCAGCGTCGATGCAGACACGGCAACCACTTTCATCGCATCTCGACCGTGCGCCTCCCAGATCCTTCGAGCTGTCGAGGGCCCGTCCATTCCGGGCATCCGGATGTCCATGAACACGATGTCTGGTATATCACTTTTGAGTGTGTCAAGCGCGGCCTCTCCGCCATCGACCACCTTCACATCCACACCCACATCAGATAAAAATGCCGAAAGCACCTCCCGGTTCTCGAACACGTCGTCTACAATGAGAGCAGACACCTGTTCACCATCAGATAGACGACGCACGTGGGCGGTGTCCACGTCTGCTCCCCCAACCTCACCCTGTGCAGGTGGCAGAGCCACCACAAACGAAAAAATCGATCCCTCACCCAAAGTCGAATCCAGCTCCAGATCGCTGTCCATCAGTTCGAGGAAACGGCGGGAGATCGAAAGACCCAATCCCGTCCCGGTTCCCTCTCGAATGCCCACATCTGACTGTGTAAACGCTTCGAATATCTTCTCTCGATCCGCTTCCGGAATACCGGGACCCGTATCTTTCACTTCAAAGCGATATCGATCCGATCCTTCATCGACAACGCGAAGCGTTACTCCACCCTCTTCCGTGAATTTCACCGCATTTGAGAGCAGATTCATCAACACTTGCGACAGTTTGGCTTCGTCTCCATGCACCGGAATCCGACGTTTCTCAGGTGTCTCCACCTGCCAGCCAATCCGAAGAGCCTCACAGCGAATGCGAGTCATGTGGTTCAGAGTATTCACCATCGCCTGCAAATCGAAGTCTGACGGTTGAAGCTCCAGTCGCCCCGCCTCGATCTTAGAGATATCCAGCACATCGCTGATCAGCTTGAGCAGGTGATCGCCGCTCCGTTGGATTGTTTCAACTGCCCGATGATCTGCTTCTGCAAGCGTCTGCTTTCGCATCAGAATCTGTGCATAGCCTAAAATCGCATTCATTGG
>JASLXP010000629.1 GCA_030740295.1 Planctomycetota bacterium
TTCACCTGCCAGGCAAGCTGGCAAGGGGTCTTTCCGTTTCATTCTCCCCTTCTAACCATTCAACCTGATTCACCTGCCAGGCAAGCTGGCAAGGGGTCTTTCTGTCCACTCAAATAGTAGCTTTTTTATTCCAATCGCGGCCCCCTCGGCGGCGACGAGGAATAACCTTTGGGATACGGAACTTGTATCGATTTATCGATCCACATGAGATTAGTTCTGCAGCTCAAAGCGATAGCTTCCAGAGCCGACGTCGAAGGTGACCCAGTCGGCATCCCGGCGGGCGTCGGCAACTCCCGCGACACCATCGATATAGGAATCGTTCTTCCAAATGGCTCTTCCGCCCTCGGTAATTGCAAACTCGTTGAGGCCGAGCGTCGGCACACTCACTTTGGCCGCCGCGTTGGCGGGAATCGTAACTTCCAATGCAAGCGAAGCATCCGTCTTCTTCCAGCTCGATGATATGACGCCTCTGACAGTCTTTATCGAAGCGCTGGCGTGCGTCAGGTCTCCGAGCACGTGGGGCTTGATTTGGAAATTGGCGTACCCGGGCCCGAACTTGCGGCTCCCGTAGTACGAGGGCTCTTGAATGCCCGCGACGGACTCGTAAAAGAGCCTGCCCACCCCGGCGAGCATTGTCATGCTCTCTTCTGCGTGATAGATGTGATTATTCCATTCTTCCACCTTCGTGCTTAGACTCCAGCCTTCCCACACGGTGGTCGCGCCCTGGGCAATCATGTAGCCCCAGCCGGGAAATTCAGTGGTGTTTACCGCTTTGTAGACCACCTCGCCAAGACCGTTTTCGACCAGCGACTCCATGAAGCCGGGCAGGCCTACGTGCCCCACCCGCAGCTTGCCCCCGTCAGGTCCAGTGATCGTCTTGGCGATATTCGCGATGAGCTGTTTCTTGTTGGCCTTGGGCACAATCTCCAACGCAAGGGCGATGATCTCGGACGTTTGCGATTTGGTTGCGCAGTGACCCGTCTTGGACTCGAGCCAAGTCTTGTTGATCACGGCCCGGATCTCTTGAGCCAGCTTCGCGTAACGTTCCTCTTCCTCTTTCTTTCCCAGCACCCGGCACATGTTCGCCAGCGTCCGTGTGTTGTGGTGATAGAAACAGGTCCATATGAAATCCTTGGGAGTTTCCTTGCTGATGAATTCCCATTGTCCGACTTCACGGCCGGGCAGCATGTGTTCGCCGAGCGAACCTTTGGTGACGATGTGATTATCCTCGGCCAACTCCCGCCCGATGAAGTCGACCCAGGCCTTGGCCCTGTCGCAATGATGTTCGACCAGACGTTTGTCGCCGTGGCATTGGTACAGATACCATATGAGCATCGGATAAGCGGCATTCTGGGAAACGTCGGATGGTCGGTTCATCCCGGGCAGCCTGGGCACGATATCCGAGAGGTCGCCGTTGTCGGACCCGGCCAGGGGAATGCCGCGTGCGACTTCGGTCCACATGTTTGGCATGTGCTTGCGAGCCGACAGGGTTCCGAAATAGCTTGCCGGCTCGTTGTAAAATATCGGCTCCCGGTGCAGGCCGTCGAGAACGAACCCCTTGAATGCGACCTTGAGCGTCTGCTGGATGTTGCCGTGAATCTGGTTGAGAAGATCGTTGGAACAGTTGAAGCTGCCGTGCATATCGACATCGCTGTAGACCTCCCGACCCTGCAGCGTATCGAGTGTCGGTTTTCCTTCGAGCCCCTCGACTCGCACGTAGCGGACAGAGTGAATCGTAAAACGCGGTTCGTAGGTTTCGCCGTCCGGATCGCCCTTGAGCGTGTAGGTATCCTTCTCGCCCACCGTCCAGCCCGTGGGTATCGACTCATACTGGATCGTGATCCTAGCGCCGGCTTTGCCCTTGGTTTTCAGAAGCACCCAGCCGCTAAAATAACGGTCAAATTCAAACAACCAGCCGCCATCGGCGTGTTTCGTCATCTTGATCGCCCTAAGAGCATCCTGGACCTTCATGGGCGGGACAAGCTGACTTCTCAACTCGCCTTCGGGTGCCGGACGAACCGCGGCATTGCTCCATTGACGATCGTCATAGGCGGCCGTGTTCCAATCCGGCTTTTCGAGCCGGGCGTCATACGCTTCGCCGGCGACGAGTTGGTTTGCTCCTATCGCTCCGGTGGATGCCTTCCAGGTTTCGTCCGTAACGAAGAGTTCCTCCGTCCCGTCATCATAGGTGACCGTCATCTGCAGGATAGCGCGCGGTCCATCACCCCATGGCCCTCCCTTTACCCACGGCAGTACGCTTGTAGCGCTATACCAACCGTTACCCAGCATCATGCCGACCGCGTTCGCGCCCGACTTTAGGAAACTCGTGACGTCGTAGGTGCGATACAAGACCTCCTGGAAATAATCCGTCAGATTGGGCGAAAGCACATCGTCGGAAACCTTCTTGCCGTTGATGTACAGTTCGCTCCAGCCGAGGCCGGAGATGTGGACCCTCGCTTGCCGGACCTCCTTCGTCGCGGCGAACTCCTTACGCAGCAGCGGCGAGGGGGCGACGGCCGCGTTGGCAAGCGCGACGAAGCGGTTGACTTTGTTCGTCGGCGGGAACTTCGGGGAGTTGCCGGCGTCGTAGACCTTGAATTCAAGGATGCCGGTGGAAGCCTCGCCGGAGTCGAATTCCAGTTTGAGTTTCGAGGTGGTGACCTCATCGAAAGTGGTGGTGTTGTACCTATCGCCTTCAACGTCCAGGCCGACCGGATTCTCGACCGGCATGAAAGCCTTGCCATCCCAGTAGAGAGCTCGCACTGCCTTGGGCAACCGCACGCCGCCTTCATCGTCGAACCAGTACACATCAGTACTGTCGACATGGACCGACTTGGGCCATTCGTACTGAACCCATTGGACGCCTTTCTGAGGCCAATTGCCGTAGGCGCCGTAGCGTTTGTCATTGGAGTTGGCCGGTTTGAAGCCGTCGTTGATGGCGTCAAGGGTCTCATGCTTCGAGACGTATGATGTTGACACCTTTACAGCCAGTGCAACATTGCGCCGTCCCGGCTTTTGATCGTCCAGATGCTCGGCAGGCGGGGTGGGGGGCGCGACCCCGATCCATTGGCCCTTCCAGTCGCTTGGTTCCAAGAGCCCCATTTCGAAGCTGCCCGGCCGGCTCCAAGTCGATGGCTGGCCCTGTTTGTCCCAGACCCGGACCTTCCAATAGCACTTTTCACCGCTTGAGAGCGGCTTTCCTCGATATTCGACGTTCACCGAGCGGCCGGACTCGATCTTGCCGCTGTCCCATTTGTTGCCGACGTTCCCGTGGAGCTGTTTCTCGCTCGTAGCAACCAGGATGCGATATGCCGACTGCAATTGGGACCGTTTGGCGGAC